>DATJTV010000208.1:0-21244 GCA_035503055.1 Acetobacteraceae bacterium
TCGCCGAATCCCGTCTGCGTCGAGATTTTTCTCCCGATGCCGCCCGGCGCCGGAAGCCTCTCCGGCACCGCAATCACCGGTGCGGCGAGCGCGCGGCCCTCGGGCGCGAGCTTCCGCGCAAACGGCACCTCGGCGATGAACCGCCGAAGCTCGCCCTCCGAAACCGCGAGCCCCTCGGCGATGTCCCATTCGTGCCCGGGCCGGATCTGCATGCTGGCGCGAAAGCTCTCCATCTGCTCCGCGGTCATCAGCCCCGAATGGTTGTCCTTGTGGCCCGCGAACGGCAGGCCCATCCCCTTGATCGTGTAGGCGATGAAGCAGGTAGGCTGATCGCCCGCCGCCGAAGCGGCCTCGAGCGTGTCGATGATGTACGCAAGGTCGTGCCCGCCGAGGTTGGTCATCAGCTCGCCGAGCTCGGAATCGGCGAGCGGATCGATAATTGCCCGCAACGATGCATCGCGCCCGAGATCGGCGAGCAGCGCCGCCCGCCAGGCTGCCCCGCCCTGGAAGGTGAGCGCGGAATAGAGGCTGTTCGGACAATCGTCGATCCAGCGCCGCAAATTCTCCCCGCCCGGGCGGGCGAAGGCCGCGCCGAGCTTACGCCCGTATTTCAGCGTGACGACGTTCCAACCCATGTCACGGAACAGGCCCTCGATGCGGCCGAAAAGCCTGTCCGGCACAACCGAATCGAGGCTCTGGCGGTTGTAGTCGATGATCCACCAGAGATCGCGCACATCGTGCTTCCAGCCTTCGAGCAGCGCCTCGTAGATATTGCCCTCGTCCAGCTCCGCGTCCCCGGCGAGCGCGATCGAGCGCCCCGCCGGCACGTCCGCGCGCGCCAAGCCATGGCGATGGACGTAGTCCTGCATCATCGCCGAAAAGCTGGTCAGCGCCACGCCGAGCCCGACCGACCCGGTCGAGAAATCCACCTCCGCGCCATCGCGCGCGCGGCTCGGATAGGATTGCGCGCCGCCGAACGCGCGCAGCCGCTCGAGCGGCGTGCTTCTCTCGCGCCCGAGGAGATAGTTGGCCGCATGGAACACCGGCCCCGCGTGCGGCTTCACCGCCACCCGGTCCTCCGGCCGCAACGCCGCGAAATAGAGCGCGGTCATGATCGATATCACCGACGACGACGAAGCCTGGTGCCCGCCCACCTTGAGCCCGTCGCGATTGGGCCGCACATGGTTCGCGTTGTGGATCGCCCAGGCCGAGAGCCAGAGCAGCTTGCGCTCGATCTCCTTGAGGATCGCGAGCCGCCGCGCCCCGGTCGGATCCTCCGCGATCGCAATCCCCGGAACGTTCATTTTCTCAAGCCCAGCCGCGGAGCAATTTGCGCACCGCCGTGGAAGCGTTGCGCTTGCCGGCCCCCACATAATCCTCGTGCCATTCCTCGATCTTCTCGGGATCGTAGAGATAGTTCACCATCAGCGTCGCCCCCTCCTTCACCCCGCGCTCGGAGACGTCGGCCAGCATGTTGATCCGCTCCAGCCGCGCCCCGTTCGAGAGATGGAAGTTGGCAACCGGATCCAAGGCCCGCGTCCCGTTGCTCTCGACCAGCAGGTAGCGCGCGCAGAACCGCCGCAGCACCGGCTCCGCCGCCCGCAGCATCGCCCCATCGCGCCACCAGGAGCGCCGCGCGAGAATCGAAGCGAGCGCCGCGCCCCCAGTCTCCGCCGCCGGCCGGTCCGCCGGCGCGGCCGTGCGCAGGCTCGCCGCCTCCTCGGTCGAGAACAGCGCCGCCGTGTCGCCCGCGAGCAGCTCGTCGAGCCAGCGGCGGAATCCCGGCACCGGCGAAAGTGTCGCGAACGTCCGGAGGTTGCGGAACTCGTGCGTCAGCTCATCGACCACGCGCTTGATCAGGAAGTTTCCGAAGCTGATCCCCGCAAGCCCGCGCTGGCAATTGCTGATCGAGTAGAAAATCGCCGTGTCCGCCGTGTGCGGGTCGAGCAGCGGCGCCTTCTCGTCGAGCAGCTTCTGCACCGATTCCGCGAGCCCCTGCACCAGCGCCACCTCGACGAAGATCAGCGGCTCGTCGGGCATGCGCGGATGGAAGAAGGCATAGCAGCGCCGGTCCGAATCGAGCCGGTTCTTGAGATCGCGCCAGGAGCGGATCGAGTGCACCGCCTCGTAGCCGACCAGCCGCTCGAGCAGCGAGGCCGGGCTCGACCAGTCGATGCGGCGAAGCTCGAGGAACCCCACATCGAACCAGCTCGCGAGCAGCCCGTGCAGGTCCGATTCGAGCGCGGCGAGCAGATGCGAGCCACCGTTCGACTGCTTGAGCGTCGCCCTGAGATCGACGAGGAACTTCACCCCGTTCGGGATCGAGGTGAACTGCCGCAGTAGCTTGAGCCGCGGCGCCTCGAGCACGCGGCGGAGCGCCGCCGTCGCCCCCGCGCGCTCGGCCGGGTCGGTCGCCGCCTCCAGCGTCTGATACGCCGCCGCGACCGCGTCGGGATCGGAATCGAACCCGGCCAACGTCTCGAGGAAGCCCCTTTGCCCGGCCGCGTCGAGCATCAGGTAGGTGCCCGCCAGCCGTGCCGCGCGGTTGCGCACGCTCACTTCGCCGCCCCGCCCGTCGAGGCAGGCGCGCATCTGCGCCGCGATCGGCGGCTCGGCCTCGTCGAGCGGGCTCGCGGCGATATCGCGCCATACGCTCGCCAGCCGCCGCCTCGCCCAGTCGAACAGGCCGGCCGGCGCCGCCGGCTCGTTCATCAAGCTCTGCTTCGCCATCGCTTGCCTTCCTCGGAAGGCCCCATCCTAGCGCATTGCCGCCGCACGCTCACTTCTCATTGCGCGACATTTCACCCCTGCGTCGCCGTCAGCCCCCGGGCAACTCCCGCACGAAATTGATGATCGCGGAAAAATCCTCGTCCCCGTGCCCGCCCTCCGCGAATTGGCCGAACATCGCCACCGCCTCGGCGCCGAGCCGGCTCGCCGCACCCGTCTCCGCCGCCGCCCCCGCCGCAAGCCGGAGGTCCTTCAGCATCAGCTTCGTCGCGAATCCCGGCTTGAACCCGTGATTGGCCGGGCTCGCCGGCACCAGCCCCGGCACCGGGCAGTAGTTCGTCACCGCCCAGCACTGCCCCGACGAGGACGAGACGACCTCGAACAGCGCTTCCGCCGCCAGCCCGAGCCGCTCGGCGAGTACGAAGGCCTCGGCGACGCCGATCATCGAGATCCCAAGGATGAGGTTGTTGCAGAGCTTCGCCGCCTGCCCCGCCCCCGGCCCGCCGCAATGGACGATCCGCTTGCCCATCGAAGCGAGCACCGGGCGGGCCTGGTTGAAAGCCTCCGCCTCGCCTCCCACCATGAAGGTGAGCGTCCCCGCCCGCGCCCCCGCGACCCCACCCGAAACCGGCGCATCGATAGCGCGCGCGCCCGTGGCACGGGCCGCATCTTCCAGCTCGCGCGCGCTCGCGACGTCGATCGTCGAGCAGTCAATCCATAGCGCACCCCCTGGTGCGCCGCGAAAAACGCCCAGCACGTCCGCTCCCGCCGGCAGCATGGTGATGACGATCTCCGCCCCCGCCATCGCCGCCGCAACATCGTTCGCGATGCGAATTCCGGCAGCCTCGGCCGCCGCGCACGCCTCCGAAACGACGTCGAATCCCCTCACCGCATGCCCCGCCGCGCGCAAATTCGCCGCCATCGGCCCGCCCATGTTGCCGAGCCCTATGAACCCGATCTCCGCCATTCCTCGCCCTCCTCCCTCGCTTCCCTCATCGCCCGCGGGATCGCCTCCGGCAAATCCTCCGCGATCAGCCCCGGCCCCACCACCGCCGCCGCCGCCCCGTGGAGATAGACCCCCGCCGCCGCGGCCTCTCGCGCGCCCATTCCCTGCGCGAGCAGCCCCGCGATCACGCCCGCCAGCACATCGCCGGTGCCCGCGCTCGCCAGATCCGGCGGCGCCGAAGCATTGATCGCCACCCACCCGTCCGGCGCCGCGATCACCGTATCGGCGCCCTTCAGCACCACCACCGCGCCCGTGCGCGCCGCCGCGGCCCGCGCCGCCGCCAGCCGGTCCGGTCCCGCTTCCCCGAAGAGGCGCGCGAACTCCCCCGCGTGCGGCGTGATCACCGCCGCCCCCTTCAGCCCCTCCGGCGCGCCCGCGAACGCCGTCAGCGCATCCGCATCCGCAACCACCACCCGCCCCGCGCCGAGCAGCACGGGCAGCGCCGCCCGCGCCGCCTCGATCCCGAGCCCTGGCCCGCACACGAACACCGCCCGCCGCGCGTCGCCGAGCAGCTCCGCAAGCGGCGCCTCGCTCACGATCACCCCCGCCGTGCCCGCGCGATAGATCGCCGCACTCGCCGCCGGTGCGGCGATCGTCACCAGCCCCGCTCCCGCCCGCCGCGCGCCTGCGGCCGCGAGCCGCGCCGCCCCCGTCATCGCCGCCCCGCCCAGCACGGTGACGCTGCCGCGGCTCCATTTGTGCGTTTCCGGCCCCGGGGCCGGCAGAAGCCAAATTGCAGGCCCGTTGGCGAAAGCGCGCGGCCGCACCGTCTCCAGAACGCTCTCCGGCGTCCCGATCCCGGCCAGGATCAGCGCCCCGCATCGCACCCGGCCCGGGAGCAGCAGGTGCCCGGGCTTGCGCCGGAAGAACGTCACCGTCAGCGCGGCCGACGGCGCGAAGCCCAGCACCGCCCCGCTCGCGCCCTCGACCCCGCTCGGCACGTCCACGGCCGCCACCAGCCGCGCGGCGCTGAGCGCATCCGCCGCCTTCCCTTCCACCGCGCGCGAGAGCCCCGCCCCGAACACGGCGTCGATCACCAGCTCCGCCCGGTCGGCCGCCGTGGCCGAAAAATCCGCACGCGGCCCGCGCCAGCGCGCCGCCGCCAGCGCCGCGTCCGTCCCCTCCCGTGGCGCGGCGAGTGCCGCCACCGCGACCGGCCAGCCCATCTCGCCGAGCCGCCGCGCCGTGACATACCCATCCCCGCCATTGTTCCCCGGCCCGCAAAGCACGAGCGTGCGGCAAGGCGCGAAGCGCCGCGCGACAGCCCGTGCAACCGCCCGCCCGGCATTCTCCATGAGCGCGATACCGGGAATCCCGCCCGCGATCGTCGCCTCGTCGGCCCTGCCCATCTCCTCGGGCGTCAGAAGCTCGGGCGGGGGTTCTCTCATGGCGGGAGGATAGCAGCGCGGGCGAGCCCCACGCATTTGCGCATCACCGAAGGCAGCGCTTCATCCCCCAGCCCCTCCGCGGGCCGGAGGAATCCCTCGGCCCGGATCTTCGCCACGCTCGCGGCAAACACCTCGAGCGAAAGCGTGAAATGCGTGAACCCGTGCTGCACTTCCCCAAGCTTCCGCCAGGAAGCGTGCATCGGCGCCGCCGCCAGCGCCTCGGCCTCCCGCCACTTCTCCTCACGCCACGCCGTGCCCGGCAGCTCGGTCATCCCGCCCAGCAGCCCCGCCTCCGGCCGGCGGCGCAGAAGCACCCGCCCCGCCCCATCGACCAGCCAGAAATGCGCGCCATAGCGATGCGGCCGCGCCCGCTTCGGCGGCCTGCGCGGCAGGCTTTCCGCGATCCCGGCTTCGTTCGCCGCACAGCTTCGCTCCCACGGGCAGAGCAGGCACGCGGGCGCCGCAGGCGTGCAGATCCCCGCCCCGAGATCGAACAGCGCCTGCGCGAAATCCCCCGCCCGGCGCCGCACCGCCGGCTCCCCCGCGAGCGCCTCCGCCGCCGCGCGGATCGCCCCCATCGCGCCGGGCAAGGGCTCGGTCACGGCATGCCGCCGCGCCAGCACGCGGATCACATTCCCGTCCACCGGTACCACCGGCGCCCCGAAGGCGATCGCCGCGACCGCGGCGGCCGTATACCCCCCGATCCCGGGCAGCGCCGCAAGCCCCGCGGGCTCGCGCGGCAGCCCCCGCTCAGCCACCGCGCGGGCCGTGCGGTGCAGGTTCCGCGCGCGCGAGTAGTATCCAAGCCCCGCCCACGCCGCGAGCACCTCCGTCTCCGGCGCCGCAGCAAGTGCGCCGAGGGTCGGGAAACGCTCGATGAACCGCTCGAAATAGGGTACCACCGCCGCGGCCGTCGTCTGCTGCAGCATCACTTCGCTCAGCCACACGCGGTAGGGATCTTGGGTCGCTCCGGGCGGCGCACGCCAGGGAAGCTCACGCCGGTGCCTATCGTACCAGCGGAGCAGCGCGCGCGCATCGGAGGCGTTTGCGGGCATGGGAGCCGGTATGGCGGCAGGGCAGAAACCCGACAAGGCGGCGGAGCGCCACCCTTACGGCTCGCGCCCGCTCGCAGCACTCCTTCCCGCCGTGACGCGCACCGCGTTCCGCCGCCGCTCGCCCATGGCAGCACGCCTTCTGATGGATTGGGACGCAATCGTCGGGCCCGCGCTCGCCGCCGTCACCGCGCCCGAGCGCTGCGCCTCCGGCACGCTCTCGCTCGCCTGCGCCGGTCCCGTTGCGCTCGAGCTGCAGCATCTCGCGCCGAAGCTCATCGAGCGCATCAACGCCCATGTCGGCCGCCCGCTCGTCAGCCGGCTCCGCTTCCATCAGGTTCCGGTTTCTGCCCCGCCATCCGCCCCGCCGCCCAAACCGCCGCGGCCCGTAACAGAAGCGGCACTCGCCGCGCGTCTCGCCGGCATCCCCGAGGGCGCGCTGCGCGACGCTCTCGCCCGCCTCGGCCGCGCAATCTCTTCAGATCGATAGGCTCGGCCGCCGCGGCCGCTTCCGGCCGTCCCGCTTCGCTCAAAGATCAGCTCACGCCGCACACGCCGAATTTGTTCTCATTGCCGTGCTCTCCCGGGACGGGGCCGAGCTTGATGCCGGCAAAGGCGGGATCCTCCGCCGTCGGGAAGGGCGTGCTGCCGGCCGGATAGCAGTCCGAGGCGAGGAGGAAGGCCAGCACGTCGGCATACTCGGTGGGCGAGAGCGAGCCCGGAGCATTGAACGGCATGTCGTTGAAGACGACGTAGCGGATGACCTCGAGCGTCCACCCATTGTGCTTGGCGGTGTTCAGGAAGTCGGTCCCCGCCACCGACGGCGCCGCGGTTCCCTGTAGATTCGCCCCGTGGCACAGGACGCATTGCGTAGCGAAGACCTGCGCGCCTGCCTCCGCCTGCGCCCTGGTGTAGAGGGCGGGCACGGCGGCCGCCGCGGGTTTCGCGGGATGCGAGAGGGCGGCGGTCGCCGTCGCTTGAGCGGGCGATGCGGGCCGGATCTCGGCGTGGCGGCTGCATTCCTGCGCGACCACGGAAGCGGCCGCGGTCGGAAGTATGATCATGCCATTGCGCACGACGATGGATTGCTCGCCTGCGTTCTCCACCAGGACATGCGTGCCCTCGCCTGCCGGCATCGCAACCCAGGCGACATACCCGTCATGGACGCCGTAGGAGGGCGCCGCGGATGGTTCGGCGCATCCATCGGCGATCGTCGCGCCGTCGGGCACGCCCAGGACGGTATTGGCGAGCACGCCTCGCAGCCCGCCGAACACGCCGAGCTCCGTGGGACCGCCCCGCGCAACCAGCAGATAATCGAGCGCGCGTGAAACGGCGATGTCGTAGGCCATCAGGTCGCGCGCATGCCGCGTATCCGCCAGGTACGCGACGGCGGCGCGGATATTCGCCTCCGCGCCGTCGAGTGGGGCTGCCCAGACGGGCGTTGCCTTGCGGTCGAGCAGCGCGTCCAGATGTCCGAGCGCGCCGGCCGCGTCGCCCGCGGTGCCGGCGGCCGCCACGTATTCCGGGCCGTGCGCGCCTTCGAGCGCGTTGATCGCGCGCTGGCTGGCCCGATAGAAGGTTTGCTTGTTGGTGGAATTGCTCTGATCCGCATTGACGATTTCGTCGATCGCCACCTGCACGTCCGACAACGCGGAGACCGCCGTCCGATGATCGCTCATCTGTGCCGCTCGAGCCGGCGGCGGGAAAGCGGCAGCGGCGATCAGGCCCAGGGCCACGAGCCACTCCACCGGCAGAAAAAAGTCCGGCCCGGTTACCCGGGCCGGAATCGAACCGTTCGAGGAGATCGATCGCATTATGACGTTCTTACCTGCTCTTCTTGCGTGATTGTCTGGCGCGGCCTTTCGCGATGGGCGGCCTATTTCAGCGTGAAGGCACTGACGATCGCGGACTGGCCGGTGGCGGGCAGTTCGGGGATCGCCGCGTTGCCGGCCGCGCCCGAGGCGACGACGATGTATTCCTGGCCATTCGCCTCGTAGGCCTCGCTCGGCGCCTGGATATAGGCCCCGGTGTCATAGCTCCACAGGATATTGCCGGTCTGCGCGTCGAAGGCGTTCTCGGTGCCGCCGAGATTGCCCGAGAACACCAGGCCCGAGGCGGTGGTGAGCGCGCCGCCATAGTTCGGCAGGTCGAAATGATGGCGCCATTCGAAGACGCCCGTCGAGACGTCGATCGCATTCATCTGGCCGGTGTTCGGCCCGACCAGCTTCGGAAATGCGCCGCCGAGATAGAACTGGCCGGCGACATAGACGGCGTCCTTGGTCGAGGTCCAGAAGCCGCACTCGTTCTGGCTCGGCAGCAGAACGGCGTTGGTCGCGGGATCATAGGAACCACCCTGGTACTCGACGCCGCCCAGCGTGTTCGGGCAGGCATAGTTGCCGGCGAGGCTCGGCTGCGTATCCTGGCCCTTCTGGAAGCTGACCGCGGTGTGGTCCACGAGCGCGCCGGTGGCGGCATCGAGGAGCCAGAAATTGCCGGCCTTGTCGCCGGTCGCGACGAGCTCCTCCTCGGCGTTGCCGACCTTGCCGGTGAAGAGAATCGGCTGCATCGTCGGATCCCAGTCATGCGTGTCGTGCGGGATGAACTGGTGGTACCATTTCAGCTTCGGCTGGGTGCCCGAGATGTCGAGCGCGACCATCGAATCCGTATAGAGATTGTCGCCGGGCCGCACGGTCGCGAGGAAGTCCGGCGTCGGGTTGCCGACATTGAGATACATCGTCTGCGTCGCAGGATCGATGGTGATGCCGGTCCACAAGGCACCGCCGGCGCGCTTCCAGGAATCGCCGCCCCAGCTGTCATGATTGGGCTCGCCCGGGCCGGGGATCGAGCTCCAGCTCCAGATCGCGCTGCCGTCCTGCGGATTGTACGCGGTGATGTTGCCGTTGCCGCCCCAGTCGCCGTTCGAGACGCCCATCAGGAGCCATTCCTGCCCGGTGGTCGGATCGTGATAGGGAACCGGCGCCATGGTGTAGAAGGAGTTCGCGGTATCCGCGACCGTCACCTTGTCCCACACCTTCTGCCCGGTGGCGGCGTTGAGCGCGATCAGGTGGCCGTCGAGCGTGCCGAAATAGACGTTGCCGTCGAGCAGCGCGATCCCGCGGTTCGCAGCGAAGGCGATAACGTGCGGGCTGTAGGTGAATTCCCACTTCACCTTGCCGGTGGCGGCGTCGAGGGCATAGACATGGTCGTGCGCCGTCGTGACGTACATCGTACCGTCATAAACGATCGGCGAGGTCTCCATCGGGCCCGGGTCGTCCAGCGTCGTCTTCCAGGCGAGATGCAGCCCGGCGACGTTCGCGGGCGTGATCTGGCTTGCCGGGGTGTAGTGATTGCCGGAATAGCTCTTCGCCGGAAGGATCCAGTTGGCCGGATCGCTGGCGGCGTTGAGGAAGTCCGACGGGCTCGGCGTGGACTGCGCCAGCGCGGTCGCGGCGCCGACGCAAATGAAAGCTGAGAGGCCGAGCACCGCCAGTCCGACGTTGGCCACGCTGGCGTTGAGCTGCTCGCGGAGTGCCATCGCATTTCCCCCTTGTCATTGATTGCTTGGAAGGCCGTCTCAACGCGCTATTCTGTCACCGTAGCGGCGCGCTGACCAGAGCCTTTGTTCGTGATTGGCAAGCAATCTCTCCCGATCAAGCCTATCCGGTCGGGACGGCGTCCGCTGCGGTGCGGCGCGACCCGCGGAGCGGAGCTTGGGCGTCAGAGCGGGGCCGGCCGTTCGCTGCCTTCCATACCTGCAAAATCGAAGGGCACCACCCCAGCTATTGCGGGCGTCCCCGCCCCGCTGCACCGGCCTTCGGCGTGAGTTGCGGGCGAGAACCCGTTGGCGCTCGTCGGATCCCGGTATCAGGATCGAGCGAGGGAGGAAAAATGAATTCGTACCGTCCTACTCGCCGGAAATTCCTTCGCCACAGCTCGCTCGGCTTCGTCGCGGCGGCGTCCGGAATCTTCTCCACCGGCAGCGCCGGCGCGGCGCCAACTCTCATCGTGGCCGATCCCGGCGGGGAGTGGCAGGAAGCGGCACGCGCGGCCTTCTACGCACCGTTCCAGGCGGCCACGGGAACGGCGGTGCGGTTCACGTCGCGGCCTTCCCTACCGCTCCCTCAGCCGCTCAGTCAACTGGACGCCGCGGAGCTTGCGCACAACGTGCAATGGGATGTCACCGAGCTCCCCGACTATCTGATGTATCTCGGCGGCAAGACCGGGCTCTTGCAGCCCATCGACACCAGCGGCATGGACACCGCCGGCATGCTCGAGGGTGCCCTCACGCCCTACGGCGTCGGGATTGGCGCGCGCGCCACCATCATGGCTTACAGCACGCGAAAATGGCCGGCCGGGCAGGGACCGAAGAGCTGGGCCGATTTCTGGGACGTCGCGCGCTTTCCGGGGCGCCGCGCCATGAGCGGGATCGGCTACGGGCCGCTCGAGTTCGCCCTGCTCGCCGACGGCGTGCCGGCCGACGAACTCTATCCGCTCGATATCGAGCGCGCGCTGTTGAAGCTGAGCGAGATCAAGCCGCACGTCGAAGTCTGGTGGACGAGCGGTGCCCAGCAGGAGCAGCTGATGCGGGATGGCGCGGTCGATCTGATCCAGGGGCGGAACGACCGCCTCGAGGGCGGCGTCGCTGGCGGAGCGCCCTTCCACCTCGAGTGGAATCAGGGGCTGTACCAATGGGAAGGATGGGCCGTTCCCAAAGGAGCACCCGATGCTGCCGAAGCGGCGAAGTTCATCGCTTTCGCGATGCGGGCGAAGCAGCAGGCGATCTTTGCCGAGCACATCGCGTATGGGCCCGCCAACGGGGGCGCGCTCGCTCTCATCCCTACCGAAAAGCAGGTCACGCTGCCGACCTATCCGCCGAACCTGAAGCAGCTCACTCGGACGAACGCCGAATGGCTTGCCGCCAACCTCTACGCGCTCACGGTTGCCTGGGCGCGGTGGGTCGCCGGCTGTCGTTGGGCCGGGGCGGCGTGCTAGAGCAGGATGCGTTCGCTTCGGCTCACGCATCCCGCTCTAGGTCTTTGTTTTCCCGCGTGATTCACGCCTTTGGTGATTCCACCTTCGGCGATCACGCTCCAAAGCGTGATCGCCGGAGGTCGATGGACCGAAGACGTGAATCACGCGAGAAGACAAACAGCTAGAGCGGACGCAGGCTCCGAACGCCGATGGTCAACCCCTGAAGACGTCCTTCGCCGCGCGCAGGCGCGCAAAATCGAGCGCCGAAGTGGCGCGCAGGAAGGGATTGGTCTCCCGCTCCACGGCGAGCCGCACCGGAAGCGTCGGCTTGCCGCCCGCCCTGAGGCGGCGCACCTCATCGAAGCGGCGCAGCAGCGCCGCGTTCGCGGGGTCGACGGAAAGCGCGAAGCGTCCGTTCTGCTCGGTATATTCGTGCCCGCAGCAGACGAGCGTATCGTCCGGCAGCGCGGCGAGCTTGCCGAGGCTCGCGAACATCTCCTCCGCCGTTCCCTCGATCAGCCTTCCGCACCCCAGGCTGAACAGCGTGTCACCGCAGGCGAGCACCGGCCCGGCGGCAAAATAGAACGCGATATGGCCGCGCGTATGCCCGGGCGTGTCGATCACGCGCGCCTTGGCCGCGCCCAGCTCAACCGCATCGTTCTCGATCAACGCCCGGTCGAGCGCCGGCAGGCGGCGCATGTCGGCTCGCGCGCCGAAGACCGGGCAGCCGAACGCCGCGCGCAGCGCGTCGGTGCCGAGGATGTGGTCGTCATGGTGATGGGTGAGCAGGATGAGGTCGAGCCGCCCGCCGGAAGCGGCGACGGCAGCGCGGCACGGCTCGGCCTCGGCGGGATCGACCACCGCCACCGCGCCGGTCTCGGCATCCTCGAGCAGCCAGGCATAATTGTCGGAAAGAAGCGGGATCGGCGTCGCGGTCACGGACATGGCGGCATGAAGCTCCGGCAGAAGACGAGCGCGCGGGCGAGCCCTCGAGGTGCCATCCGCGCCGCGCTCCGGAAAGAGCGGATCCTTGTGCGCCGCCGCTTCCGCCGTCAACCCGAAATCGCGCAGTCAGGGCAGCAGGTTCGCCGTCGTCCCCGCCAGCACGAACATGCGGTGCTCGATCTCGTCGGGCACGAAGCACGCGTAGGACATCATGCTCCGCCGATCGGCGAATACCCGCGTGTCCCAATAGACCTGCTGCGAGAGCGCCGCGATCTTCTTCTGGTCCGGCTTGGCGGCGTCCTGCGCATCCTGCAAGGCAATGATCTCCGCCCGGATCTGCGCCGCGTAGCTCATCTGCCGCGCCCCGAAGCGATCGAGGCCCTCGACGACCGCGAACCGCTCCTGGTCGAGCAGCGAGAAGAGCCCGCCCATGAAGGCCAGAAGCTCCGTCTCCCGCTCGGTGCCTTCCGCCTTCGCGAAGGCCTCGATCTCCGCCTCGGCCTCGGCGACCGGCACGCGCCGCTCCGCGAGGTGCTGCGCGAGCGCGGCGGCGGCGGGATATTTCTGCCAGTCGGCCAGGAATTTCCCGAGCGGCGGCCCGCCCCACATGGTGGCAAGCGACATATGGTCGATCTTGATCTGCTCGCAGGGCCAATCGGGGTCGAGTGCCGCGGTCGCGGGAGACGCCGCGCCGGCGACCGCCACCCGGCCGCCCGCCAGCAGCAGCGCCAGCAGCAGCGCCAGCGCGCAAACCGCCGCCCGCGCCTTCATCCGCCGGTGCTTCATCCGCCGGTCCCTGGGCGGCGCGCCATCAGCCCGCGCGCCGGGTCGTAGGCCAGTATCGCCGCTGCCGTGAAGAGGACGGTGCAACCGAGGACGACCGCAAGCGCGGTCGGGTTCCAGGTCCAATAGAGGCAGAAGCGCTCGAGCTCGACCGCATAGGTGAAGGGGTTCAGCAGGCAGGCCTGGTAGAGGATCGGGCTCGATTGCTGCACCTGCCACAGCGGATAGAGCGCGGAGGAAGCGAAGAAGAGCGGAAAGATCACGAAGTTCATGACGCCCGCGAAGTTCTCGAGCTGGCGGATCAGCGAGGAAAGGACCATCCCCATCGCGCCCAGCATGAATCCCGCGAGAACGAGCGCGGGCAGCACCGAAAGCCAGCCTCCCTCCGGCAAATCGACGCCCCAGAGCCAGGCGAGGATCAGGAAGGCGTAGCACTGGATCACCGAGATCGCGGTGCTCGCGGTGAGCCGCGAGACGAGCAGGAACCAGCGCGGGAAGGGGCTCACCAGCAGCACGCGCATATTGCCCATCTCACGGTCGTAGACCATCGAGAGCGAGGACTGCATGCCGTAGAAGAATTGGATCATCGCCAAGAGCCCCGGCACGACATAGGTGCTGTAGAGGATGTACGTGTGATAGGGCGGCATGATCGAGACGCCGAGCACCTCGCGCCAGCCGGCGGCGAAGATGACGAGCCAGACCAGCGGGCGGACGAGGGCGGCAAGGAAGCGCCCGCGCTGATGGATGAAGCGCAGCGCCTCGCGCCACATCACCCCGCGCATGCAGATCGCGTACCCTCCGAGCGTGAGCCCGTGGTGCTCGCGCCCGCTCGCGGCCGCGCTCGCGCTCATGCCCCCTCTTCCTCGGCCTCCCGCGCCGGGGGCGCGGTGCCGGTCAGCGCGCGGAAGGCCGAGCGGAGATCCGCCGCACCCGCGGCGGCGATGATCTCCGCCATCTCGCCCGAGGCGAGCACCTTTCCCTGGTGCAGCACCACGACCTGGTCGCCCGGCTCGATCTCGTCGAGCAGGTGCGTCGCCCAGAGCACGGCGACGAAGCGCGCGCGGGAGAGCCCGCGCACCTGGTCGATGATCGTCGCCTTGGAGGCGACGTCGAGGCCGACCGTCGGCTCGTCGAGAACGAGGACGCTCGGCTCGTGCAGCAGCGCCCGCGCGATCTCGACGCGGCGCATCTGCCCCCCCGAGAGCCGCCGCGCCTTGTCCCGCGCCCGATCGGCGAGATCGACATCGTCGAGCACCGCCTCGGCGCGTGCCCGCGCTCGCTTGAGCCCCATCCCGTGCAGGGCCGCGTGAAAGAGAAGGTTGTCCCGCACGGTGAGGTCGAGATCGAGGGTGCGCGCCTGGAACACGACGCCAAGCTCGGCGAGTGCCGCGCTCGGATGAAGCGAAACGTCGAAGCCCTGCACGCAGATCCTGCCGTGCCGCGTGTCGAAGAGGCGGGTGATGAGCGAGAAGAGCGTCGTCTTCCCCGCCCCGTTGAGGCCGAGCAGCGCGGTGAACCCGCCGCGCGCGACCGTCAGGCTCACATCGTCGAGCGCGCGCCGCTCGCCGTAGGAATGGCTCACCCTTTCGACGCTGAGCGCAGCCGCTTCCCGGCCGGGCGGCAGCGCCTGGCGGGCGGAATTCGCCTTCAGCTCGGCGAGACCAGGACCATCCATGGCTGCTGCCCGACCGGGATGGTGTTGATCACGCGCAAGCCGGCGACGTCGATCACGGAGACGTCGTTCGAGAGGCCGTTGGCAGTCAGGAGATATTTCTCGTCCGGCGTGAAGTCGGCATGCCAGGGCCGCTGCCCGACCAGCAGGTATTTCTTGACCTTCGCATCGAACTTCTTGCTCCCGGTCGAGACATATTGGAGCACCTTGCGCTCGGGCACGTTCACCACCGCAACGCGGTTGGCCGGGCCGAGGCAGACGAAGGCGAGCTTGTCGTCCTTCGTGATGCTGATGCCGACCGGTTGGATGAAGGTGCTGCGCAGCCCCTGCACGGCGAAGCGGATCGTATCGAGGACCTTGAAGGTCTTGGCGTCGATCACCGTCACCGCCCCGCCGAGCTCGGAGGAGACCCAGACCTCGCTTCCGTCATGCGTGAAGGCGGCCCAGCGCGGCCGCGGCGGCACCAGCACGTTGGCGACGTTCTTCCCTGTGGCGGTCAGGAAGAACTGCGCCATGCTCGTGGTCTCGGTCGTATTGCAGATGAGCTCTCCGCTCGGGTTCACCCCCATCCCCTCGGGCTCGACCCCGGTCGGCATCTGCCACAGCATCTTCTGGGTGTCGATGTCCCAGGCCGTCACCAAGGCGTTGTTCTCGTTGGAGACGAAGAGCGGATTGTTCTCGGGCTCGCGCAGCGCCGCGTATTCGGGGTCCGGCGTGTTGATCGAACCGATCACCTTCCAGCTCTTGGTGTCGTAGATGTCGATGCGGTTCGAATCGCCGAGGCAGACGAGAAGCCGGCCGCCATCGCTCGTCAGCGCCATGCCGCGCGGCCGCTGTCCGGTCGGCACGGTCTTCACCGTCTTCATCTGCGAGAGATCCAAGACGCTGACCGTGTTGTCCTTCTCGTTCGACGCATAGGCCATGAAGCTGATGGCAGCCTCGGCGGGAACCGTCGCAAGAACGGCGAGCGGAAGCCCGATCAGGACGGAACGCCGCGTGGTCATAGCTTATCCCTTGCTTGCCATGGAGAGTTTGCACTTGGTTTCCGGCTTGTCGGTGCCGAGCGTGTCGAGAACGGTGCGCTGGTGCAGGAATCCCGGCTGCGGCGACATCGAGACGACGGTGCGGCCGGAATCGGAGAGCAGGATTGCCTGGCGCACCTGCCCGTCCCAATCCCTGACCGAGAGGCTGAGGCCGCGATAGGCGCCGAGCTGGAAATCCGGGCCGCGCATATAGGCCATGATCTTCTCCGGCTCGAGCGACTGGGCATAGCTCGCCGCCGTGCCGATCATCCTGACCGCGACCCAGGCATTCATGTCGAGCGCGGTCATGAAGCGGTGGGCGTAGGCGACGAAGCGGTCCTGCATCTGCTTGCCGCCGAACTCCATGCTGTTCGGGTCCCAGCTCGTCGGGATCAGCCCGGCCGAGCCCGCCACCGGCCGCGCGTCCCAGGTGCGGTACGGCATGTAGCCGGCGAACACCGAGTTCCGGTCGGCGCAGACCATCACGTCGTAATTCGGCGCGTTCTGGCTAAAGACGGGAAGCTGCTCCTGCAGCTCGATCAGCCCGCTGTCGGTCTCGCGCGAGCCCGCCTTCCCCTTGTACTGCCGGTCGGCGACGATGTGGGCGCCGAAGATTTTCGCCGAGCGGCGATAAGCGTCGGCCAGCAGAAGGTCGTCGGGCTCCATGCCGTAGGCAAGAAACCAGCGCGGCCAGCGCTTCCAGATCAGGTACTGCGCGAGCGCATCGGTGAGCATGTTGTAGCTCGGCGCAGTGTGGATGAGGTTGCCGCGGCAATCCGCATCGCGCAGCGCGTCATCGGCGGCGCCGGCATTGAAGATGGTGACCCCGTGCGGGGCGCCCACATCGGCGAGCTTGAGCACGTCCGCCGCCGGGCGATCGGTGACGACGAGGCGGATTCCCTTGGCGATCAGCGTATTGAGCGCCGCCACCGGATCCTCGTTCGTGCGGACCTCGACGGGAGCGAGGACGAAGTTCTGGTTGAGGAACCGCCCCGTCGTGTTGTTGTCGTCGATCCCCACCTCGGCCCCGGCACGTCCGTTGTTCGCCGCCGGCGTGAAGATGAGCGAGATCGTCTCCACGCTGTGCAGCCAATGCACGTAGCCGATCGTGAGCGAGGGCGTGTGGGCCGGCCCCGCGGGCACCGATTGCGCCGCCGCCGGTTGCGCAAGCCCCGTGCCGACCGCGGCGGCGAACGCCCCAAGCACCGCGCGCCGGCCGGAGACCAGCCGCTTTTCGGCATTTGGCAGCATTGTCACCATGGATCGGACTTCCCTCCGGCTTCGGCAATTGAATTTCCTGCCGGCGTTTCCCGCATCGAAGAACAAAACCGCCCGCAAGGCAAGCGATACCAAGCAGCAAACATTGCATCGCATTGCAGATTTCGACAAACGCCGCCGCTCACGGCGCTCCCTCCGGCGCCGGCTCGGCGCTCAGGAACGGAAACCGGGTCAGCAATTTCTGCTTGAAGTGCGGTCTCGCCGGCGCGTTCGGCGCCCGCCCGGCCTGGCTGGTCGGACAATCGGCGGCGAGGCTCGCCGGCGTTCCCGCAAGCACGAGCAGGCGGTCGGCGATCCCGAGCCCCTGGTCGAGGTCGTGCGTCGAAAGCAGCACCAGCGCCCCGTCGCGCCGCGCGGCCCGCACCACGAGCGCCGCAAGCTCCCCGGCCGCTCGCGGATCGAGCGAGGCGAACGGCTCGTCGAGCACCAGCATGCGAGGCTTGCCGAGGAGCGCCCGCACCAGTGCGACGCGCCGCGCCATGCCGAGCGAAAGCGCCTTCGGATGGAGCGTCTCGGTGCCGGCGAGCCCCACCGCGGCGAGCAGGCCCGCGATGTCCGCCGCCGTGCCGCCGACAAGGCGCAAATTGCCCGCCACCGTCAGCCACGGCAGCAGTCGCGGCTCCTGGAACATGACGCCGAGCCGGCCCTCCGGCCGCACCACCTCGCCCTCGAATTCGCGATCGAGCCCGAGCACGATGCGGAGGATCGTCGTCTTGCCGGAGCCCGAAGGCGCAAGCAGGGCAAGGATTTCCCCGCCCCTGCCCGCGAAGGCGACGTCGCGCAGCACCGCGCGCCGGCCGCCGGCGGCGGGGTAGGATTTGGCCCCGATGCGCACGGCAAGCTCAGCGTCGCCAGGCATTCGCGTGGCTTTCCCAGGGCCTCAGCAGAAGCCCTTCCACCAGCAGCATCAGGGCCGCGAAAGCGAAGCCGTAGGCCAGGATGCCGGCAACGTCGAACGTCTGGAAAAGCTCGTCGAGCGCGAAGCCGACACCGTTCGGCCTGCCGAGCAGCTCGACGATCAGCACGATCTTCCAGGTGATCGAAAGGCCGCTGCGCCCCGCCGCGGCAAGATAGGGTGCGAGCTGCGGCACGACGATGCGGCGCAAGCGCTGCCGCCAGGCCAGGCGATAGACGCTCGCCAGCTCGTCGAACCCGGGATCGAGCGCGCGGGCGCCCTCGCGCACCGTCACCATCACCGTCGGCATCTTGACGAGCGCCACGGCGAGCACCGCCGCCACGTCATTGAGCCCGATCCAGATGTAGCAGAGCACGACGACCACCAGGACGGGGAGATTGAGCAGGATGACGAGCCAGGGATCGATCAGCGTGTCCGCCCGCCGCGAGCGGCCGGCGATATAGCCGACGGCGCTGCCGGCCAGCATCGAGATCACGAAGGCGGCGGCGACGCGCAAGGAGGTGATCGCGATGTTGCGCGGCATCGCCCCCGAGAGCGTGGCATGCCAGGCGAAGCCGAGCACCGCCGGCGGCGCCGGCAAGAGCGCGGGATTGCGCGCGATCAGCGCCGCCCCCCACCAGAGGCCGACGAAGGCGGCAAGCGAGAGCGCGCGTCCGCGCGCCGCGGCACCGCTCACGAAGGCGCCGCCCAGAACACGCCAGGCGGCAGCCGCTCGAGCCCGCCGGTGGCCGCATCCCCGCCGAGCGCGTGGAGGATCGCGAAGAGACGGTCGGCCGCCTCTTCCTCCGCTTGCGGGCTCGTCTGCACGATCCCCGCGCGGAACCCCGCCCTCAGCCGTGCGAACAGACGATCATCGCGCGCGCGCATGAGCGGGCGGATCGCGTCCCATTCCGCGTCCGAGTGCAGGAGAATGGCATCGGCCGCGGCGCTCGCGGCCAGGAATCCGCCGGTCAGGCCTTCGTTCTTCTCGGCCCACGCGTCCCGGAACACGTAGCCGATGAGCGGCGGATGCGCCGGCAGCCCGAGCGCCTCGGCGCAGGCGGAGACGCTCATCAGCCGGCGGAACCCGGCAACCTCGAGCGCAGCCGCGAAATTCCAATAGGTCAGCACCGCGTCGAGCTTGCCCTGCTCGAGCTCGGCGCTCAGCAACGGCGGCGCAGCATAGACGATCCGCGCGGCGCGCCCGAGATCGATCCGGTCCTCCCGTTCGGCGGCGGCGCGCACGATCAGCCAGGACTTGTCGAATGGCCCGCCCGCAACGCCGAGGCGGAGCCCGGCGAGCTCTCCGAGCGTGCGCGCATGCGCGCCGCGGCCAAGCACGATCGCCCCGGTCGCCGACGAGAACGGCGCGAAGCTGAGATCGAGCCCGCGCGCCCGCTCCGTGCCCACGAACAGCCAGTCCGAGACGATGATATCGACCGCGCCCCCGAGCAGCGCGACCTTGGCCCCGTCGTCGTTGGCAAGCGCCTCCGTCTTCAGCGCAAAGCCATGCGCGCGATCGAGGCCGTGGCGCCTGATCACGCTCGCAACCCACTGCACGGTGCCGAAGGCGAGGATCCCGAGCCTTACCTCCGGCATCGGCGCCGCGCCCCAGGTGGCGAGCGGCGCAAGCGCGCCCGCCGCGGCGAGGATGGTGCGGCGCAGCAAAAGCGGCGGACGACGCGAACCCGCCACGACGGCGCATCCTTCCCCATTACGCGCGCACGAACTCGCCCGCAGCGCCTGTTTCATCCACCGCACCCTTCACGCGGCATCTTTCGCCCCAACCTGCGCGGTTGCAAGATGAGTCCCCGGCTGACCACGCATGCAACGCGCGGACCGTGGCTTCGTGCCCGCGGGTTCGCGGAACGATCGGTCGCAGAACCTGCCGAGAGCTTGGGGGAAAAATGGGAAAACTGCTCGCACTCGCTTTGATCGGCTTTCCCCTCGCCGCCTTGGCCGCCGCCTCGTGCGGAGGCCCCGCCGGCGAAGCCGCGAACGACTACCCGACATCGGCGCGCGCCGATTACGTCTTCGGCTGCATGGCGGTGAACGGCGAGACGCACGAGGCGCTCGATCGCTGCTCCTGCGCGATCGACGTGGTCGCCTCGATCCTGCCGTACAAGGAGTACGTCTCGGCCGAGACCGTGCTCCAGATGCAGCAGGAAAAGAGCGTCCTCGCCCAGGAATTCCGCACCGCGACCGCGCAAGGGATCGTCAAGCAGCTGCGCGAGGCGGAGGCCGAGGGCGAGGTGCGCTGCTTCTGAGCGCACGCGGCGGGCGTAGTCGCCCGTCTGGCGCAACGGAAGCTCCGTCTCCGTCGGGTTACAGATTGTCCCCTTTTCCGTCGGCGCTGTCACGGGTTTGATGCGTGGGCCCCCACGCGACCCGTGCCGGCCATCGCGCATCGCCCTGGAATCGCGGCTCGCCGCGGCGTCCTCCGGCCACTGGCACGCCGCTTGCTTCAACTTCCTGTGAGTACGGTCTTCCTCACCTTCGTCAGGTCGGGAGAGAGGGTCGTCCGCACGCAACGGCGGCGGAGAAGAGCGATGGATGCATGGCCGAGCGGCTGAAGCGGCGTTGATCGCATGGTGAACCTCACGCCTGTCGTCAACATTCGAATTCGGAACCCGAGCAGGGCTCGAAGGGGAGGGGACATGAGACGTATTGGAAAATGGTGGGCGGGTGCCGCGTTTGGGGCGCTCGCCTGTGCTGCGCTCGCCGGGCCGGCGGCGTGGGCCCAAAATACGAGTAGCGCCACTTCCACGCCTCCGCTCGCGCAAGCGGCCGCGAACCCGGACAACTGGGCAATGCCGTCGCTGAACTATTCCGCGACGCGCTATTCGACGCTGAACCAGATCAACGCCAACAATGCGAGCCAGCTGCAGCCGGCATGGACTTTCTCCACCGGCGTGCTCCGCGGGCATGAGGGCCAGCCGCTGGTAATCGGGAACGTGATGTATCTGGTCACGCCCTTCCCGAACACCGTCTTCGCGCTCGACCTCAACAACGACGAGCGCATTCTCTGGCAGTACACGCCGACGCAGAATCCGGAAGTGATCCCGGTAATGTGCTGCGACACGGTCAATCGCGGCGTCGCCTACGGTGACGGCAAGATCATCCTCCACCAGGCGGACAACACCGTCGTGGCACTCGACGCCCAAACCGGCAAGGTGGACTGGACGACGCCGCTCGCCAGCTACAAGGACGGCGCGACTGGAACGGAAGCGCCGCTGGTGATCGGCGACAAGGTCATCGTCGGCGTCTCGGGCGGCGAGTTCGGCGTGAACGGCTTCGTCGCCGCGCTCAACATCGCGGACGGAAAGATCGTCTGGAAGGCCTATTCCGAAGGGCCGGACAGCCAGATCCTGTTCAATCCGAACACGACCATGTCGCTCGGCAAGCCGGTCGGCGCCGATTCCAGCCTCAAGACCTGGAAGGGCGACGAGTGGAAGATCGGCGGCGGGGACACCTGGGGCTGGTATTCCTACGATCCCAAGCTGAA
>DATJTV010000209.1:0-5618 GCA_035503055.1 Acetobacteraceae bacterium
GGGCGATCCATGTCACCGCTTCGGTAACGAAGTCGTGGCATTTTTGAGCCATTGGCGAAGCGACGGCGTAGGACAGGGATGCGCACACAAAAGAGCAAGCTGGTCGAGACCGTGTTCGTACTCGTCGTCTTCGCGACGTTCGCGGGGGTGGCCGTGCGGGCGGTGGGCGAGGAGGTTCGCGCGCTGGCACCGGGTCTCGGTGACATCGTCAGTTTCGCGAATGTGCCCACCGACCCCGGTTCCGCGCTCGTGCTCACCGCGGAGCGTGCCGGCGCTCCTGGGGGCAGGACCTGTGTGCTCGATACCGCGGTGATGGCGAAGTCGGGCGGCAGCCTCTTCGTCGAGGCCGGCAATCCCGCGGCGGCCGGCCGCTTTAGCGTCCACTGGGCCGGCGGAGCGACGAGTGCGGGTCCGGCCGATTGCGGACGCAACGCCGAGCTGCTCTTGAGCGCCAATCAACTCCAGGAGCTGGCAAGCTCGGTTGGCGGCTTTGGCGCCCCGACCGCGCGCCGGGCGGACCTCCCGGGAGAGGCGACCGAGGCCACGTTCGCCGACTAGGGAGCCGCCTCGCTCGGGGGCCCAATGCTTCCTACCGGGTTGGCCGGTGATCGGGCCGGGGCTTGGCGGGCTGCCAGCGATTGACCATCCAGCAGCCGACACCGGCGACTGCGAAACCCATGATTGACAGGGCCGAAAGGCGCTCGCCGAGGGCGAGCCAGGCGATGATCGCGGTGGTGCCCGGGACGAGATAGAAATTGGCCGTGGTGCGGGCAGCGGTGCCGTTCCGCAGCATCACGAAATAGAGTGCCATGCCGCCGAGCGAGACGGCGAGCGTGTTCCACGCGGTCGCGGCGATCGCAGCCTCCGTCCAATCGAGGCGCGGCCGCTCCAGGAGGAGCGCGCCGAGAATCGCGACCACGGCCGCGGCCAGGAACTGCACGGTGGTCCCGGGCAGAAGCGGCACGGTGCGACAGAAGCGGCCGAAATAGATCGTCCCGGCGACGAGGCCGACGACTCCGACCCCGGCCAGCGCGAGCCCGTCGAGGCGGGCGGCGCTGCGGGCGGCGGCAAGCCCGACGACCAGCGCCACGCCGGCGAGCCCGAGCGCCATGCCGAGCCATTGCATGCGGGCGAGCCGCTCGCGGAGCACGACGACCGCGAGGGCTGCCGCGAGCAGCGGCGCGAGCGACTGCACGAGCGCGACCGGGGCCGCGCCCACCATGGTGAGGCCGACATGCGGGGCCATCAGCCCGACCGCATTCATGAGCGCGCCGGCGATGGCGCAATGGAGCCACCGCCGGCCGCGGAGCGGGGCCCAGGATCGGCGGAGCACCAGCATCAGCGCGATCAGCACCACCGCGCAGGCCGTGAGGCGGACGGCGACGAAGGCGAGCGGGCTCAGGTAACGGAGCCCGACCTTGGCGCCGATGAAGGCCGAGCTCCAAAGGGCGACGAAGCCGAACGGGGCCAGCCGGACCGTGTCTTCCCGGGTCATCGCGGGCAGTATCGCCGGGTCGGAGGGGGCCGACCATGGCCGCCTCTGCTATGGTCGGCACGGCCGTCGCTCAAAGGAGGGGAGCATGGTACGGGTTGTCGGGATCGATCATCTCGTCGTTCGCGTGAGCGACTACGAGAAGTCAAAGTCCTTCTACGGCAAGCTCTTCGCGTTCCTCGGCTTCAAGGTCTCGGACGAGTATCCGGACGCGATCGGGTGGACGAACGGGAAGACGAGGTTCTGGATCGGGCCGGCGGACGGCGAAGGAAAGGCCCGGCCGTACCGCATCGGCGATGTCGGCTTTCACCATTATGCGTTCCAGCTTCGCGGCCGCCGGGACGTGGATGCGCTGCAGGACTTTCTCCGCGAAAGCGGGGCGAACATCGTCGATCCGGCGGGCGAGTACTACGACGATTACTATGCCGTGTTCTTCACCGATCCGGATGGGCTCAAGCTCGAGGGCATGAAATACGGCGAGCGCCATGAGCGGGCCGCCCGCGCGCGAGCGAGGAAGCGGGCGGCGGCACCGGCACGGAAGGCGGCGAAGAAGAAGACCGTGCGGGGCCGCCGTGGCTGAGCGGTTCGGCACGGAGGAGACGGCATGATCGAGGAGATACTGGAGGTTCCGACGCGCGACGGCGCGACGGAGACGTTCCTCTGCCATCCGGAGCGGGGCGGGCCGTTCCCGCCGGTCCTGATGCTGATGGACGCGCCGGGGATCCGCGAAGAGCTCAGGATGATGGCGCGGCGGCTGGCCACCGTCGGCTATCACGTCATGCTTCCCAATCTCTATTACCGCGCCGGGCGCGAGACGATGTTCGGCCCCGACGTGCTCAAGGCCGGCAGCGAAGAGCACACGCGCATGCGCGCAATCCGCACCAAGATGACGATCCCGCCGGTGATGGAAGACGTGAGCGCCATGCTCGCTTTCCTCGATCGCCGCGCGGCGGCGAAGCCGGGGCCGGTCGGCTGCCACGGCTATTGCATGAGCGGGCCGTACGCGCTCGCGGCCGCGGCGCGGTTCCCCGAGCGCGTTGCGGCGGCGGCCTCGTTCTATGGCACCTGGCTCGTCAGCGACGCCGAGGAGAGCCCGCATCTCTCGCTCGGCAGGATGCGGGCGGAGCTCTACATCGCCTGCGCCGAGCACGACGATCTGGCACCACCCGCGATGGTGGAGGAGCTCAAGGTGCTGTTCGCCAGATCAGGCGCCGCCGGCGAGATCGAGATCTATCCGGGCGTGCATCACGGCTTCGCCTTCCCTGAGCGCTGGTGCTACGACGTGGCGGCGGCGGAGCGGCACTGGGAGCGGCTGATCGCGCTCTATCGGCGGCGGCTCGGGTAACCGGAGGCTTTGGCAAGAACCGGGTGAAACCCTTTGAATTCGCCTCTGTCCGCAAAGAGCTTCCGGCGGCCGGTTTTGCACAATTTGCACACCATGTGGCCCTTTTGATGATAGGGTATCTTTTAGAATCAAAGGGGTAGTTCTGAGGCGGCGTGCACGGGGGGAACCGGGCCGTTTTGCGCCGGCCTCCGACCCGGCGCAAAGGGCTCGGAGCCCTATTCGGCGGCCACCGCGGCGTTGGCGAGCCTGGGGCGATCGGTGCGCTCGGGCATCACGAACCAGCGATAGAGCAGGCCGGCGCATGTCCCGCCCACCAGCTGGGCGAGCAGATAGACGGGCAATCCCGCATAGATGCCGGCGGCAATCGCGGGCCCAAGTGTGCGTGCCGGGTTGACGCTGCCGCCCGTGAGGACGCCGAATCCGAGGATGCAAATCGTCACGGTCATTCCGATTGCAAACGGAGCGAGCCAGCGCGCGCTGCCGCGGACCGCGGTATGAAGAACCGTGTTGACGAGGAAGAAGGTGCCGAGGCCCTCGAGCGCGAAGGCGCCCGCGTAGGTGATGCGGCTTGTGTCGATCAGCGTGGCACCAAGATGGTTCACCGGACCACCGAACACGAGGAGCAGGCAATAGGCGGCCGCAATCGCGCCCGCGATCTGCGCCACGATGTAGGGGACGAGCCGGCGGACTGGAAACTCTCCGGCCGTGGCGAGGCCAACCGATACCGCGGGGTTGATATGGCCGCCGCTGATATCGCCGAACGCGGCGACGAACACCATGATGGTGAGGCCGTGCGCGAAAGCGACGGCGGGATCATGGTTCGAGCCCAGCGCGACCGCCGCGCCGGCACCGATGAATATCAGCGAGAACGTGCCGATGAATTCGGCCACCAACGCCCGCTTCAGGCTGTTCGCTCGTGTTTGCATCGATCGGATCCTTCCACGCACGACCGGAGCTTCCGTTTTGATCCGGGAGTCCGGCCGGGGCTCTTCTCTCGGCCACTCGCGAGAACGCGACCGGTCCGAAGACGCTCGCGACGATCTCACGCGGGAGGTCCATATGAGACAAAAGGGCGGGCTTTCCACGGCGCTCGGGGAATTGGCCAATTCCGTCCGCGAATGAACACCGACGACGGTGGCGCGGAATTGGCGCGCCCCGCGCGCCGATAGGAAGGTCTGTTCCGAAGTCAAGGGCAGGACTTGAAAAGATCACGCGGCGCGAGAGCGAGGAGCGCGGTCAGCGATCGGCGCCGCGCCCGTCCGCATAGAGTGTCAGGATGCGCGCGAGGATGATAGCCGGATAGAGCTGGCCGATCACCGCCTCGAGCGTGGTGAAGCTGCGCGCCAGCTCGTTGATCGGAACGATGTCGCCCACTCCGAGCGATGTCAGCGTGGTCAGGCTGTAATAGGTGAATGGGCCGACCGCCAGGATGTCCCCGCCGTGGTAGGAAAGCCCTGTGAAGGCGCCGGGAGCGAACTGGACGAGCAAACGATACAGCCAGGCGAAGATGAGGGCGATCGAAAGGTAGAGCACGATCGCGCCGCGCACGCGGTGGGAGGTGATGCGCCCGGGACCGAACACCACGCCGAAGACCGCCCAGCTCACGGCGAGCAACGCGATCACGGCGCTGATCGCGTCCACCACCTCGATCGTGAAGGACGCATGGCGGAAATCGAGAAAGGCCGCGACCACGCGGACGCCGAGGGCGACGGCGGCGGCGATGAGGGCGCCGAGCCGATGCGACGCCAGCACGAGGATCAGGACGAGGAGCAGCGGCGTCGTCACCAGCAGCGGCTGCTTGACGCCCATCGAGGCGAGCGGGTCGACGACGAATATCACGGCAAGCTCGAGCGCCAGCAGCGCCGAAAGGGCGGGGTCGCGGTACCGCTCGCAGAAGGCACGCGCGCGCGCCAGGGCATGCTCGGGACGGCTCAGCACGCGCTAATCCCAGTTCCGTCGCACCGGCACGGCGGAAAATCCCTCGCGACTCGGGGGCGGGCTGTTGGGCATGGGGAGAGCCTATCACGGCGCGCCGGGGTTGCCGCGGCAGGGCCCGAGAGGCCGGCCGGCCCCGGCGCTGGAGCCGTCCGTTTCGGATGGCTACCATCGGCGCGATGGCCGGGAACGAACGGAGGCTCTCATGACCGTGCTGGCCGGCATTGCGGCCTGGAGCGTTTTCGCCTTCTCGGTGCTTTTGTTCGTTGTCCAGGTGGTGGCGCACGAAATCGGCTATTGGGTCGGGCGCCGGCGCGCCGCACGGGAAGAGGTGCAGAGCGAGGGGGTCGGCATCGTGGTCGGCGGCATGCTGGCGCTCCTGGCCTTTGTACTGGCGCTCACGCTCTCATTCGCCAATGCGCGCTTCGGCGAGCGGCGGGCGGGAACGCTTGCCGAGGCCAACGCCATCGGGACTGCGTGGCTCAGGGCCGAAGCGATCGGGCTGCCGCGGGGAGCGGAGATCGCGCGGCTCCTGGAAGAATACACGGAGGTCAGAGCCGCTTTCATTCGGGCACCCCGCGATCCGGCCACGCTCGATGCGCTCGATCGACGCACGAACGCGCTGCAGAGCGAGATTTGGGGAAATATGACCGCGATCGTGCAGACGCGGCCCGATGCGGTCGCCGCTTCGCTGATGGCCGCCCTGAACGATACCTTCGATATGACGACGGCAGAACGTTTCGCTTTTGCGTTTCGCTTTCCGCCGGAGCTCTTCTGGCTGCTGATCGGCATGACGTTGTTGAGCATGGGTGCGCTCGGGTACCAATTGGGCCTCCGGGGCCACCG
>DATJTV010000210.1:0-14650 GCA_035503055.1 Acetobacteraceae bacterium
CATGCAGATCGCGAGCCTGATCGCCACCTCGTGCCTGATCGCCGAGCAGGACGACATGGCGATGATCGCCGACAACATCGCCAATGCGAGCACGCCCGCCTATCAGGCCGAGCGCATGCAGTTCACCGACTGGCTGGCGCCGAGCCCGCATGCGAGGCCGGGCACCGAGCGTGACGTCGCGTTCGTCGTCGATCGCGGCACCTGGCGGGACCGCACGAGCGGCGCCTTCCGCAAGACCGGCAATCCCTTCGACATCGCCATCGGCAATCCCGACGCCTGGTTTCGCGTGCAGACGCAAACCGGCGTCCGGCTCACGCGCGCCGGCGCCTTCACGCTTTCGGCCAACCGCACGGTGGTCGACCAGGAGGGCGATCCGCTGCTCGACAGCGCCGGCCACCCGATCACGCTCGGTCAGAGCGACACCGGCATTTCGATTGCCGCCGACGGCACTCTTTCCAGCCGCGAGAACGGTATCCTGGCCGAGATCGGCCTGGTGCGCCCGACGGATCCGAGCGCGATGACGGCCGAGGGCGGGCGGCTCTTCAATCCGAACGGCCCGACGGTGCCCGTCGCCGCCCCCGAGCTGATGCAGAGGATGCTCGAGGATTCGAACGTATCGCCGATCCTCGAGATCACCCACATGATCGACACCGAGCGGCAGTTCTCCTTCCTTGCCCAGTTCCTCCAGGAGGAATCCGACCGCCGCCAGAACGCGATGACCAAGATCACCGCTACGGACGCGTGAGGCGGAGGATTTCCCATGCGCGCGCTCGATATCGCGGCCACCGGCATGCAGGCCCAGCAGACCAATGTCGAGGTGATCTCGAACAACATCGCCAACATGACGACCACCGGCTACAAGCGCCAGCGCGCCGAGTTCCAGGACCTGCTCTACCAGAGCCTGCGCGTCGTCGGCTCCAACAGCAGCGACCAGAACACGATCGTGCCGGCGGGCGCTGAGATCGGGCTCGGCGTGAAGACCGCGGGCATCTACCCGATCGACGATCAGGGCACGCTGGAGCAGACAAGCAACAGCCTCGATCTGGCGATCCAGGGCAACGGCTATTTCCAGATCACGCTGCCCTCCGGCGAGACCGCGTACACGCGCGACGGCAGCTTCAGCCTCGCCCCGGACGGAACCATCGTCACCGCGGACGGCTATGTCGTGCAGCCGGGGATCCAGGTCCCCTCGAACGCCACCTCCATCACCATCAATTCCTCGGGCCAGGTGCAGATCACGCTCGACGGCCAGACCGCGCCGCAGACGCTCGGCCAGCTCCAGCTCTCGGTTTTTCCGAACGACGCGGGCCTCGCCGCGCAGGGCGACAATCTCTTCCTCCAGACCGCCGCTTCCGGCGATCCGGTGAGCGACACGCCCGGCCAGCCCGGGTTCGGCACGACGATGCAGGGCTTCCTCGAATCCTCGAACGTCAACGTGGTGACCGAGATCACCAACCTGATCACCGCCCAGCGCGCGTACGAAATGAACAGCCAGGTGATCACCGCCGCCGACGAGATGCTCACCACGCTCACCAACCTGCATTGATGGCCCCGTTGATGCCCAGGATGCGCAGCTTTTTCCTCGTCCCGCTCGTGCTTCTCGCGCTCGGAGCGCCGGCGGTGCGTGCCGGGACCACCGCGACGCTCCGCCCCTTCGGCATCATCGACCGGCCAGAGGTGCGGCTCGGGGATCTCTTCGACGGCATCGGCGCGGCGGGCGCGCGCATGCTCGGGCCCGGCCCCGCACCCGGCCAGAGCATCACCGTCCCCGCGCCCCAGCTCGCGGCGATCGCCCAGCAGTTCGGGATCGCCTGGCAGCCCCATTCGCCCGAGGACCAGGCGGTGCTGGAGCGGCCGGGCCGGCCGCTCCGCCGCGCCGAAGTGGCGGGCGCGCTGCATGAGGCGCTCGTGGGCGCCGGCGCGCCCGCGCAATTCCGCCTGCTGCTGCCCGATTTCAGCCCGCCCGAGGTGCCGCCGGGCGCCGCCGTCGCGGCCGAGGTCCGGGCGCTCGACTACGATCCCGCCTCCGGCCGGTTCTCCGCCGTCGTCCTCGTCAAGGCGAGCGGGATGGATGAGGTCGAGGTGCCGGTCTCGGGCCGCGCCGAGCCCACGGTGCGGGTGCTCGTCGCGACGCAGGCCCTGATGCCCGGGACGGTCATCGGGCCCGCCGACCTCGGGCCCGAGGAGCTGCCGGCGAGCAGCATCGTCGACGCCGTTGCGACCGACCCCGGCCAAGCCGTCGGCATGGAGGTTCTCCACCCGATCGCCGCGGGAGAATCCGTCCCGCTCGAGGACCTCGCGCGCCCGCCGCTGGTCCGGCGCGGGCAGCTGGTGATGATCGCGCTCGCGATGAACGACCTCGCGCTCGACGAGCGGGGACGCGCGCTCGACACCGGCGCCGCCGGCGATCAGGTCCGCGTGCTCAATCCGGTCTCGCGCGCGGTGCTGGAAGCGACGGTCGTCGGGCCCGGCCGGGTCCGCGTCGCGCCGGGAAGCCTGCCGCTCTCGCCTCCCGCGCCCGGGCTCGCCGGCGCCTATGCCAATGCCTATCCACCCGGTGATCCGGAGCTCGCGGCGCAATGATCCGGCGTTCCCTGCTGCTGGCCCTGCCCGCGCTCCTGCTCGCCGGCTGCGGCACGCTCACGAAGCTTTCCGAGGTCGGCCAGCCCCCGCCGATGACGCCCACCGCCAACCCGACCACCGACCCGGCCTGGCGGCCGGTCACGATGCCGATGCCCAACCCGCAGCCCGCGCCGACCGAGCCCGCGAGCCTCTGGCGCTCCGGCTCGCGCGCCTTCTTCGCCGATCAGCGCGCCCAGCGCGTCGGCGACATCCTCACCATCCTCGTCACCATCAACGACAGCGGCACGCTCAAGGACGCGACCACGGCGAGCAGCAACGGCGCGGAGTCCATGGGCATTACCAACCTCTTCGGCCTCGAGAACGCGATCCCGACGATGTTGAGCGGCGTCAACCCCGCCAACCTCGTCAACACCAACAGCACCGGCGCCTCCGGCGGCACCGGGCAGATCCAGCGCAGCGAGGCGGTGACGCTGAACCTCGCCGGCGTGGTGACGCAGGTGCTGCCGAACGGCAATCTCGTCGTCGTCGCGCATGACGAGGTCAGGGTGAACAGCGAGCTGATGGTGCTCACGCTGAGCGGTGTCGTTCGGCCCGAGGACATCACGAGCGAGAACACGATCAACGACGACCAGATCGCCGAGGAGCGCATCTCCTACGGCGGGCAGGGACAGCTCACCACCGTGCAGACGCCGCGCTGGGGCCAGCAGCTTCTCGATATCCTCCTGCCGTTCTGAGGCCGCCGTGGTTCTTCGGCGAGTTATGCAACGAAAGCGTATCCGTGATCATTTCATGCGCTGGATGCATGCCTGTCGGCATCGATTGTTCATACTAAACCGTTCAGTCTGATCCCAACTCACGGGTCGACGACGAGGCCGCCAAAAAGACCCGCCGCCGACGAAATTGAGAAGATCAGGAGTTGCTTCAATGAAGACCCTTCTTGGTGCCACGCTCGCCGCGGTCATGCTCGCGGGCCCCGCGATGGCCACAACGCTGAGCCAGCCTGCCGCCACGCCACTGGCAGGCGTTCAGATCGCCAACATGGTTTCGACCCCGTTCACCTACGGCACCGGCGACTCGCAGGCGACGCCGACGTTCAACTACCAGGACAGCGTGCCGGTGAGCGCGGTGGGCCCGGTGGCGAACAGCAGCAGCGCCGCGTTCCCCGATGGAACGCTGGCCCTGGTGAACCGGACCGGCGGCGGCCGCTAAGCGCCGGCCCAGTCCCGGCTTTCTTCCAACGGCGCGAGGCGCGGGGGGCAGTTCTGCCCCTCGCGCCTTCGTTTGTACAATCAGTCCCAGCGCACGAGCCCCACTTTGAGTGAGCGCCAGCGCACATAGCCGAGCCAGGCGAGCTGCGGGACGATCGGCAGCACCGAGATTACCGGCTTCCACAAGGAGCCGGCGTGGAGGAAGGCGAGGATGCAGGCTCCGCCGAACAGCGCAAAACCCCAGTGCGTCGCCGCGATTGCCAGATCCGGCACGCCCGCGCGCTGCGCGACGTGGAAGATGAAGCCGCGATGCGGCCGCGTCACCGGCAGCCCCGCCACGATGCGCCGCGCCAACGTGAAGGCGACGTCGAAGAGCGGGCCCGCCAGCAGCATCGGCACCATCATGAAGGAGAGCTCGACCGTCTCGAAGCGCGCCGCCACCACGCCCAGCATCGCCAGCACGAAGCCGCAGAACTGCGCGCCGACATCGCCCATGAAGATGCGTGCCGGCGGCAGGTTGAAGGGGAGGAAGCCGAGCAGGCCGGAGGCGAGGAGCAGGGAAGCGAAATACGCGAACCACGCGCCCTGAGCCGCCGCGATCCCGGAGAAGAAGCAGGCCGCGATCAGCGCCACCCCGCCGGCGAGCCCGTCGAGCCCGTCGATGAAGTTCATCGCATTGGTCGCGAAGAGGATCCAGCCGAGCGTCGCGGCCGGGCCGAGCCAGCCGATATCGACGGGGCCGATATAGGGAATGCGCGGCGCCTGGAGATAGAGGCCGCTGCCGACCGCGGCCAAGGCCGCCGCAAGCTGCGCGCCGAGCTTCACCAGGAACGAGAAATCATAGACGTCGTCGAGGAACGACACCACGGCGATCATCGAAGCAGCGAGGATCACGCCGCGAAAATAAGGATCGGCGAGCCGCGCGAACTCGGCGAAGCGGTAGAGGACGGCGATCCCCACCATGAAGGCGACGGCGATGCCGACGCCGCCGCATTTCGGCGTCGGCTGCGGGTGCTCCTTGCGCCCGTCCGGGTGATCGATCGGCCCGATGCGCATCATCAGCAGCACGCAGGAAGCGGAAATCACCGCAAGCGCCGCGGCAAATGCCAGATGACGGCCGATCGCGAGGTCGGTCATCGGCGGATCTCCGGTGGAACCCCCCCGCGTGCGCCGGGATCAGGCGCCCGCCGTCGTCATGCCTTCCACGCGCACGCTCGGCGAATCGACGCCGCGGCGGAAGCAGAGATCGTTGGCGGGGACGAGGCTTCGGAACATCAGGGCGAGGTTGCCGGCGATCGTGATCTCCGCCACCGGCTCCGCGACCGCGCCGCCCCGGATCATGAAGCCGGCAGCACCTCGGCTGTAATCGCCGGTGATCGTGTTGACGCCCATGCCGATCAGCTCGCTCACCAGAATCCCCTCGCCGATATCCGCGATTAGCGCCTCGCGCGAGAGCGCGCCGGGTGCGAGATAGAGATTGCTCGGCGCCGGCGCCGGCGGGCCCGAGGTTCCGCGCACCGCATGACCCGTCGAGGCAAGGCCGAGCTGGCGCGCGCTCGCGAGATCGAGGATCCAGCTCTTCAGCACGCCCTCGGCGACCAGCGCGCGCGCCAATGTCGGCATGCCTTCCGCGTCGAACGGGCGCGAGCGGAGCCCGCGCGGCCGCGTCGGGTCGTCGCGGATGGTGATGCCGGCGCCGAACACCGCGCTCTCCAGCCGCTCCTTCAGGAAGCTCGTGCCGCGCGCGACCGCGGCGCCGTTGATCGCGGCGGCGAGATGACCGAGCAGGCTGCCCGCGACCCGCGCCTCGTACACCACCGGCAGCCGCGCCGTCGCCGGCCGCCGCGGCTTGAGCCGCGCCACCGCACGCCTGCCCGCGCTCGCCCCGATGGCAGAAGGGTCTTCGAGGTCGGCGAGATGCACCGCACTCGTGAAATCGTAGTCGCGCTGCATGTCCGTGCCGGTTCCGGCGAGCGCGGTCGCGCTCAAGCTGTGGCCCGTGCGCGCGTAGGTGCCGGCGAACCCGGGGCTCGTGGCGAGCGCCACCTCGGTGAGCCCCCAGCTCGCCTCGGCGCCCTCGCTGTTCGTCACCCCGGGGACGGCGAGTGCGGCTTCCTCGGCGATCCGGACGCGCTCGATTAGCGAAGCGACCGCGGGCTCGGCCCGATCGACGAGATCGAGCGGTAGCGCGTCCGGCGGCGGCTCGGGATCGCCGAGCCCGATATGAGGGTCTTCCGGCACCACGCGCGCCATCGCCACCGCCCGCTCGGCGAGGGCGGCGAACTCGTCGGGCGCGACGCGCCCGGAGGAGGCGATCGCGGCGCGCCGTCCGACGAAGACGCGCAGCCCAATGTCGCGGCTCTCCGAGCGCTCGAGATGCTCGATCCGTCCCATCCTGCGCGCGAGCGAGAGGGAGGTGCCGGCGACCAGCACCGCGTCCGCCGCGTCCGCTCCCGCCGCCCGCGCCTTGGCCAGAAGCTCGGCGAGCAGCGCGAGCGGCGCCGGCTCGCTCATGCGGCCAGCCGCTCGGCGATCGCCGCGAGCTCCGGCACCCGCGCCGCCGGCCCGAGCACCGCAAGCGTCGGCGGGGCGCGAAAGAGCCGGCTCGCCGCGCGGCTGATGTCGTCCAGCGTCACCGCATTGATCTTCGCCACCGTCTCGTCCACCGGAATGACGCGGCCGAACACCTGCCATTGCCGCGCGAGCTGCTCGCAGCGGCTGCCGGTGCTCTCGAGCGACATCAGGAGCGAGGCCTTCACCTGCGCCCGCGCGCGCGCCAGCTCCGTCTCGGCCACGTCCTTCTGCACCTTGCGCAGCTCGTCGAGCACGACCGGCATCAGCTCCTCCACCTCGCGCTCTCCCGTGCCGGCATAGATGCCGAAGAGGCCGCCGTCGCGATAGGGCTCGGTGAAGCTGTAGACGGAATAGACGAGGCCGCGCTTCTCCCGCACCTCCTGGAAGAGGCGCGAGGACATGCCGCCGCCCAAGAGCGTCGTCAGCAGCAGCACCGGATAGAAGGCGGGGTCGGAATAGGCGACGGAGGGGAAGCCGAGCACCACGTGCACCTGGTCGAGATCGCGCGTCTCGCGGTACTCCCCGCCGCGATATTTCGCGGGCTGGGCGGAAGGCGGCACACGCCCGGCGAGGTCGGAGAAATGCTCCCCGGCGAGCGCCACCACCGCCTCGTGGGTGAGCGCGCCCGCCGCCGCCAGCACCACGTTCCCGGCGGCGTAATGCGCGCCCATGTAGGAAAGGAGGCTGCCGCGCTTGAGCCGCTCGATCACGTCCGCCGTGCCGAGCACGGGCCGGCCGAGCGGCTGCTCCGGATAGGCCGCCTCGTGGAAATAGTCGAAGATGATGTCGTCCGGCGTGTCGTTCGCCTGGCCGATCTCCTGGAGGATCACCGCCCGCTCGCGCTCCAGCTCCTCCGGCTCGAAGGTGCTGTGGGCGAGGATGTCGCCGATGATGTCGGCGCCGAGCGCCAGGTCCTCCTTGAGCAGCTTGACGTAATAGGCGGTCTGCTCGCGCGCGGTGTAGGCGTTGATATGGCCGCCCACGGACTCGACCTCCTCGGCGATCGCTGCCGCCGTGCGCCGCTCGGTGCCCTTGAACGCCATGTGCTCGAGGAAGTGCGAGACCCCGTTCTCCTCCTCGGCCTCGAAGCGCGCGCCGGCCGCCACATAGGCGCCGAGCGAGACCGTCTCGACCCGCCGCATCTCCTCGGTGATCACGGTGAGACCGGAGGGCAGGCGGGTCACGCGAATGGCATCTTCGTTCATGCGGCGATTCCTACATGGGCGGCACGCTCGGCAAGGGCGGCGATCAGCGCCTCGACGGCGGCGAGGTCGTTCCCGGCCGACGAGCAGCGCTCCGGGCGTTGATATAGGTCGGAAAGCCTGGCCGGAAGGGCCGGCCTCACGCCGCTCGCCCGCGCGACCGCTTCCGGGAACTTCGCCGGATGCGCCGTCGCCGCCGCGACCACCGGCACCTCCCGCGCGAGGCCGGCCGCGCGGGCCCCGGCGATGCCGATCGCGCTGTGCGGGTCGGCGAGATAGCCCGACGCGCGGTAGAGCCGCCCGATCTCCGCCTCGGTCCCGGCATCGTCGAGCGAAAAGCCGCCGAAGAGCGCCCGCATCCGCTCCCAGGCCGATGCCGGCACCGCCATCCGCCCTTCGGCGCGGAAGCCGGTGACGATCCGCGCGACCGCGCCCGGATCGCGGTCCACCAGCTCGAAGAGAAGCCGCTCGAAATTCGAGCTCACCTGGATGTCCATCGAGGGCGAAAGCGAGGGCTCGACGGGACGGATCGACATGTCGTTGGCGGCGAGGAAGCGGGCCAGGATGTCGTTGCGGTTGCAGGCGACCACCAGCTTTGCGACCGGCAGCCCCATGCGCGCGGCAGCCCAGGCGGCCAGCACATTGCCGAAATTGCCGGTGGGCACGCTGAACGCGACCGCCCGGTCGGGCGCGCCGAGCGCGAGCCCGGCCGCGAAATAATAGGGGATCTGGGCGGCAATCCGCGCCCAGTTGATCGAGTTGACGGCCGAAAGCCGCAGCCTTTGGCGGAACGCGCCATCGGCGAACATCGCCTTCACGAGGTCCTGGCAGTCATCGAAGCTGCCGCTCACGGCGATGTTCTCGACGTTCTCGGCAAGCACCGTCGTCATCTGAAGCCGCTGCACCTCGCTCACCCGGCCCTCCGGGTGCAGGATCGCAATCGTGATGCCGCGCCTGCCCTTCAGCGCCTCGATCGCCGCCGCCCCCGTGTCCCCCGAGGTGGCGCCGACGATCGTGAGCCGCTCGCCCCCGGGCACCGCATCGAGCACCGCCTCGAACATCCGCCCGACGAGCTGAAGTGCCAGGTCCTTGAACGCGAGCGTCGGGCCGTGGAACAGCTCCTGGACGAAAAGCCCGGTCTCGAGCTGCTCGAGCGGCACCACCGCCGGATGATCGAACCCGGCATAGGCCTCCGCACAGAGTTGCGGGAAACCCGGCACCGCATCGCCCACGAAGGGCGCCATCACCGAAGCCGCCAGCTCGGCATAGGAGAGGCCCCGGAACGCGCGGATCTCGCCTGCCGAAAAGACCGGCCATTCCTCCGGCACATAGAGTCCGCCGTCATCGGCGAGCCCGGCCAGCAAAACCCCGGCAAAATCGAGCACGGGCGCCCGCCCGCGGGTCGAGATGTAGCGCATCGAAACTCCGCTCAAGGGCAGGGGGACGCCGTCCCCCTGCACCCCCTGCCAGGGCCTGAGGCCCTGGACCCCATTCGTCAGACGCCGCCTCCGCCGCCCGCGCCCTGCCCGCAATGCCAGGACCTGGGCTTTAGCCCACCCCGTAGCTCTTCGCGAGCCCGGCGCCGGGGTCGTTGCCGGTGCTGTAGGGGAGGATCGGATAGCGGAGCCCGGCCTTGTCGAGGCCCCTGAGCCCCGCGATCCCGGTCTCGAACTCCTCGGGCGGCAAGGCCATCGCCAGCTCGTCGTCGGCGACGCCGCCATAGCGGCGCTCGGCATAGCAGGGGATGGAAAGGCTGATCTCGCCCGAGGCCAGCGCCCGCCCCCAGGAATCGGCGCACGCGGTCTCCCCGGTCACGGAAAAGCCGATCCGGCGATAGTTTCGCCACTGCAACCCGTTGATGAAAAGGATCATCTGGGCAGGGTTGGCATAGAAGAGCACGACATCGGGCGGATCGAGCCGCCCGGTCCGGAGCGGCGAGGCCGCGAGGCCCTGCCACCGCCCGGGCGCGACCCGCGGCATCTCCTCCTGATGCGCCCGCGCCGCCGCCTGGTTCTCGAACCATACCCCGCGCATCGTCTCGCCCGAGGCAAGCCGCGGATCCGGCTCCTTGAGCCCGATGACCGAGGCACAGCCGGTGAAGGGAAGAACACTCTCGGCGACGATCCCGATCGTCTGCCCGCCGAGCCGCGCATTGGTCACGAGCTGGCAGGTCGTGAAGCGCCGCCCGTCCTGGGCCATGCGAATCCCCGGCACCGCGAGCAGCGCCTCGCGCTCGGCGAAGAGCTTCATCCCGATCGGCAGGCTCCGGAGCTTGAGAAGACCGACAAGCTCGGAAGCGAGCTCGTCGAGGCGCTCCGCCCCCATCATCGCGCGAGTGCCCGGCGCAGCTCGACAAGGCCGAAAAGAAGGAAAAAAGCGCCGGCGATGCGGTCGATCGCGCGCCGCGCGCGCTCCCCGATCGCCGCACGGAAGCTCGAGATCACGGCGACCATGCCGCACCACCAGAGAAGCGAGCCCGCGAACACGCCCGCGACGGTAAGCCCGGCCGTGCCGGGATCGAACCCGGTGCGCGGGGCAAGGACGGAAAAGAAGGCGGCGAAGGTGATAATGGTAGGCGGGTTGGTGAGCGTGAGCAGGACCGAGCCGAGATAGGTGCCGCGGCCCGGCGCCAGCGCGGGTTCAGCCGGGCGCGCGCGAAACGTGACGATACCGAGATAAAGCAGGGCGAGTGCGGCGGCGAAATGCAGCGGCCGCGCATGCATGAGCAGGAAATGCGAGAGGCCCGTGAGGCCCGCGGCAGCGACGAGGGCATAGATCCCGTCGCCGGTCGCGATGCCGAGCCCGGTTGCGAGCCCCCGCCGCCAGCCGAGGGCGAGGCTGCGGCGCATGCAGAGCAGCGCCATCGGCCCGACCGGCGCGGCGACCGCGAGCCCGACGCCGGCCGCTTTCAGGAACAGAACGATCGGATGCATCATGACCCCCAACGCCAAGCGCGAAATCTGCGCGCCCGGCCGGCCTCCGCCAAGGGGCGCGCCAGGGGGCGCGGCGTCACCCGGCTCGGACGAAGGAGAGGCGCCCGCGCATCACGGGAACGCAGCGCCCGCCGATCTCGGCCCGCTCCACCCTCCGCGCCCGCTTGACCGCGCGCGCCGCGAGCCGGCTCGGCCGCCCCATCTCCACGCCCTGCACGATGTCGAGCGAAAGCTCGGCGTCCGGCTCGGGCACGAGATCGGCCGCGAGCGCCACGAAGGCGACATTGGCGCTGCCCGTCGCCGGATCCTCGATGATCGTTCCGTGATCGGCGACGACGCGCGCGTGCACGCTTGTCCCTTCGCGCACCGAGGCATGGATCGCGCGCGCGCCCTCGATCGGCAGGTGGCGGGCGAATGCGGAAGAAGACGGCCGGCATTTCGCGAGCGAAGCGCGGCTCGTGAGTGCCGCGAAGAGGAACGGCAGCCCGACCGAGGCGATCACCGGCGGATGGTGGTCGGTCGCGATCTCTGACGTGTCGAGCCCGAGGCACTCCGCTACGATCTCGGGCGCGACCGTGCGTCCGACCGCGAGCGTCTGCGGGGCGGTCAGCCGCGCGCCGACAACCGCGCCGCCCTCCTTCAGGACCGCGATCGGAACGAGGCCCGCCTTTTCCTCGAAGAGAAGCTCCTCGCCCACCTCGCGGCCGAACAGCGCGCCGAGCCCCGCCACCACGAAGCCGGTGCCGACATTCGGGTGGCCCGCGAAGGGAAGCTCGCGGATCGTGGTGAAGATGCGCACCCGCGCGGTGTGAAGCGCGTCCTCCGGCGGGAGCAGGAAGGTCGTCTCGGAATAATTGAACTCGGTTGCGATCGCCTGCATTTCGGCGTCCGCAAGGCCCCGCCCGTCGAGCACCACGGCGAGCGGGTTGCCGCCGAAGGGATGGTCCGTGAAGACATCGAGCGTGACGTACTCCACGCTCGCTTTCTCGGTCATTCGTGTTCTCCTATCCGCCCCCCTCTTATCCGCCCCAGGCGAGCGGCACGAGGGCGAGGACGAGAAGGGCCGCCATCGCGCCGTTGAAGAGGCGGAAATGAAGCTCGTTCTTGAGGAAGGCGCCGGCGCCGCGCCCGAGAGCCGCCCAGCCGAGCAGGGTCGGCAGGCAGATCAGCATGAAGGCGGCGGCGATCAGCGCGATGTCGATCCAGAATTGCGCCTCCGATCCGCGGTACCCGTGCGCGAAGAGCGCGACCGCGGCGACCGCGATCACCCAGGCTTTCGGATTGACCCACTGGAAGAGCGCCGCTTCGAAGAATCCGAGCGGCCGGGCCCCGGCACGCGGCGCCTCATGCGGCGCGCCGGCGGTGGCGATGCGCCAGGCGATCCAAAGCATGACAATGGCGCCCACGATCTCGAGCCCGCGATGGATCGCGGGCGAGGCGAGGACGAGCGCGCCCATCCCGACGCCGACGAGGGCGAGCATCGCCGGAAAGCCGAGCGTGACGCCGAGCACGTGCGGCAGCGTCCGCCGCACGCCGTAGCGCGCCGCGGAGGCCATCACCATCACGTTGTTCGGCCCCGGGGTCGCCGACATGGCGAAGCAGAACAGGACGAGGCTGAAGAGGCTCGGGATCATGGGCGTGCCCCGGCGAGGCGGCGGGAAGAAGCGCGAACGGGGCTTTGCGTTACCGCCGCAGTTGGGATAACGTTACTATCGCCTGACATGGAAACCGATAACAGCATCGAGCGCGTTATTCAACACCTGCGCGGCGTCGCGGCCGGGCAGGAAGAGGGCGCGCGGCTGCCTTCGGTGCGCGCGATGATGCGGACGCTCCGTGCCGGCCCGGTGACGATCGAGGCCGCGCTCCGCCGCCTCGCCCAGGAGGGGCTGATCGAGGCGCGGCCCGGCCAGGGCACCTTCGTCGCACGGCCGCCGCCGGCGCCGCCCGCGCGCGCGGCCGCCGATCTCGACTGGCAGACCCTCGCGCTCGGCCCCGCGCGCGCCGCGGCCGATGCGCTCGCGGAGCTTGCGCTTGTGCCGACGCCCGGCGCGCTCGCCCTCTACGCGGGCTATCTGCCGGCGGAGCTCCAGGCGAGCACGCTCCTTTCCGCCGCCGCCGGGCGGGCGCTGCGCCGGCCCGGCCTCTGGGACCGCTCGGCGCCCGAAGGGCTCGATGCGCTGCGCACCTGGTTCGCCGCCGCCTCCGGCGCCTTCCGCGCGCACGAGATCACGATCTGCCCCGGCACCCAGTCAGCGCTCGCCGCCGCCTTCCGCGCGCTCGCCGCACCCGGCGATCCCGTCCTCGTCGAAAGCCCGACCTATCCCGGCGCACTCGCTGCGGCACGCGCGGCCGGGCTTCGCCCGGTGCCGGTCCCGATCGATGCGGGCGGCCTCCGTCCGGACCTGCTCGCCGAGGCGTTCCGCGCGAGCGGCGCGCGCCTGCTCTATTGCCAGCCGACCTACGCCAACCCGACGGGCGCGGTGCTTGCGCCGGAGCGGCGCGGGAAGCTGCTCGAGATCCTCCGCCGCGCCCAGGCCTTCGCGATCGAGGATGATTGGGCGCGCGACTTCCCGCTCGACACGATGGCCGCCCCCGCGCCGCTCGCCGCGAGCGATGAAGGCGGGCACGTCGTCTATGTCCGCTCGCTCACCAAGTGCGCGGCCCCGGGCCTTCGGATCGGCGCGATCGCCGCGCGCGGTGCGGCGCTGGAGCGGCTGCGCGCCGCCCGGCTGATCGATGATTTCTTCGTCCCCGGCCTCCTCCAGGAGACCGCCGTTCAGCTTCTCGCCACGCCCGCCTGGAAGCGGCATCTGCGCGGCTTGCACGCCGCCTTGCGCGCCCGGCGCGATGCGCTCGCCGCCGCCGTCCGCGCCCATCTCGGCGCCGATTCCCTGCCCCTTCTTCCCTCCGGCGGGCTCCATCTCTGGGTCCGCCTGCCGGAAGAGGTCTCCGACGTCGAGCTCTGCGAGCGCGCCCGCCGCGCCGATATTCTCCTGAGCCCCGGGCGGCACTGGTTTCCCGCCGAGGCGCCCGCCTCGCACATCCGGCTCAGCTTCGCCGCGATCGCGCCCGAGGCCGCACAAGGCGCGATCGCCCGGCTTGCTTCGCTGATTCTCAAGGATGGGGCGGCACGAAGCTTTGCACGAGGCTCCCCGCCACCAGCCGCCAGCCATCCACAAGAACGAAGAAGACGAGCTTGAAGGGAAGCGAGACCGCCGTGGGCGGCAGCATCATCATCCCGAGGCTCATCAGCACGCTCGAGACGACCATGTCGATCACCAGGAACGGCAGGTAGAGAAGAAAGCCCATCTCGAAGGCGCGGCGAAGCTCGCCCACCAGGAAGGCAGGGATTAGCGCCCGCCATGGGGTTGCGTCCGGCGTCGCGGGCGAAGGGAGCTTCGCGATATCGAGGAAGAGCTGGAGATCGGCGGGATGGAGATTGGCCAGCATGAAGCGGCGGAAGGGCTCCGCGGCCAGGCGCAATCCTTCGAGATCGCCGATCCTTCCCTGCTCGAGCGGCAGGAGCCCGCTCGCCCAGGCCGCGTGCAGGACCGGCTGCATGACGAAGAAGGTGAGGAAGAGGGCGAGCCCGATCAGCACCATGTTGGGCGGCGTCGTCTGCAGCCCGAGCGCGCTGCGGAGAAGCGAGAGCACGATGATGATGCGCGTGAAGGCGGTGACCATCACGAGCAGGCTCGGTGCGAGTGCCAGCACCGTGATCAGCGCGGTGAGCTGAACGAGGCGGCTGGTCACCTCCGGCGCGTCCGGCGAGCCGAGATCGATGTTGAGCGATTGCGCGAAGGCCGGGTGTGCCGCGAGAAGAAGGAAGCAGAGCGCGGCAAGCGGAACGAGCCGCTTCACGTCTCGGGCTCCTCGCGCGCGAGCCAGCCGATCACCGCATCGTTGCCGCCGCCGGTGAGCAGAAGGAGCTCGCGCCCGTCGCAGCGGATGAGGAGCACGCGCCTTCGCGCATCGAGGGCCAGCGTTTCGGCCACCGCGAGCCTTCTCGCGCCGCCGCCGCGCGGTGCAATCCCGAGCTGCCGCGCGCCGCGCGCGGCGAGCCACACGAGCGCCAGCACCGCGGCGAGCGCCGCGAGGCCCAAGACGATATTGAAGGCGAACGAATACATGGCGCGGCCTTTTGCCGGGC
>DATJTV010000211.1:0-3239 GCA_035503055.1 Acetobacteraceae bacterium
GCGAGGCGGCGCGCGTCGCCGGGATGTCGGCGGACATCGCCGGTCAGAGCGATGCCCTCAAGGTGGCGGAAGCCGGGCAGGCCGCCGAGGCGGCGGCGCTCGATCGGGAGATCGCGGCCGCCGGCCAAAGCGAGGCGCAGGCGAGGGGGACGGAAGCGGCGGCAGCGGCAGCGGCGGCCCGGGCGGCGGCGCAGGCGACGACCCTGCACGGGGTGCTCGCGAGCATCGAAGTGGCGGCGAGACGGGCTCGCCAGGCGGCCGCGCAGCAGGCGGAGAAGACGCGGAAGCGCGAGCAGGTTGCGCTGATGCGGCCGCCGCCGAGCCCGCCGGTGGCCGCGCAGGCCCAAGGGGCCGTGGGCGGGGCTCCGGTCGCCGGGGTGCTTGTCAGCGCGTACGGCGCGCCCACCCCCGCCGGGCCGGCGACGGGCATCCGCTACCAGACCGCGCCCGGGGCGCACGTGCTCGCGCCATGCGGGGGCACCGTCGAGTTCGCGGCACCCTTCCGCAGCTACGGCGAGCTGGTGATCGTCGATTGCGGCAGCGACTACCGCTTCGTGCTGGCGGGAATGCAGACGCTTCTGGTGAGCGCCGGGAGCACCGTCGCGGCGGGCGAGGCGGTCGGCGTGATGGCGGAGTGGAATCCGGACTCGCAAGACAAGCGGCCCACCCTTTATCTGGAGCTGCATCACGGCGGCGAAGCGGTGAACCCGCTGCCGTGGCTGCACGCGAGGGGATAGGAGGGAAGGCTCCCTCCGGGTAGAATGAAAATCATGGTGGAAAAAGCCGGGCTCCCGCTGGCGGGGACGATGTCGCAACAGACCGAGGGGCGCAGCGGCGCCCGGGAAGGATAAGAATGAAGCTTCGCAACGGCCTGCTCTTGGGCGGCGCCTTCCTGGCCGGCGTGGCGGCGCTGCCGGCGTCGGGACTGATCACGCGCACGCTCGGGCCGAGCTTCGGGATCCTGCCGGCGCTCGCCCAGGACGCCGCCACCGGCACGGGCAGCAGCAACGCCGATACCTACCGGCTGCTCAGCCTGTTCGGCGACGTGTTCGAGCGGGTGAAGGCGGACTATGTCGATCCGGTCACCTCGAAGGAGCTGATCTACAACGCGCTCAACGGGATGCTGAGCGGGCTCGACCCCCACAGCGACTACATGGACCCGAGCCAGTACAACGACATGCAGGTCCAGACGCGAGGCGCCTTCGGCGGGCTCGGCCTCGAGGTCACCGAGGACCAGGGCTTCATCCGCGTGGTGACGCCGATCGACGGCACCCCGGCCGCGAAGGCCGGCATCAAGCCCGGGGACCTCATCGTCTCCCTCGACGGCAAGACCGTGGAGGGGCTTTCGCTCAACGACGCGGTCAACCGCATGCGCGGCCCGCCGGGAAGCACGATCACCCTGACCATCAAGCGCGACGGCGTGAACAACCCGATCGACGTCACGCTGACGCGCGAGGTGATTCACGTCCAGATCGTTCATCAGCAGCTCTACGGCGATGTCGGGTACATCCGGCTCGCCGAGTTCGACGAGACGGCAAGCTCGGGCATCCGCAAGGCGGTGGAGTCGCTGAAGCAGCAGGCGCACGGCAATATCAAGGGCTACATCCTCGATCTCAGGAACAATCCCGGCGGGCTGCTCGACCAGGCGGTCGCGGTGGCGAACGACTTCATGACGCAGGGCGAGATCGTCTCGACGCGCGGCCGGCACTCCGAGGACGACCAGCGCTGGGACGCGACGCCGGGCGAGGACATCATCGGCAACGCGCCGCTGGTGGTGCTGGTGAACGACGGGACGGCCTCGGCGGCCGAAATCGTCTCCGGCGCGCTCCAGGACAACCGCCGCGCGGTCATCCTCGGCACGCGCACCTTCGGAAAAGGCTCGGTGCAGACGGTGATCCCGCTGCCGGGGGACAACGGGGCGATCCGGCTGACGACGGCGCGCTACTACACGCCGTCGGGACGCTCGATCCAGGGGCTCGGGATCATGCCCGACGTGACCGTGGCGGAAACGCCGACGCCGGAGCTGCAGTTCGGGCCGGCGCATGAGAGCGACCTCAACAACACGCTCTCGAACACCGGCGGCGTCCCGGCGGCGTCCGGCCCGCCGCCGCGCACCGATCTGCCGCCGATCGTCAAGGAAATTCCGGCCAAGCCGCCGGCCGGCTGGCCTGCTTACGATCCGGCCAAGCCGAGCACGGACTTCCAGCTTCAGCAGGGCTTGAAGCTGGTCCAGGCGATGGCCGGGCAGAGCACCGCGACGGCGCGTTAGCAGAGGACCGGCGGGCCTTGCCGCGGGAGGCGGAGGGGCTCACGCGGCCGGCGGGGCTTGCGGCGGGTTCCCGCGTCCGGCCGACGCGGGCGGGTGGCCCGGGGAGGGCGCTTGCGCGGTTCTGGACCCTCGTGATCGTCGTGCTCGGCGGAGGTGTCGCGCTGCTGCAATGGCTCGGGCCGCCTGCCCCGCCCCCTCCGGCGCCGGTGCGGGCTTCCGCGCAGCCGCCGGCGGCGCCCGCATCGGTTGCGAGCGCCGTCGCCACCCCTGTTTCCTTGGGGCATCCCGGACCGATTGCCCCGCCGGACAAGCTTTTGCTCGAGCCGTCGGCGGCGAACCCGAAGGAGCTGTTGCCCCGCATCGGTCCCGGTGGTGCGGCGCCGATGCAGGTCTACGCGGCCTGGTTCAACACCGCCGATCCCCGGCCGCGCATCGGGCTCGTCGTTGCCGGCATCGGCGAATCGAAGGATGAGAGCGAGCGGGCGATCGACCTGCCGGGTGCCGTCAGCCTCGCCTTCTCGCCCTACGCGGTCGATCCCGAGAAGCTGCTCTCCGAGGCGCGGGCGAGGGGCCACGAGATCCTGATCTCGCTGCCGCTCGAGCCGGCAGGATATCCGCTGAACAACGCGGGCGACGAGGCGCTGCTGGTCGGTGCACCCGCTTCGCAGAACGATGAGCGGCTCGACTGGGCGCTGTCGCGGATCGAAGGCTATGTCGGCGCGACCGGAGCGATGGACGGGATGTACGGCGAGCGCTTCGCCGCTGCACCGGATCTGCTGGCGGGGCTTGAACGCGACCTTGCGGCGCGCGGGCTGCTCTACGTCGATCCCCGCGCCGGGCTGCCGAACCCGAAATGGGTGACCGGCCGGACGGCGGACGTGGTCGTGGATTCGCCACCCGTGGGGCCCGACATCAGCGCCAATCTGGACAAGCTCGAGACGATCGCGCGGGAGCGCGGCAGCGCGCTCGG
>DATJTV010000212.1:0-2470 GCA_035503055.1 Acetobacteraceae bacterium
GCGGTACGGCTCCTTGAGCGTCGAGAGATCGAACCAGCCGACGGCCTCCTTGCCGCCGGCGACGATCCGGCCGCAATCGTCGATCAGCCCGTTGACGCGATAGACCTGAGCGCCCTGAGCGGCGATCTCGGAGACGTTCACCTCCGGCGTGTCCTCGGGGCAAAACACCGTCGCGCGGATGCCCGCGCGGCTCGCGTAGGCCGCCATGGCGGCGCCGGCATTACCGTTGGTGGGCATGGCGAGATGGCGGACGCCAAAGGATTTCGCCATCGAGACCGCCAGGACGAGGCCGCGCGCCTTGAACGATCCGGTCGGCAGCCGCCCCTCGTCCTTGACGAGCACCGGCGCGCCGGCCGCAGCGCGCCGCAGCGGGATGAGCGGCGTCGCCGTCTCGCCGAGGCTCACGACATCGCTCGGGCGGCGCACCGGCAGCAGCTCGCGCCAGCGCCAGAGATCGGCCGGGCGCGCGGCGAGGGCCTCGCGGGTGAGTGCGGCGCGCGCGGCGGCGAGGTCGTAGCGGACGAGGAGCGGTTTGCCCGCCGCGGAGAGCCCGGCCAGGCGATCGGCCGGATACCGTTCGCCGGTCGCCGAGCATTCGAGATGCGAGACGAAGCTTTTCCACCCCGCCGCAGAATCGCTTTCCCGCGCGCTGCCGCCTTGGGGCGCCATTGTGTTTCCTCCCCGGCCGGCGCCCGCCGCCGGGGGAGGGCCAGCCTAATCCTCGGCGGCGAGCGGTGCGGCCGCCGGTTCTTCGGAAGCCTTATAGAACTGCGGCCAGCGGCGCTGCACTACCGGGCTCGAGGCGGCATAGGCATAGCAGCTGTTGAGCAGCCGCGGCGCCGAATCGGCGCTGCGGGCCGCGGCCTCCTTGCGCGCCCGCACCGGGTAGAGCGTCTGGAACGCGACCGTGCCGAGCTGCTGGAGCAGCTCGCGCAGATGCGTGCAGCCGGCGACTCCGCCGACGCGCTCGGCCGCCTGCTTGAGGAAGCCGCGGCCGATCCGGAGGCCGGCGAGGCGGGAAAAATTCGGCGCCGCGTCCGGGCAGATCGTGTAAGGCCCGTGATCGGTCGCCGCCTCGCAGGACTCGATGAGCATGTCCTCGTCCACGGTGAGCCGCACCCACATCTCGTGCAGCGGTTCGCCCGAAGGGATCTGGCCACGATCCTCGCTCGCAAAGCTGTAGCTCTTCGTATCCGTGAGATGGGCCTCGATGTCGAAGCGCCCGTCGGCGCGCCGGTAACCGCGGATGATGATCTCGCGCTCGTGCAGAAGCTCGCGCTCGGTGGGCTTGCTCAGGGCCATGGCATCCTCGCTTTTCCCCCCGATATTGCGATGCAGCAGGATGCTGGCAATGACCCCTGGCAATCTCCCCTGGCCCACTTCCGGACCGCGCGGCCCGGCGGCATAGTCGCGGCGACGAGGGAGGATGGAATGTCCGAGGCCGGGGCCCTGAAAGTCGTCTCATTGCTCGGCAGCCTGCGCAAGGGTTCGTACAACGGCGCCATCGCCCGCGCGCTCCCGGCGCTCGCGCCGCCTGAGATGACGATCGAGGCCCTGCCCTCGATTCGCGACTTCCCGCTCTACGACGCCGATCTGCACGCCAGCGGGTTCCCGCCCGTGGTGACGGCGCTGGCGGCGAGGATCGCGCCCGCCGACGGGGTCATCATCGTCACGCCCGAGTACAACTACTCGATCCCGGGCGTGCTCAAGAACGCGATCGATTGGCTCTCGCGCCTCACGCCGCAACCCATCGCCGGTAAGCCGGTCGCCCTCGCCTCGGGCTCGATGGGCATGCTCGGCGGCGCCCGCGCGCAATATCACTTGCGCCAGTCGATGGTCTTCCTCGACGCCTATGTCCTCAACCGGCCCGAGGTCATCGTCCCGGCCGTGCAGACCAAGGTCGATGCGAACGGCGAGCTCGCCGACAAGGCGGTGCGGGACGTCATCGCCGCCCAACTGAAAGCTTTCGCCGCCTTCATCCGCCGCCTCGGCTGAGCCCGTTCACGCCGGCGGCTCGCCCGGGACCGGCTCGCCCCCGAGCGAGCGCATGAGCGCGGCGGCCGCCGCGATCGCGGCCTCGGCGAGCGTGGCGTCGGTGCCCTTGGCGACCACCGCGACCCCGTTGCCGTTCGAGCGGTAGAACGGGTAGCTGCCGATCTCGACCGAAGGATGCGCGCGCTGGATCTCGCCGAGCCCTTCTGCAAGCGTGCCCTCCGGCACGCCCGTCACGTGCACCGCGCGCGAGATCACCGGCGGCCCGCCGGCAAGGCGCGGGACCAGCGTCTCGAACATCGCCCGCATCACCTGCGGCACGCCGGCCATGACGAAGACGTTGCCGATCTCGAACCCGGGCGCGACCGAGACCGGGTTCGCGATCAGGCGCGCCCCGCGCGGCATCGTCGCCATCCGCTGGCGCGCGGCGTTGAACCCGCCCGGCGGATAGCGCGACGCGAGCAGCGCCCACGCCTCC
>DATJTV010000213.1:0-7981 GCA_035503055.1 Acetobacteraceae bacterium
GTGATAGAAGCTCAGAACGCCGTGCAGCTCGGCCCGCGTGATATTGAGCGCTTCCGCGATCACCGGCACCGCCTCGCGCGGCACATGCCCGTACTCCTCCTGCACCGCCCTCAGGACCGGCAGCGCGGGTCCTTCCATCCCTTGCTTTTCAAGGACGATCGCCGCGATTCTCTCGCGGCTCCATCCCCTCTCATCCTGCATGTGATGCTCCCAACTCGCTAATCTTGGGTCAGCGCGGGGCCGAATACAAGCTTTCGCCCGGCTTTCCCGCCCGCTCTCCCCGGGGGCTCCCCCGCAGCCGGATCTGGCCGCCCCGGGGCCGATCCGGTCGCGCCCTGCCGATTGACGCGAAGACAAAATTCCGTTCATGATAGAATAGAAATAAGTGCGGCTCTGCATTGTTGCGCTGCACACCAAAAAGGGGGGAATACGATGGCGTCGATCCTCGACCGCGGGAGAACGGTAGCCGGCCCGAATTTCAATCGCTGGTTCGTGCCGCCGGCTGCACTCTGCATCCATCTTTGCATCGGCATGGCCTACGGATTCTCGGTCTATTGGTTGCCGATGACCCGCCTGGTGCCGCACGCGGACGAAGCTGCATGCAAGGCACAGGGTTTCTTCGACGCCCTCGTCACCACGAGCTGCAACTGGTCCGTCCCGGCCGAGACCCATATCTTCGAAACCTTCATCGCCATCCTCGGCATTTCGGCGGCGATCTGGGGCGCGTGGCTCGAGCATGCCGGGCCCCGCAAGGCGGGCTTCATTGCGGCCCTCTGCTGGGGCGGCGGCATGATCATCGGCGGCCTCGGCGTCGCCATCCACCAGCTTTGGCTCGTCTATCTCGGCTGCGGCCTGATCGGCGGCGTCGGCCAGGGCCTCGGCTACATCGCCCCGGTTTCGACGCTCATCAAGTGGTTCCCCGACCGGCGCGGCCTTGCGACCGGGTTCGCCATCATGGGCTACGGCGGCGGGGCAATGATCGGCGCGCCGCTTGCGGTGTGGCTGATGGCGCGCTTCACCGCGAATGGCATTCCCGGCGTCGCCGCCTCGCTCAGCATCCTCGGCCTGATCTATGTCATCGTGATGTCGATCGGCGCCTTCGGCTTCCGCGTGCCACCGATCGGCTGGCAGCCGGAGGGCTGGACGCCCGACGAGGCGGCCGAGAACGAGATGATCACGTCCCGCCACGTGCATCTCGACCGGGTGCTCAAGACGCCCCAGTTCTGGCTGATCTGGGGCGTGCTCTGCCTCAACGTCACCGCCGGCATCGGCGTGATCTCGATGGCGAGCCCGATGCTCCAGGACGTGTTCGGCGCGAAGCTGGTCGGCGCCACCGTCGCGCACCTCACGCCCACGCAAGTGCACGCCGCGATCGTCGCTGCGGCGGCCGGGCTGGTCGGCCTGATCAGCCTCTTCAACAGCCTGGGACGGATCTTCTGGGCCTCGCTCTCCGACACGATCGGCCGCAAGACCACCTACTACACGTTCTTCGTCCTCGGCATCATCCTCTACGTGCTGCTGCCCACCTGGGGCCATCTCGGCATCCCCGCGCTCTTCGTGCTCAGCATCTGCGTGATCCTCTCGATGTACGGCGGCGGCTTCTCGACCGTGCCGGCCTATCTTGCGGACATCTTCGGCACCGAGATGGTGGGCGCGATCCACGGCCGGCTCATCACCGCCTGGTCGGTCGCCGGCATCATCGGGCCGGCGCTGATCGCCAGCGTGCGCCAGTTCCAGCTCGACCACGGCGTGCCGCACAACCTCGTCTACGACCGCACGCTCTACATCATGGCGATTCTGCTTCTCGGCGGCCTGATCTGCAATTTCTTCGTCCGCCCGGTGGCCGACCACCATTTCATGGAGGATGAGGAGCTCGAGCGCGAGCGCGCGCTCAGGCACGAACAGCTCGGTGCCGATCGAGGCGGCGTGTTGGCTGCGGCACGCGGCATCTTCGGCATGGGCGGCACGCTCGCCTGGCTCGGCGTCGGCGTGCCGTTCCTGATCGGCGTCTGGATCGCGCTCGCCAAGGGCGCCGCCCTCTTCTGACGCGGGGGAGCCGTCCGGCGGGCGCGGGTTGAACCGCGCCCGCCGCTCGCGCCATCATCCCCTCGATCGGCACCCGGGCCGGCGCGGAGAGAGATGAGCGTGAGCGCGGATCCCTACACGGTGCTGGGTGTCAAGCGGGAGGCAACCCAGGACGAGATTCGCAAGGCCTACCGGGCGCTGGCCAAGAAGCTCCATCCCGACCTCAACCCCGGGAACAAGGAAGCCGAGGAGCGCTTCAAGCAGGTCTCCGCCGCTTACGACCTCCTCGGCGATGCCGAGAAGCGGGCGCGCTTCGACCGCGGCGAGATCGACGCGAGCGGCGCCGAGACCCCGCGGCAGAACTACTACCGCGACTTTGCCGAGGGCGGCCCGCGCGCCGGCGCCCAGCGTTATGAATCGAGCGCGGGCTTCGCCGATTTCGCGGAGAGCGACGACATCTTCGCCGAGCTCTTCGGCCGCCAGGGTGCCGGTGGCGCCGGCGGCGCGCAATTGCGCATGCGCGGGGCGGACCTTCCCTTCCACCTCCACGTCGATTTCCTCGACGCGGTGAACGGTGCCACGCGGCGGCTTTCGCTGCCCGACGGCTCGACCCTCGACGTCGCCATCCCGCCCGGGATTCGCGACGGCCAGATGCTCCGCCTCAAGGGCAAGGGCAGGCCCGGCATCGGCGGCGGCCCGCCCGGCGACGCGCTCATCGAAGTGGAGATCATGCCCCACCCGGTCTTCCGCCGCGAGGGCGACGACATCCGTCTCGAGCTCCCGATTTCCCTCTCCGAAGCGGTGCTCGGCGGGCGCGTCGATGTCCCCACGCCCACCGGGCCGGTGACGATGACGATCCCGAAGGGCTCGAACAGCGGCACCATCCTGCGCATCCGCGGCAAGGGTGTCAGCCGGCGGGACGGAACGCGCGGGGACGAATACGTGACGCTGACGATCACGCTGCCCAAGGATCCCGACCCGGACCTCGAGAATTTCGTCGCGGGCTGGGCAGGGGGCAAGCGCTACAACCCGCGCGAGGGGGCCAAGGGCTGAATGCTGGAATACGAAGAATTCTGCCTCCGCGCCGAGCTCGAAGGAGGGGTCGTCGAGGCCTGGATCGCGGCCGGGTGGCTCATTCCGGAGCCGAGCGAGGGCGCGCGCCGCTTTTCCGAGGCCGACCTTGCCCGCGCCCGCCTGATCCACGACCTCCACGAGGATATGGGAGTGAACGACGAAGGGATCGCCGTCATCCTCGACCTCATCGACCAGATTTACGGCCTGCGCCGCAGCCTGCGCGACCTCTCCGCGGCTCTCGCGACGCTGCCGGAGACAACACGAACCCGAATCCAGGAAGAGCTCCGCACCCGCCGCCTCCCCGCGCGCGCCTGATGCCCTCCGCCGGAAAGTAAGGCCAGGGGCTCTGCCCCTGGACCCCGCCAGGACCTGAGGCCCTGGACCCCATTCGCTTGCCCGGCAGCGAGGCTGACGCTCGGCGTCCCAGGGCAAATGCCGCGCCGAACAGGCCCGCCCCCGATCACTCCGAGAGCGTCCACCGCCGATGGGGCGGCCAACATCAAAACGAATGGGTTCCAAGGGCTCGCCCTTGGCGGGGGTTCGAGGGGGCAGCGCCCCCTTGGCCTTACTTATCTATCCCGGCAGGAAGCCCACGATTCGCTTCGCTTCCGCGACGATGGGCCGGGAGATCGAAGTCGCGCGGCGGGCTCCTTCGCGCAATATCTGCTCGACATGCCCGGGTTCGCCGAGGAGATGGCGGGTTTTTTCGGCGATCGGGCCGAGCGCTTCGATGAGCAGTGCGGCGAGGTCTTCCTTGAACGCAGCGAAGCCCTTGCCCCCGTGCAGGCGGAGCACGCCCGCCTCGTCCAAATCCGCGAGTGCGGCGTAGATCCCGACTAGGTTGCGCGCCTCCGCCCGTCCGGCGAGACCGGCGGGCTCGCTGGGCAGCGGTTCGGGATCGGTGCGCGCGCGGCGGATCTTCTGCGCGATCGCGTCTGGCTGATCGTTGAGGTTGATCCGGCTCTGGTCCGAGGCATCGGATTTCGACATCTTCTTCGTCCCGTCGCGCAGGCTCATCACGCGGGCCGCGGGGCCGAGGATCAGCGGCTCGATCGGCGGGAAGAAATCGACGCCGTAGTCGTGGTTGAATTTCTGCGCGATGTCGTTCGCAAGCTCGAGATGCTGGCGCTGGTCGTCGCCCACGGGTACGCGCGTCGCGCGATAGGCGAGGATGTCGGCGGCCATGAGGTTCGGATAAACATAGAGGCCGGCAGAAGCATTTTCGCGATCCTTGCCCGCCTTGTCCTTGAACTGCGTCATCCGGTTGAGCCAGCCGAGCCGGGCGACACAGTTGAAAATCCAGGCAAGCTCCGCGTGTTCGGGCACGGCGGACTGGTGAAAAAGGATGCTGCGCACGGGATCGATCCCGCAGGCGATGATCGCGGCCGCGATCTCGCGCGTCTGTTCGGCAAGCAGCTTCGGGTCCTGCCAGACGGTGATCGCATGCAGATCGACGACGCAATAGATGCATTCGTGGTCCGCCTGAAGGGTTACCCAGTTGCGGATCGCGCCGAGATAATTGCCGAGTGTCGGGATGCCGGACGGCTGGATGCCGGAGAAGATGCGCTGCATGCGTCGGTGGTCCGCGTTTTTTCCGTTCGCCCTCTGGGGGCAACGAAGCGGCCGGTCAAGCCCGGCCCCGCCCGCGGCCGAGCCTCCGCCCGATCTCCCTGAGGTCGAACGCCGCCAGCGCCTGGCCGGCAGCGCCGTAGGCAAGCACGCCCGCGGCGATGATCCCCGCGAGCCGCGCCCATCGGAGCACTCCGCCCACGGATGGGATGGCGTGCACGGCGAGCGCCAGCACCAGCCCCATCGCCACCGCCGCCAGCAGCATGCGCGGCACGCGCCGCCTGAGCCCCCGATCGGCGTGAAAGAGGCTCTGGCGCACCAGCAGCGCCGCCAGTGCCGCCGCATTGAAGACGGCGGAAAGGCTCGCGGCCAACGCGATCCCCGTCGGCCCCAGCGGCACGATCAGAAGCCCGATGAAGACGAGGTTGACCACCAGCGCCGCCACGCCCACCACGACCGGCGTCCTGGTGTCCCCGCGCGCGAAGAAGCTCGGCGCCAGCACCTTCGCCAGTACCGTTCCCGGCACGCCCACCGCATAGGCGATCAGCGCCGCGGCCGTCGCCGTCACGTCCGCCCCGCTGAACGCGCCGCGCTCGAACAGCACGCGCACGATCGGCACCGCGACGACGCAAAGCCCCACGGAAGCCGGCAGGGTGAGCGCCAGCGACAGCTCGATCGCGCGGTTGAGCGTCCGGTGCGCCTGGAGGCGCGCCCGGGTCCGTACCTGGCGCGAGAGCACCGGCAGGAGCGCGGTTCCCACCGCCACGCCGATCACCCCGAGCGGCAGCTGGTTCACGCGGTTCGCGTAATAGAGCACCGAGACCGACCCGGGATGGAGGAAGCTCGCGACGATGGTATCGACCGCGACGTTGATCTGCGCCACGCCGACCCCGATCACGCCCGGCCCCATCCGCCGCATCAGGAGCCGCACGGCGGGGGTCAGAAGCGGGCGGGGGAGCCGGAGCACCATGCCCGCGCGCGCCATCGCCGCCCCCACCAGCACGAGCTGCGCCATTCCCGAGACGATCACGCCGTACGCCAGCGCATGCCCCGCCGTCGGCACGAAAGGGGTCAGGAAGAGCAGGGCGGCGATCAGGCAGAGATTGAACAGAATCGGCGCCGCCGCCGCGGCCGCGAAGCGGTGCAGACCGTTCAGCACGCTCGCGAACATTGCGGTGAGCGAGATCAGCATCACATAGGGGAAGGTGATTCGCGTGAGCTGCACGGCGAGCGCGAATTTTGGCGGGATCTTCGCGAAGCCCGGCGCCAGCACCAGCATCAGCGCCGGCATGAAGAGCACGCCCGCCACCGTCAGCACGCCGAGCCAGAGCACCATCTGGCTCGCGACCTCCTCGGCGAAGCGTCGCGCTGCGTCCCGGCCCTCGCTCGCCAAGGTCCCGGCGAAGGCGGGGATGAAGGCGGCGCTGAAGGCGCCCTCGCCGAACAGGCGGCGGAACAGGTCCGGCAGCTTCAGCGCCACGAAGAAGGCATCCGCGACCATCCCGGCCCCCAGCCGGTCGGCGATCAGCACGTCGCGCGCGAATCCGAGCAGGCGGCTCGCCATTGTCCAAAAGCTGAGGGTGAGGATGTTGCGGAACATGGCTCTTCGTTCCGCTCTATTCGTCCCGCTGGGGCCGCGCGAGCAGCTCGGCCATCGCCGCCCCGAGCGTCGTCTCGCCGGCGAGCAGCCGTGCCACCGCGCCCGCCACCGGCACCTCGCAGCTCGCCTCCGCCGCGCGCGCCACCAGCGCCGGCGCGGTCGCGACGCCCTCGACCACCCCCGCGACCGCGGGCGCCTCGCCGGCGCCGAGTGCCAGGCCGTAGCGGAAGTTCCGGCTCGCCCGGCCGGTGCAGGTGAGCACGAGGTCGCCGAGCCCGGAAAGCCCGAAGCTCGTCTCCCGCCTGCCGCCGAGCGCCACCACGAGACGGGAAAGCTCGGCGAGCCCCCGGGTTACCAGTGCTGCCCGCGCGTTCTCCCCAAGCCCGGCCCCGATCACCGCGCCGGCGGCGATCGCGATCACGTTCTTGGCGGCCCCGCCGACCCCGGCGCCCACGGGATCCGCATTGCCGTACAGCCTGAGCCCGGAGCCCGCAAAGAGGCCGAGCAGCTCCCGCCGCAGCCCCGTGTCCGCCGCCGCCAGCACGGAGGCGGCCGGCAGCCCGGCCGCGATCTCGGCGGCGAAGTTCGGGCCCGTCAGCACCGCACTCGCCGCACCCGGATGCAGCGCCGCCAGGATTTCGAGGGGCAAGAGCCCGGTGCCGGCCTCCATGCCCTTCGCCGCGCCGACCAGTGGGCGCCCTGCCGGCACGATCGTGCCGGCGACGTCGCGGAAGTGCTGCACCGGCACGGCGAGCACCAGCGCCTCGGCCTCCGGCAGGGAGGGATCCTCGGCAAGAACGACCGAAGCGGGGAGCGTCGCGCCCGGGAGCCGGGGGTTCTGCCGGTTCGCCGCGATCGCCGTCCGCCGCGCCGGATCCCGCGCCCAAAGGCACACCTCCCGTCCGGCGCGGGCGAACAGGATCGCGAGCGCGGTGCCCCAGGCGCCGGCGCCGACGATGCCGACGCTATTCATCGGCGAGCCGCAGCAAAGCCGCCCCGCCACCCGGCTCACCGGTTCCGAGCCGCTCGGTCAGCGCATCGAGGATCGCCCGCGCGGCCGGCTCGAACTCGAACGGCGGGCGGACGATCACCATGCCGGCTCCGTTGAGCCGCCCGGGGTCGGTCGGCTCGCGGAGGAAGAATTCGGCGGAAACGATGTCGCGGATCCCGCTCTCGCGAAGCGTGCGGTGGAACGCGCGCACCGGTGCCCGATGCTTGATCGGGTACCAGGCGGCGAGGATCCCTTCACGGAACCGCGTGTTCGCAGCCGCGAGTCCCGCCGCGACCCGCTCCAACTCGCCCGGCATCTCGTAGGGCGGGTCGATCAACACGAGGCCCCGCCGAGGCGCGGGCGGAAGGAGTGCTTCGAGTGCGGCAAAACCGTCGCGGTGATGGACCGCGACCTGCGGGTCACCCTTGAAACGCCGCCGGAGGGCGGCGTATTCGTCCACATGGAGCTCGCAGCAGATCAACCTGTCCCCCGGCCTGAGCACGCTCCGCGCGAGCAGGCAGCAGCCCGGAAAGCATCCTGCCGCGCGCACCAGCGCGACATAGGCCGCGAGCGGGACGGGTGGATCCTCGAGAAGCCGGCCGATCCCGGCGCGCCATTCCCCGGTCCGCGCCGCCTCGGGTGCGGCGAGGTCGTATCCGCCGGCCCCCGCGTGCGTATCCAGCACGGTGATCGGGCTCGGCTTTCTTTGCAGCGCCGCGAGC
>DATJTV010000214.1:0-51663 GCA_035503055.1 Acetobacteraceae bacterium
CTGAACCATTCGCTGAACAAATCGCTGATGTTCTTCGGCGCAGGCAATGTGATGCGGAGCTTCGGGACGAAGGACATCGGCCGGATCGGCGGCGTCGGCACGCGCTTCCCCGTGATGGGCGCGCTCTGGCTCGCCGGCGCGGTCGCGATCACCGGGGCGCCGCCCTTCGGGCTCTTCCAGGCCGAATTTTCCATCCTGCGCGGCGGGCTCGCGGGGGGGCACGTTCTTCCGGTGCTCGCCATGTGTGCGCTCCTGATCGTGATCTTCATCGGCTTCCTCAATCACTTCCGTGTCATGTACTATGAACCCGCGGTGCCCGGCGGGGCGGAGGCGAAAAGGCTCAGCGCCTGGTGCACGGTGCCGATGGGGTTGGCGCTCGCGCCCGTCCTGGTGCTCGGCCTCTGGTGGCCCGACGCGATCTGGAGCTATTTCGCGACGATCGCGCAGACGCTCGGCGGCGTGCGATGAAGGGAACCGTGCTGACCGAGCTCGCACCTCACGAAATTCGCCCGGCCCTTGAAGGATTGTTGGAGGCGGGCGGGCGGGCGCAGATGGTCTATGCCTGGTACCCCGAGCCGGGCCGCCTCGAGCTCCGCTATCTCGCCACCGCCGGCGCGCGCGAGGATTTCCGCATGTGGCGCTGCATGCCGGGGGCGGAGATGGCAAGCCTTGCCGACCTCGCACCCTTGTTCGGCTGGTACGAGCGCGAGATCATGGATCTCTTCGGCTTGCCGTTCCGCGGCAACCCCGAGCCCTATCGCCTCGTGCTGCACGAGGGCATGAAGCCTGCGCCGCCGCCATTCTCGCCCGCGGCGCGCGGCGAGGCGCTGATCCCCGAGGGAAGCCGGCGCCATCGCGCGCCGGCGATCGACTCGCTCGAAGTGCAGGAGCTGCCGTTCGGGCCGGTGCGCGCCGATGTGTTCGAGTCGGCGGAGTTCCTTTTCTTCTATCTCGGCGAGCGGATCATCCACTACCAACCGAGCCTCTTCTTCAAGCACCGCGGCATGGAAAAGCGATTCGAAGGGCGCACGCCTGCGGCCGGCGTCGTGCTCGCGGAGCGGGTCTCCGGCGTCGGCAGCGTCGCGCATGCGCTCGCCTATTGCCAGGCCGTGGAAGCAGCCGCCGGGTGTATCGTGCCGGCAAGGGCGGCCAGCCTGCGCGTGCTGCTCGCCGAGCTCGAGCGGCTCTACAATCACCTCCATTACCTCGGCCATCTCGCCGGCACGACCACGCTCAAGGTGGGCGAGGCCCAGGGCAAGCTGCTCGAGGAGCGCGCCAAGCAGATCAACGCCCGGCTTACCGGCAGCCGGTTCCTGCGCAGCCTGCTCGTGCCGGGCGGGTTGCGCCGTGACCTCGAGCCGAATCCGTGGCTTGGCGAGGCGCTCGAGGCGCTGCGCGAGGAGATCGGGGCTTACACGAAGCTGCTCGAGCGTTCCGAGAGCTATCTCGACCGGTTGATCGGGACCGGGATCCTGCAACGCGAGGTCGCCTTCGACCAGGGCGCCACGGGACCGGTCGACCGCGCGTCCGGCCTCGACCGCGACCTCCGCCGCGATCATCCCTATGCCGCCTATGGTGCGCTGGAGGTCGAGGTTCCGATCGAGCAGGCGGGCGATGCCGAGGCGCGCGCCAAGGTACGGATCGCCGAGATCTGCGCCAGCCTGGCACTGATGCAGCGCGTGCTGCTGCTCCTGCCGGATGGGCCCGTGGCGGCCGCCGCGGTACCGCCAGCCGGCAGCGAGGGACTGGGCTGGGCGGAATCGCCGCGAGGCACGCTCTTCTACGCCGTCCATGTCGGGGCCGAGGGGCGGCTCGCGCGGGTGAAGATCAAGTCGCCGTCGTTCTCCAACTGGCGAGCCTTTCCCGTAACCGTGCACGAGACGAACATGATGGACTACGCGATCAACGAGGCGAGCTTCGGCCTCACCATCGCCGGCTGCGACCGTTAGAAAATCGTAATGGCGCTCTGGACCTTCTTCGGGCTCGGGCAAGGCAAGGCGACCACCGCCTGGCCCGCGCCCGGCGGCAGCGACGGGCAGGAGGGCCTGCTCGGCATGCCGCGATTCGATGCGGCGCGTTGCGTGCCCGACTGCCGTGCCTGCGCCGATGCGTGCCCGACTGCGGCTATCGCCGAGAGCGCGGACGGCGGCATCGCCGTCGATTACGGGCGGTGCGTCGTTTGCCAGCTCTGCACCGAAGCCTGCCCGACCGGGGCGATGCAGCCCTCTTCGGACTGGGCCTTCGGCGTGCGAAGGCGCGAGGACCTCGTGCTCGGTGCCGAAGCAGCGCCGGCGCCGCAGCAAAAGACCGGCGCCTTCCGCCGCAGTCTGCATATCCGCCATGTCGATGCCGGCTCGTGCAACGGCTGCGAGTCCGAGCTCCGTGCGCTCAACAACCCGTTCTACAACCTCCACCGGCTCGGGATATTCTTCACCGCCTCGCCGCGATCGGCGGACCTTCTGCTGGTCACCGGGCCGGTCACGCATGCGATGCTGGAGCCGCTGCGCGCGACGTACGCGGCGATGCCCGAGCCTCGCTGGGTGATGGCCGTCGGGACCTGCGCGGTTTCGGGCGGCATTGCCGAGGGCGGGTACGCGTGCGGCCACGGGCTCGAGGGCGTATTGCCGGTCGATCTCTATCTGCCGGGATGTCCGCCCAACCCGGCGGCGATCATCGAGGCGTTGCTGGTTTTTCTTGGGCGGATGCCGCAGCGGGTGCGTGGAGGCCGGCTTGGCGAATGAGCTGCTCGCCGCGGCGGCGCTCCTCTGGCTCGCCGCCGCGATTCTTGGCCTGGCGGGGCTCGCCGCGGTCGGGCGCGCCGCGCTCGCACTCGGCGCCGCGGCGGGGATGGCGGCCGCGCTGGCGGGCATTCCGTTCGGCACGGAGAGCGTCGTGTTGCCGCTCTCCTTCGCGGGCTCCGCCGTGCGCTTCGTCATGGCGCCCGAGGCGCTCTGGCTCTTCGGGTTCGGGCTCGTCCCGGCACTGCTCGCCGCCCTGAACGGCACGCCGACGCCGCACGGACGGGGCGGGTGGGTGTTCGGGGTTGCGGTGAACCTGCTTGGCGCGCTCGGCGTGTTCGGTTTGCAGCAGGGTGCTGCGTTTCTCGTGGCCTGGGAGCTGATGAGCCTCGGGGGCGCGGCCATGCTGCTCTCGGAGCGGCTGACGGCCGCGCCCGGCCCGCCGGTGCTCTTCATGCTCGGGCTCTTGGAGGTGGGCTCGGTGGCGCTCCTGCTGGGCGTCCTGTTGCTTGCCGATCGCGCGGGCGGCCTCGACTTCCTCGACTTCGCGCAGGGGGCGCCGCTGCTGCCCGCGGCACTCCGCTTCGCCGTGAGCGCGCTGCTGCTCGCGGGCTTCGGCGCCAAGCTCGGCCTGCTGCCGTTCTACGAGTGGTATCCCGGCGCCTATGCGAGCGGCAGCGGCGCGTCGGGCGCCGTTCTCTCGGGAGTGGTGCTGAACGCGGCTTTCTTCGGTCTGAGCCACGCGCTGCTCGGCTGGCTGCCCGGGTCGACGGGATCGGCCTCGGTCGGCGTCGGCCTGCTTGTCGTCACGGCCGGCACGCTCTCGGCCCTGCTCGCGGTGCTGTACGCATTCCAGTCGGACGACTGGCGCGCGCTGCTCGCCTTTTCCTCGGCCGAGAACGCGGCGATCGCCGTCGTCATGCTGGGGGCCGCGCTGCTATTCCGAGCCGAGAGCGAGGGCGATCTCGCGGGGCTCGCCTGGACGGTGGCGCTCCTTCATCTCGCAGGCCATTCGCTGGCCAAGGGCGGCCTCTTCTTCGCCGCGGACGGCGCGGCGAGCGCGAGCGGCACCTACGCGATCCGCCATGCGAGCGTCGTCCGCCGTGCCTCGTGGATCTTCGGCGTGGGCGCGCTCTTCTGCGCGATGAGCCTGGCGGCGATGCCGCCCCAGGCCGGCTTCGTCTCCGAATGGTTCGTGTTCCAGACGGTTTTCCAGGGGTTTCATTTGACCGGGCTGGCGCCGCGGCTCGCACTCGCGCTCGCCGGCGCCGGGCTGGCGCTCACCGCGGCGGTCGCCTTCGCCACCTTCATCAAGCTCTTCGGAATCGGCGTCCTCGGCTACGGCAATCACGCGCGCAGCACCGTTCCGCGCCCGATCGCGCTTTCGACCGGGTTGCTGGGATTGGGCGTGCTGGCGCTGGCCGTGGGCATGCCCGCCTGGCTGCCGGCGCTCAACTGGGCGACACTCGCGGAGTTCGCGAGCCCGGCGGCCGCTTCCATGCATGACGGGCTGCTGCTGGTGCCGCTGACGGCGAAGTTCGCCTTCATCTCGCCCACGATGCTGGTGATCGTAGGCCCGCTGCTCGCGCTCGTCCCGGTGGGCGCGCTCGTCCTTTCGCGCGGCTTCGTTGCGCGCCGCGTGCCGGTATGGTACGGCGGGCTCGCGCAAGACCCGGTCGCGGCGGCGACGACGTCGCTTACCTTCTCCAACGCGCTGAGGACTTTCCTCAGCTTCATCTACCGCCCCGTCGAGGAGACCGAGCGCGAGACGCGGGCGCGCCGCTACTTCATCACCCGGCTCGAATTCACCCACGACGTGGCCCCGGTGTTCGGGCCGCTGCTCTTCGCCCCGATCGAACGGACCATCGTCTTCGTTGCGCGAAAGCTTCGCGCCTTGCAGTCGGGCGATCTCAACTTCTATCTCGCGCTGATCGGGCTGCTCCTCGTCGTCATCCTCGTTCTCACCCTGCTTTAGGATATTGCCCCTGAATGTGGACCTATATTGCGATCGCCATCGGCGGCACGCTCGGCTGCTGGGCGCGCTACGCCATGACGAACCTCGTGCAGGCGATCTACGGCCGTGACTTCCCCTATGCGACGCTCAGCATCAATGTGCTGGGCGCGTTCGTCATGGGCTTCCTCTTCATCGAGACGTTGGAACGGCTCACCGTTTCACCCGCGATCCGCACCGGCGTTCTCACCGGCGTGCTCGGCGGTTTCACGACTTTCTCGACGTTCGAGATGGAGACGCTTCTGCTTTCCGAGCAGGGAGACGTGGCGAAGGCGCTGCTCTACGTGTTCTTTTCCGTCGGGCTTGGATTCCTCGCCGCCTTCGGCGGCGCCTACATCGCCCGCAATCTCTGAGATTATGGGAGGCAACATGGACGATGAGGTGACGGTGGTGCGCATCTATCTCCATGAGGCGGACCACGGAAAGCGCAAGACGCTGATGCAGGAGTTGCTGAACCTGCTCGCCGATCAGCATCGCGTGCAGGGCGTCGTCGTCTTTCGCGGGATCGCGGGGCTCGGCGCCGGCGGCGAGATGCGCGCCTCCGATCTCCTACGCCTCAATGTCGATCTGCCGGTGGTGATCGAGTTCTTCGACCAGCCGACGGTGGTCGATGCGGTGCTGGACGCGCTCGAGGGCATGGTCCCCAAAGGCCATGTCGTCGCGTGGCGCGCCGGGCGGCGCTGATCGGCCGCGGGCAAACCCGGAGGACATCGCGCATGCCAAGAACCCGTCTGCTTCTTTGGGTCGCCGCGTTCGCGCTCGGCGCAGGCTCCGCGCTTGCAGGCGCTCTCACGCGCGCCGACGTCGAAGCCGCCATTCGTTCCGCCGGGCCCGGCCATCCCGTCGATTTCGCCGGGCGCTCTCTCGCCGGCGCGGATCTCTCGGGCCTCGACCTCACCCGTGCCGACCTCGCGCACGCGGACCTCTACAACGTCAAGCTGGACGACGCCGATCTGACCGGCGCCGATCTTTCCGGAGATCGGCTCGACCTTGCCTGGCTCATGCGCACGAACCTCACACGGGCCAATCTCTCCGGCGTGCTGCTCCACGGCCCGATCACCGCGCCGGGCATGGAAGACGTGCCGAAGGACGCGCCGATCCTTGTCGGCGCCAACTTCTCCGGTGCAGAGATCATTGCGCGCCTCAACGGCGATGCCGAAGGAGCGAATTTCTCCCATGCCGATCTCGGCGCGGACATCCGCAACCAGTCGATGGGGATCCTGCATAGCGACTTCAACAACGCCAATCTGCGCGACGCGAACTTCGAGGGCGCGAACCTCGCTTATGCGACCCTCCGCTTCGCCGACCTCACCGGCGCCGACCTCAACGGAGCCAAGCTGCAATGGGCCGATCTGTCCGGTGCCGACCTCACCGGGGCGGATCTGACCGGCGCCGATTTCACCGACGCCGATCTGACAGACGCCGTGCTGACGGGCGCGAAAGGCCTCGGCACGGCCAAGGGATTGAAGCGCTGAGAGAGCCCGCGCTCAGGGCGACATCACCAGGCCGCCATCGACGTGGATTGCCTGGCCGGTGATGTACCCGGCGGCGGGGGAGACGAGGAAGGCGATCAGCGCGGCGACGTCGTCCGGCAGGCCGAGCCGGCCGAGCGGAATCTTTTCCGTCTGCTTGCGGAACGTCTCCGGATCGAGCGCGGCATGCGCGCCTTCGTCCTTGCGGATGAAGCCCGGGACGATGGCGTTGACCGTCACGCGGGCGGATGCCAGCTCGATGGCGAGCGCGCGGACCAGCGCCTCGAGCGCCGCCTTGGCCGAAGCGGATGCCGGAAAGACCGGCTGGCCTGGGCGAAACAGATGGGCCGCGAAGCTGCTGACGGCGACGATCCGCCCGTCACTCGCGCGCGCGAGATGCGGCATCGCCGATCGCGCCATGGCGAGGAAGGCTCCGCCGATGGCGGCGAACGAGGACGCGAGCGCCTGATCGGAGAGATCGGCGGCCGGCGTGCGGTCGGCGAAGCCCGCGTTGCTGATCAGCACATCGAGCCGGCCGAACCGTGCGATGGTGCGGGCGACGAGTGCGGCGGCGACGTGCGGGTCCTGAAGATCGCCGAGCATCGTTGCGACCTCGGCGCCCTTGGCACGCGCCGCGTCCGCGACGGTCTCGAGCCCCGCCTCGTTGCGCCGCGTGTGCAGGAGCATGCCCAACGAGGGCTGGGCGAGGCACGCGGCCGTTGCCGCGCCGATCCCGCTCGCCGCCCCGGTCAGCAGTACCACGCGATCGATCACGCCGCTCATCGCGCGAGCTTGGCCTGGCCGCACGGCGATCGCTAGCCTCGCTCGCCGCAGGAAGGAGTACCGCCGTGTCCTTGCCCGAAGCCGACCCAGGCGTTCGCGCCTCTCTCCTCGACTGGCTCGAGCGCTTCGCCGCCCATGTCCGCGTGGTGGACTTCGCCGCCGCCCGCCCGATGTGGGACGAGGATGTCATCGTCTTCGGCACGCATCAGGACCTCGTGCAAGGCCGCGAGGCGGCGATCGCCAACCAGTGGCGCAATGTCTGGCCACGCACCGAGGATTTCCGTTTCGACCTCGCGCGGACGCGGATCCTCGCGGAAGCGGAGGGCGGTCTTGCCGTCGTCATCGCGCCATGGACCAGCACCGGCTTCGCGCCGGACGGAACTTCGTTCCCCCGGCCGGGCCGCGCCACGCTGGTCTTCCGGCGGAGCGGCGATGAATGGAAGGTCGTCCATTCGCACATGTCGCTCCATCGCGGCGTGCCCCAGGAAAGCTTCGCCGACCGCCCGATCAAGGCTGCCTGAACGGCCCGGCCGGCCCGGTTGACAGGCTGCACCGCTCGTCGCCTTCTTCGGCGCCACCACGCGGCGGGAGGAAGGGACCATGGCAGCGACGGCGAACGGGAGCGGCGACGGCCCGAGCGCAGGCGAGCGGCGGCTCCGGAGCCGGCGGTGGTTCGACGACCCGCATGACCCCGGCATGACGGCGCTCTACATCGAGCGCTACATGAATTACGGCCTGACGCGCGGGGAGATCCAGTCCGGCAAGCCGATTATCGGCATCGCCCAGACGGGCTCCGATCTCGCCCCCTGCAATCGCCACCACCTCCAGCTCGCCGAGCGCGTGCGCGCGGGCATTCGCGACGGCGGCGGCATCCCGATGGAGTTCCCCCTCCATCCCATCCAGGAGACCGGCAGGCGGCCGACCGCTGCGCTCGACCGCAACCTCAGCTATCTCGGCTTGGTCGAGGTGCTGCACGGCTACCCGATCGACGGCGTGGTGCTGACCACCGGCTGCGACAAGACCACGCCGGCCGGCCTAATGGGCGCGGCGACCGTGAACATCCCGGCAATCGTGCTTTCCGGTGGGCCGATGCTGGATGGCTGGTGGCAGGGCCGGCTTGCCGGCTCGGGCACCATCATCTGGGAGGCGCGCAAGCTGCTCGCCGAAGGCAAGATCGACTACGACCGGTTCATCGAGATGGTCTCCTCCTCGGCGCCCTCGCCCGGCCACTGCAACACGATGGGCACGGCGAGCTCGATGAACTCGCTCGCCGAGGCGCTCGGCATGTCGCTCACCGGCTGCGCCATCATTCCCGCCCCCTACCGCGAGCGCGGCTGGATGGCCTACGAGACGGGAAAGCGAATCGTTGCGATGGTGGAGGAGAATCTGCGCCCCTCCGACATCATGACCAAGAAGGCGTTCGAGAACGCCGTGGTTGCCGCGGCGGCACTCGGCGCTTCCTCGAACTGCCCGATCCACATGGTGGCGATCGCGCGGCACATGGGCGTCGATCACACGCTCGAGGACTGGCAGCGGCTCGGCCCGGAGATTCCGCTGCTGGTCGATATGCAACCGGCCGGCCGCTTCCTGTCCGAGCGCTTCTTCCGTGGCGGCGGGGTTCCCGCGGTCATGAAGGAGCTGCTCGACGCCGGCAAGCTCCACGGCGATGCGATGACCGTGACCGGGCGGACAATGGCCGAGAATCTCGCCGCGGTCCCCGAGCCCGACCGCGAGGTGATCCGCTCCTATGCCAAACCGCTGAAGCCCGCGGCCGGCTACGTCGTGCTCTCGGGCAACCTTTTCGAGAGCGCCGTCATCAAGACGAGCGTGATCGACGAGCAGTTCCGCCAACGCTTTCTCGCCGATCCCGCGCATCCCAACGTGTTCGAGGGCAAGGCCATCGTCTTCGAGGGGCCGGAGGATTATCACGCACGCATCGAGGACCCCGCACTTGGCGTCGATGAAAAAAGCGTGCTGGTGATTCGCAACGCCGGGCCGGTCGGCTATCCCGGCAGCGCCGAGGTCGTTAACATGCAGCCGCCGGCCGCCCTTCTCAAGCGCGGCATCGACGCGCTGCCGACGATGGGCGACGGACGCCAGTCCGGGACCTCGGGCAGCCCCTCGATCCTCAACGTGACGCCGGAGGCCGCCGTGGGCGGCGGGCTCGCCCTTTTGCGCACCGGCGATCCGATCCGGATCGACCTCAATGCCCGCCGCGTCGATCTGCTGCTCCCGCCCGCGGAGATCGCGGCGCGGCGCGCGGCGTGGAAGCCGCCCGCGCTCGTCAATATGACGCCCTGGGAGGAGATCTACCGGAGCATGGTCGGCGGGCTCGGCACCGGGGCCTGCCTCGAACCGGCGACGCTCTATCTCAAAATCATCGAGACCCGCGGCGAATCGCGCAACAACCACTGAAGGAACGGATTGCGCCATGACCGGAAGGCTCGCCGGCAAGACGGCGTTCGTCACCGCTGCCGCGCAGGGCATCGGCCGCGCCACCGCGCTCGCCTTCGCCGCCGAGGGGGCCAGGGTGATCGCAACCGACATCGACGAAGCCGCGCTCGCCTCGCTCGCGCAGCCGACGATCGAGGTGGGCGCGTTGGACTGCACGGATGCGGCAGCGATCGAAGAGGCCGCGACGCGCGCCGGCCCGATCGACGTGCTCTTCAACTGCACGGGCTTCGTGCACCAGGGCACGATCCTCGAGGCTTCAGAGGCCGAATGGGAATTTGCCTTCACGCTCAACGTGCGCTCGATGTTCCGCACCATCCGCGCCTTCCTGCCCGGCATGCTGGCCAAGGGTGGCGGGGCGATCGTAAACATGTCCTCGGCCGCGAGCAGCGTCAAAGGCGCGCCACGGCGCTTCATCTACGGCGCGACCAAGGCTGCCGTCGTCGGCCTCACGAAGTCCGTTGCCGCGGACTTCGTTGCGCGCGGTATACGCTGCAACTGCATCTGCCCCGGCACCATCGCGACGCCGAGCCTCGAGGACCGGATCGCGGTGAACGCAGCCCAAGCGGGCTCGACGGACGCGGCGCGCGCCGCCTTCGTCGCCCGCCAGGCGATGGGACGGCTTGGCGCGCCCGAGGAGATCGCCGCGCTCGCCGTCTATCTCGCCGGCGAGGAATCGGCCTTTCTCACCGGGCAGGCGATCGTGATCGATGGCGGCTGGACGGTTTGAGCATGCTGCGATTCCGCTGTACCCATCACGCGTCATTCGCACGAAAGGGAAAAGAATGAAGCTGCTGCGCTACGGCCCTGCAGGGGCGGAAAAACCCGGCATACTCGACCCCGAAGGCGCCATCCGCGATCTTTCCGGGTTCGTGCCCGACATCGCGGGCGAGGCGCTGGGCGCGTCCGGGCTCGCACGCCTCAGCGCGCTGGATTGGAAGGCGCTGCCGAAGGTCGCGGGATCGCCGCGGCTCGGCCCGTGCGTCGCCCGCCCGCTCAATTATGTCTGCATCGGCCTCAATTACAGCGACCACGCCGCCGAGACGGGCGCGCCCATCCCCAAGGAGCCGATTATCTTCCTCAAATCACTCGGCGCCTATAGCGGGCCGAACGACGATGTGCGGCTGCCTCGCGGGTCGCAGAAGACCGACTGGGAGGTCGAGCTCGGCATCGTCATCGGTCGCGATGCGAGCTACGTGCCGGAGCATCAGGCGCTCGACTACGTTGCCGGCTACTGCGTCTGCAACGATGTGAGCGAGCGCGAATACCAGATCGAGCGCGGCGGCACCTGGGACAAGGGCAAGGGCTGCGACACGTTCGGGCCGACCGGCCCCTGGCTCGTCACGCGCGACGAAGTGCCCGATCCGCAGGCGCTCGAGATGTGGACCGACGTCGATGGCGTGCGCATGCAGCACGGCAACACGCGGACGATGATCTTCGGCGTCGCCAAGCTGGTGAGCTATACGAGCCATTTCATGACGCTGCACCAGGGCGACATCATCTCCACCGGCACGCCGCCCGGCGTCGGCCTCGGCAAGAAGCCGGCGCCGGTCTACCTCAAGGCGGGCCAGACGATGCGTCTCGGCGTCGCCGGGCTCGGGGAGCAGCAGCAGCGCGTCGTCGCGGGGTGAGCCGGGAAGCCGGCAAGACCTTTCTTGCCACCTTCGAGAGTCCTTGACGCGCCTCGCGGCCACGGCATGCCGCGAAACGGTCCTGTCCTGCGCGCGCTCTGGCTGCTCATTCTCGGAAGCGGCGCGCTCCGCCTGATTTTCGCGGCCGCACTCGGGCTTGGCGTGGATGAGAGCTACGTGGTTGCGGCGGGCCGCACGCTGCGCTTAGGCTATTTCGACCATCCGCCCGCCGTGTGGTGGCTTTCCACGGTGGCGGCGACGCTCGCCGGAAGTGCTGCGCCCATCGTCGTGCGGCTGCCCTTCATCCTGCTCTTCGCGTTCTCGACCTGGCTCATGTACCGGCTCGGCGCGCGTCTGTTCTCGCCGCGCGCCGGCCTGTGGGCCGCGATCTGCCTCAATCTCTCACCGCTCTTCGGAGTGGTTTTCGGGGCCTTCGTGCTGCCGGACGGTCCGCTGGATGCGGCCCTGCTCGCCGCCGCGCTCTCCCTCGCCTGCGGGCTCGAAGCCGTGGGCCCGGCGGCGCTTGCGTGGTGGCTGCTCGCCGGGCTCGCGCTCGGGCTCGCGCTCTTCTCGAAATACTCGGCGATTCTCGTGCTTGCCGGCGCCTTCCTCTATCTCTGCACGACGCCGCGGCACCGCAAATGGCTGGCCAGTCCGGCCCCGTGGCTCGCCGTTCTCGTGGCCTTCCTCGTCTTCTGCCCGGTCCTGATCTGGAATTTTCATCACCGCTGGATCTCGTTCGCTTTTCAGGGGAACCGTGCCGGCGGCCTTGGCTTCCACCCGCTCGCGCCCTTCGTGGTTTTCGGCGGCGAGGCGCTCTTCCTGCTGCCGTGGGTCTGGTTGCCGCTCGTCCTCTCCGGTGTGGCGGCGCTGCGGCGCGGGCCCGACGAGTGGCGAGGCTGGTTGCTGCTCTGCCTCGGAATTCCCGCGATCCTGCTCTTCAGCGTGATCGCGCTCTGGTCGCGCGGACGGGTGCTCTACCACTGGGCCGCGCCGGGCTACCTGATGCTTTTCCCCCTGCTCGGCGCTTCGATCGACCGCCGGCTCACGGCAGGCGTACGCTTCGTCCGGCCGTGGTGCCTCGCAACCGCGGGATTCGTGCTGCTCGGTGCGACGCTCGTCGGCCTGGACGCGCGGTTCGACATTCTGGCGCCGTTTCTTGCGCCCGGCCGCGACCCCGCGCTCCAGATCATCGACTGGCGCTCGCTCCGCCGCGAGCTTGCGCAACGGGATCTGCTCGATCGGCCGCACCTCGTCATCGGCACGGTGCGGTGGAGCGACGCGGCGAAGATCGACTACGCGCTGGGCGGGAGCCCGCCTGTCGTCGTGCTCGGATCCGAGCCGCACGAATATGGGCTGATCCGGCCGCTCTCGCGCTACCGCGGCGATGACGTGTTGGTCATCGCCCCCAACGTCACGCCGGAGCGCATGAAAGCGGACTATGGGAGCCTCTTCGCCCGCATCGAAGCTCTGCCGCCGGTCACGGTCGAGCACGCGGGCCACGAGGCGCTGAGCGCGCCCCTCTACCTTGGGTTCGGGTTGCGATAAGGCAGGCGCGCGGAAATTATGGTGCCCAGGGGCGGAATCGAACCACCGACACTGCGATTTTCAGTCGCATGCTCTACCAACTGAGCTACCTGGGCATCCCTGGGGGCATCCCTGGGGGCATCCTTGGGGGCGGCCGTGGGGCCGGCCGGAATTAGCCTATGCCCTGTTCCCGATCAAGCGCGTCCGGGTCCTCGGGCTCGGCCTCGGGGGCGAGCGGGATGCGGTACTGGCCGGTGAGCCAGCGGCCAAGATCCACATCCGCGCAGTGGCGGCTGCAGAAAGGGCGGAAGCGCGGCACGGTCGGCTTGCCGCAGATCGGGCAGGGCGTGGTCATAGCGGGTCCAGACTCCAGCGTGCGCGCGCGAGCGCGGGGTCGCTGCGGAGGATAAGAGGGCGGCCGGTGAGCCGCGCAAGCTCGGCAAGGGCGGCCGGGTCCTGCTCGAGCGCGGAGACGACGGCAGGCGCGGCACGGAGCGCCCAGGCGCCGGCGGGGGCGGCGAGGGTTTCCGACGCGAGGGCGCGCAGCGCGGCGAGACCGGCGGCGTGAGGCGTGAGCAGGAGCTCGTGGAGCGGCGGGGCGACGCGCGGCCGGACGATCTCGGCGAACCCGAGTGCCGTCAAGCCGAGGAAGCGGGGGGCAAGCGGGTCGGGCGCGAGCGCGGCCCTGAAGGCATCGGCGAGGGGCCTTCGTTCGCGGGGGCTGAGGCCGGCGAGATCGACGAGGATGGCGCCCGAGAGATTGCGGAGCCGGATCTGGCGGGCGATCTCGGGGATGGCGGCGCGGTTGAGGGCGCGGTGGGTCGCGCGCGCCGGGCCGCGGGCGGAAGCGGCGGCGCCGGCGTCGAGGTCGATCGCGACCAGCGCGGGCGTGGGATGGATGCGGAGGATGGCCCCGCCGGGCAAGGCGACGACGGGCTCGGCGAGAGCGGCGAGCTCGGCTTCGAGCGCGGGATCGAAGGCGAGGCCGGCGCGCTCGATGGGCGCGTTGGGAATGAGGGCGGCGAGGCGGCGGATGGGATCCGGGCCGCGACGGACGAGGCCCACGGGGCCGGGCGGCACGATCTCGTCGAGGCGGGCGGAGAGGCGGGGTCCTTTGGCGGATTGGGCGGCGCGGGTGACGCGGACGGGAACAAGCGCGCCCTCGGCGACGCCGGCCGCGCCCTCGGTGTCGGGGAGGAAGCTGTCCGCGCCCTCGCCCAGGGAGACGAAAGCGCCGCCGAGGGCGGGGGCGATCGCGGTGACGCGGCCGCGATAGAGGTCTCCGATGCCGTCCGGCGCGGATGGGCGGAAGAGCGCGAAATCCACCGCGCGGCCTTCGGCGTCGATCGCCACGGCGCGGGTCTCGCCGGGGCTCGCGGCGACGATGATCCTCACGGGATGTGCCAGCCGAAGCCCCTCAGGAGCTGGGCGGTCTCGAAGAGCGGAAGCCCGACGACGTTCGAGTAGCTGCCGGAGATCGCGCGGATGAAGGACGCGGCGCGGCCCTGGATGGCGTAGCAGCCGGCTTTGCCGCGCCATTCGTTGCCGGCGAGATAGGAGTCGAGCTGTTCGGCGCTTAGGCGAGCGAAACCAACCGTCGTTTCGCAGAGCCGCTCGGCCTTGCGCCCGTCCGGGGTGGTGAGGACGATTGCGGTGATGACGCGGTGGCGGCGGCCCGAGAGGAGGGTGAGCGCGCGGCGAGCTTCGGCGGGATCGTCGGTTTTCCCGACCATGCGGGTGCCCACCGCGACCACCGTGTCGGCGGAGAGCATGAAAATCCGGCCCCTCTCCGCGCACGCAAGTGCCTCGACCTTGGCCCGGGCGAGGCGGAGTGCGAGCGCCCGGGGCCGCTCGCCTTTCAGCGCCGTTTCGTCGATCTCCGGGGCGAGGACGGCTTCCGGGACGATCCCGATCTGGGCCAGCAGCTCGAGGCGGCGCGGGCTCGCGGAAGCCAGGAGCAGCGGGCTCACTTGAAGCGGAAGGTGATCCGTCCCTTGGTGAGGTCGTAGGGGGTCATCTCGACGTTCACGCGGTCCCCGGCGAGGACGCGGATGCGGTTCTTGCGCATCTTCCCGCTGGTATGCGCCAGGACCAAGTGCTCGTTGTCGAGCTTGACCCGGAACATGGCGTTCGGCAGCAGCTCGGTCACCGTGCCGCTGAACTCGATCATGTCCTCCTTCGACATCAATACTCCGTTCCCGGGCCGTCCCTGGGCGGCCACAAATCGGAGCGGAACATGAGCGCGGGGTCCTGCAAGGTCAAGCGAGGCGGAGCTTGATGCTGCGCGCGTGGGCGGTGAGGCCTTCGGCTTCGGCGAGCGTGATCGCGGCAGGGCCGATGCGCGCGAGCGCCACCTGATCGGCGGCGACGAAGCTCGTCCGCTTGAGGAAGTCGAGCACCGAGAGGCCCGACGAGAAGCGGGCGGTGCGGTTGGTGGGAAGGACGTGATTGGGGCCCGCGACGTAATCGCCGAGCGCCTCGGGGGCGTGGCGGCCGAGGAAGACGGCGCCGGCGTGGCGGATCAGGGCGAAGACGCGCCCGGGCTCGGGGAGCATCAGCTCGACATGCTCGGGCGCGATGCGGTTGACGAGGCGGGCGGCCTCCCCCCAGTCGGCGACGACGATGACCGCGCCCTGCTCGCGCCAGCTCGCGCCGGCGATGGCGGCGCGGGGGAGGGTTTTCAGCTCGGCGGCCAGCGCCGCCTCGACGCGGTCGGCGAAGGCGGCGTCGTCGGTGATGAGGATCGCCTGGGCGAGCTCGTCGTGCTCGGCCTGGGCGAGGAGATCGATCGCGACCAGGCAGGGATCGTTGGCGGCATCGGCGAGGATGACGACCTCGGAGGGGCCGGCGATGGAATCGATGCCGACGCGGCCGAAGACCTGCCGCTTGGCCTCGGCGACATAGGCATTGCCGGGGCCGACGATGCGATCGACGGGGGCGATGGAAGCCGTGCCATAGGCGAGGGCCGCCACGGCCTGGGCGCCGCCGACGCGGTAGGCCTCGGTGATGCCGGCGAAGCGGGCGGCGGCGGCGACGAGGGGGGGAAGAACCCCGCCCGGGCAGGGCACGGCCATGACGATGCGCGGAACCCCGGCGACGCGGGCGGGGATCGCGTTCATCAGCACGGTGGAGGGGTAGGCGGCCTTGCCGCCGGGGACATAGACGCCGACGGCGTCGAGCGGGCGCCAGCGGAGGCCCATGCGGATTCCGGCCTCGTCGGTCAGCGCGAGGTCGGGGGGAAGCTGGCGGCGATGGAAAGCCTCGATCCGCTCGGCGGCGAGGCGGAGCGCGGCGTTCTCGGCCTCGGGGACGGTCTCGGCGGCGGCAAGGATCTCGGCGGGGCGGATCCGGAGCTCGGCGGGGGTGAGATCGAGCCGGTCGAAGCGGCGCGTGAGGTCGCAGAGGGCGGCGTCGCCGTCGGCGCGGACGGAGGCGATGATCGCGGCGACGGCGGTCTCGACCGAGGCGGCCTGGCCGCGGGGGGAAGCGAGGAAGGCGGCGAAGGCGGCTTCGAAGCCGGGTGCGGCGGTTGAGAGGCGCTCAGGCATGCGCCAAGGAGGCATCAAGAAGGGCGGCGCGGAAGCGGGCGATGAGGGAGAAGAGCGCCTCGCCGCCGGTTTTCAGCGCGCTCCGGTTGACGATGAGGCGGCTGGTGATCGGGGCGATCACCTCGGAGATGACGAGGCCGTTGGCGGCAAGAGTCGAGCCGGTCTGGACGAGATCGACGATGCGGCCCGCGATGCCGAGGCCGGGGGCCAATTCGACCGAGCCGTTGAGCGTGACCACGTCGGCCTGGATGCCGCGCGCGGCGAAATGGCGGCGGGCGGTGTTGGGGTATTTGGTGGCGACGCGGACGCGCGAGAGGCGGCGGAGGTCCTCGGAACCAGCGTCCTTGGCGTCAAGATTGGCCGCCGGCTCGGCGACGACCATGCGGCAGGCCCCGATGCCGAGATCGAGGGGGGCGTAGATCTCGGAATAGTCGAACTCCATGAGCACGTCCGCGCCGCAGATGCCGAGTGCGGCGGCGCCGAAGGCGACGAAGGTCGCGACATCGAAGGGGCGGACGCGGACGACGTCGAGGCCGGGATCGTCGGTGGGGAAGCGCAGGCGCCGGCTCGCCTCGTCGGCGTAGTCGGGCGCCGGGCGGATGCCGGCGCGCGCAAGCAGCGGTGCGCATTCGTCCAGGATCCGGCCCTTGGGCAGGGCCAGCACGAGGGGCGCGGCCGGCGCGCCGGCGGGCGGGGCGCCCGGGCGGATGGCGGACGGAACGGCGGTCATGCACGGGCTCCGGAGGCGATCGCGGCCGCCCTCTACCACCGTGTCGGCGGGCGCGGAAGGGAAGCGGGCGCGGCCCTGCCGTTCAGTCGGAGAGGCGCTCGATATCGGCCCCGCAGGCGGCGAGCTTCGCCTCGAGCGCCTCGTAGCCGCGGTCGAGGTGATAGACGCGGTTGACCGTGGTTTCGCCGTGCGCGGCGAGGCCGGCGAGGATGAGCGAGACGGAGGCGCGGAGGTCGCTCGCCATAACCGGGGCGCCGGAGAGTTCGGGGACGCCGCGGACGATCGCCGAGGCGCCGTGGACGTTGATGCGCGCACCCATGCGGTTGAGCTCCGGGACGTGCATGAAACGGTTCTCGAAGATCGTCTCGGTGATCATGGCAGCCCCTTCGGCGACCGCCATGACGGCCATGAACTGGGCCTGGAGGTCGGTGGGGAAGCCGGGATAGGGCTCGGTCATCACGTCGGCGCCGGCGAGCGCGTTGCGGCGGGCGACTCGCATGCCCGCTTGGGTCTCGGCCACGTCCACGCCCGATTCGCCGAGCGTGCGGGCAACGGCGGCGAGATGGTCGGGGCGGGCGTTGCGCAGCACGATCTCCCCGCCGGTGATGGCGGCGGCGCAGGCGTAGGTGCCGGTCTCGATGCGGTCCGGCATGATCGCGTGCTCGGCGCCGGAGAGGCGGGTCACGCCCTCGATGGCGAGGCGGCCGGTGCCGATGCCGGTGATGCGCGCGCCCATGGCGTTGAGGCAGTGGGCGAGGTCCTCGATCTCGGGCTCGCGGGCGGCGTTGGCGAGCTCGGTGACGCCGTCGGCGAGTGAGGCGGCCATGAGCAGGTTCTCCGTGGCGCCGACGGAGGTGGCGGGGAAGACGATGCTGGCGCCCTTGAGGCGGCCGGGGGCGCGGGCGGCGATGTAGCCGCCCTCGAGGCGGATCTCGGCGCCCATCTGCTCGAGGCCCTTGAGGTGGAGATCGACGGGGCGGGTGCCGATGGCGCAGCCGCCGGGGAGCGAGACGCGAGCCTCGCCGGCGCGGGCGAGGAGGGGGCCGAGGACGAGGATGGAGGCGCGCATCTTGCGCATGATGTCGTAGGGGGCCTCGGTGTTGCGGATGCGCCCGCCGAGCGCGAGCGAGCGCTGCTCGGCGTCGAGCGAGGCGACGTCGAGCCCGTGCTGGGCGAGGAGGATCATCATCGTGCGGATGTCCTCGAGGCGGGGCACGTTGGTGAGGACGAGGCGATCCTCGGTGAGCAGGGCGGCGGCCATGAGGGGGAGTGCGGCGTTCTTGGCGCCGCTGATCGCGATCTCGCCGGAGAGCGGCCGGCCGCCGCGAATGCGTATGCGATCCATTGGGGGGTTCGTCCTTTGGGTTCGATGAGGTTGGCCGCTCAGAGGCGAGGAAGGGCGACGCCGCGCTGGCGCATGTATTTGCCGGCGCGGTCGGCGTAGCTGGTCTCGCACACCTCCTCTGCCTTGAGGAAGAGGAACTGGCAGATGCCCTCGCCGGCGTAGATCTTGGCGGGGAGCGGGGTGGTGTTGCTGATCTCGATCGTGACCTGGCCCTCCCATTCGGGCTCGAGCGGGGTGACGTTCACGATGATGCCGCAGCGGGCGTAGGTGGATTTGCCGAGGCAGACGACGAGGATGTCGCGGGGGACGCGGAAATACTCGATCGTGTGGCCGAGCGCGAAGCTGTTGGGCGGGATGACGCAGGTTTCGCCCTTTCGGTCGACGAAGCTTGCGGGGTTGAATTCCTTGGGATCGACGATCGGGGAATCGACGTTGGTGAAGAGCTTGAAATCGTCGGCGACGCGGGCGTCGTAGCCGTAGGAGGAGAGGCCGTAGCTGATGACGCCGGTGCGCTGCTGGCGTTCGACGAAGGGCTCGATCATGCCGTGGTCCTCGGCCATGCGGCGGATCCAGTGGTCGGGCATCACCGGCATCGGGGCTCCTGGGCGAGACGGGGGATGGGTCTAGCGCAGGGCGCCGCGCCGGGGCAAAGGGGCCTCGCGCTTAAGGCGCGGCGGGGCGCTTGGGCGGCGCCTCGGCCGGTCGGGCCGCTTCTTCCCGTTCGCGCGCCTGCTCCTTGCGGCGGCGAAGGTTTTCGCGGAGCGCCGCCGTCTCGCGCGCCAGGCGCGCGGCCTTCGAGGGGGTGGGAGCGGGCTTTGGCGGAGGCTCGGCCATGCCGCCACGATCGGGCGGCGCGGCGGCCGGTTCAAGCCCCGCTTGCTTGCCCGGGCCGCGGCCCCGAGGTTATACCGCGCGCTCGGCGCTGCTGTAGCTCAGTGGTAGAGCACTCCCTTGGTAAGGGAGAGGCCGTGAGTTCAATCCTCACCAGCAGCACCACTTTTGCCTAGAGATTCCTAGAGATTTCCCAGGTGCTTCCGAGACGGCCGCTGCGGAAAGGGTGCGCAAACCTGCGGAACATTGCGTGAATTCCGCCGATCCGCTGGCACGCTCCTGACACGCAATTCCCACTCTGTTCCGACCGCTCACGACGCTTGGGACTCGACTGCGGCCAGGGTTTTGCCTTCGCGAATGCCCCAGAGCCGCCTGATGCCTTCTTCGTGGCCGGCGGGCAGCAGGTGGGCATAGCGCTCGACCAAGGCGACGCTCGACCAGCCGCCATCTAGCTTGAGGCGAAGGAGGTCCCGGTGCACGCAATAGTGCCAGCTCGCCCATGTGTGGCGGAGAGCATGAGGCCCGAAGCCCGATAGACCAGCCCTGGAGCAGGCCGAGGCCCAGGCAGTCTTGAGCTGGCCGCCATACTCTTCGGAGCTGCGGTAAGGCTCTCGGCGTGCGGTCAGGAAAACTCGGCCCTCCCGATGCCGCAGGGCCGCTAAAGCCGCCACGGCAGCCGGCGGCAAATTGACTATCCTCTCGGCTCCCGATTTAGCTTGGTCGGCCCAGATTCGAGCCCTGGCCCCGAGCAGATCAACTTGCGACCAATCGAGCGCCAGTGTTTCGCCCACGCGGCAGCCGGTGCAGAGGAAGAAGCGGAGCAGCGGTACAAGGTGCCCAGAGCGCTTCGCCGCTCCTGCCGCTGCAATCAAAGCTTCGGCTTGCTCGGGTAGTAGGAACTTCGTGCGGCCTCTCTGCTCTGCTGGAATCTCGAAACTCGGAGCGTCGCACCATCCCCGACGATGGGCATGGAGCAAGATGGCCCGCAGCGGAACTATCAAATTGCGCTTGACTGTTGCCGGCTTTGCGTTGGGCCGCAGGATTGCCTTGCGGGCTTCATCAACGGCGGCCTGATCGATCTTCCGGAGTGAGCCGTCCTTAAAATGGTCGTGCAGCCGATCGACCAAGGCGACCGTCCCGACAGCCCGGTCTTCCGCCTCTAGGTAGCTAGCGACCGCTCGGCTGAAGGTGCACTCCGGCCGCTTCTCGCCCAGATGGAAGTCGCGGAGGATTTTCGCTTCGAGGGCCGCTGCCTCTTCGCGCGCAAGCTCTGGCGAATCTGTTCCTGCACGTTGGCGAATTCGGACGCCTTCTTTCGCCCCAGCCGGCTTGATGGTGCCAGCGATCCAAAGCTTTCCAGTGTCGGCTCGCCTGACAACTCGCAACGGCATTTCGCCTCCAGTTCCGCCCGTGCGGCGGCATCGAATCGAAGGTCTCTTGAATTGAGCTTTATTACCGCAATTCCGTGCAGTTTGGCTAGCCGCATGAGCTGCCGAGGCTTGATACCAAGCCATCCCGCCGTACGTTTTTTATCCCACCATTTTGAGTCGTCTTCTCCGGAAGAATCCGCGTTTGTTTTGTCACTCATTCTTTGTTTCAATCTCATGAGTCAATATTGAGGTGCGTTATTAGGTCTTATCGGCGATAAATCTCAGCGCGCAAATAACGCGCGTAAATTGCTAACGAATTCGAGCACTAAAGCACATTATACCGCATCCCACGGCGGAATTCAATGCGTCAGCGCCGGGCGGCAAATCGCTCTTCGCCTCGATAACCTCGGCAGCCGATAGCAAAAAAATGCTCTGCTTTCGCGCCTCTTTAATATTCCGGCCGAACGCCAAGAGTTTGCCGTAAGTAAACTCCAAGCGCCTTTGACGGATTGGGGAAAGAAGCTCGGGAGAAAAAAGTCTATCATCGCCCCCCACTTTCACAAATCGCCATGCGTTATGCCCGTTTGACTACAGCGGCCCTTCGCTATCTTCGCTTGAATGGTAAACTTAGCGAATAAAAAGGGAGGCAACATGCCAACAAAGAAAACTGACAAATTCATCACCGCACAGGAAGCCGCCGAGCGGGCGAGCGTGGCACTCAGGACCGTGTACGGCTGGCTCCGCAATACTCCGGCTCTGGGTATTCAAGCCCGCGATCGCACATGGAAAATCAAGGTTGACATCCTGGACCAGCTCATTGCCAGCGAAACCCAGATCGTAAGGATGCCAGTAAAGCGGACGATCACAAAGGCCAAAGCGACGGCGCGGCGCAACGCCAGCAATTTTGTGAAGCTCGCGGCCTCGCCGGGCTTCCGTGATGCAGAATATCAATCTGAGGCTGACGATGATCAGTTTGCTTCGGCGGACTATCATTTCCTCGGAGGTAGTTTGCTTTCGCAAACTGGCGGCCTCAATGGATAACTCAAACAAAATGCCCGCAAGATTTTTGCGAACGCCAGAAGGGAAATTGCTGCGGGTTCAGAAGAGTGGAATGGAGACTGAAACCTACTATGACGGTCGAATCGGCGGCGGCGTTCAAGTCAGATATCGCAAGGACAATTTCGGGACTTGGCACAAATCTATGGCGCCAGCAGGCAGTTCCCCATGGGACGAAGACCTCGATGCATTGATCCCGGTCGGGGACGCGATGAAGCAGCTCGGCTTGACGGCTGGGGATATGAACCGGCTGCGCGAGCAGTATCCTTTCAGCAACTGTTTTAGCAACGGCGGAGGCCAATTCCGCGTGCGGCCGAACCGGCTCCGAAAAATGCTCGAAGCAGCCATGGCAGCCTCGGAGGCCAAGCCAGCGAAGAAACGGCGGAAACGCTAATGCCTAGGATCGCCGTCTCGCGAAAACCGCCCCGAACCGGCTTCCTTATGACGATTCCTGAAGCTTGCGATCTGCTCGGATGGAAAATCGGCGATCTTTTTCCGTACGATTGCATCACTGAAGGCTCTCACGCGAAAGTGGATATGGACCGGCTTTTGCAACAAGCCGTCGTGGAAATTTCCGGCAAAGAATGGCATAGATTGAGCGAAGAGGACATTGCCTCAGCGCTTAGCAAGATCAACCGTGATCCGAAATGGAAGCGCCTGAACTTCGCGCTCGACCATGATCAGGGCGCGATCTTCGCAATGAAGCATAACGGTCTCGCGACAGGCGACCTTTTGAAAATGGCGGCCTATTTTCCGAGTCTGGTGCCGACCGCCGCGAAGGCATTGCGAAAATCTCGCCGTGCCGCTCTCCGTGTCCGCGTCGAAAAGCGAAGGAAAAAATAAGCACATAAAAAAACCGGCCAAGCGCGTCAACGCCCAGCCGGCCGAAAGGAAAATGAAATGTCTGATTGCAAACCAAACATAGTCAATCCAGCCGAAGATTCAAGTCCCACTTCGTCGCTTGACGATGGGGGGGAGGTGGCAAGGCGGGGGGAATCTCCCGCTCTCGACTTCCTCAAAAAGCAACTAGCGCACTATCCGATAAACGAATATGGCATCTGGTGGCGCGACAAGCCGACCGACTGGCCCCAGTTCCTTGCGAGCCCGTTTGAGATCGTTCTCGGCGATCCCCGCGACATTTGGTCAATCGTGATTCGTGCGCGAGCGGGTTTCAAACAAATCGCTTATGTCGTGCTGCAATTCTACTCGCTAACGAAATATTCTCTCTTCGATGTCCTGCAAACGGCGGGCATCGCGGTTTCACGATCCGCCGACAAGCTGCGGCTGCTCGCACGGTATATTTTGTTTAGCAAGGCGCTGCAAATGATCACCTTGGGATATCCCGCAAATGTTGGATGACTCTTTGTCCGAAGCTTTCACCGCTTGGCTTGAGCAGCGTTGGCTTCAATCGAAGAAGGGAAACTCTTACATCCGGACGGCGGACGGTTTCACCATAACGATCTTCAGGAAAGATCTCGGCCGATTTGCTTTCTGTATTTTCTCCAAACCTTCTGCGCGTTTTCTAGAAAACGCTGCTACCGATTGCGGTATTAGCTTTTTCAGCAAAAGCGAATATTCCTCGGAGACCGAAGCGAAACTCTGGGCCTACGAAAAATTGGAGCAGATACGCGCAACTCATGAAATCAGCGAGACGGCCGAGGGGGTTGACGACACCCCGATAAGTACTATCTTGTAACCATACGCCACATATTCGAGCGCAGTGCGCGAATTTTATGGAGGAATAAAACATGACGTATAAGGACTGGATTTCCACGAAGCAAGCAGCAGAGCGGGCAGGCATAGATCTATGGACGATGCGTGACTGGTGCCGGCGCTATCCGGACCTCGCTCGCCGCGTCGGTCCGCGCTGGTGGTTCGTGGATCCCCGCGTGCTTGACCGGATCCTGGAAGGGGAGCCGTTGTGCCGCCCCGCCGCCTAACTGTACCAACAGCAACCGCCCCACTTTTCAATGAGGCGGCGCCGCGTGTTTCTTTCTTTCAGGAGATCAAGATGAACCGACAAAAACGCCACGGAGAAAGCGAACTGCCAGCAGAGGGACGATCCGGAGGAACCGCGCCTTCTAGCTATATATATACGTCTAATCCTCCAATGTTCAAGGCCCCACTCATCAAAAGTGGCCCATTTCCAAAGGAGGAATATTATGATCGAAACAGAATCCACCGAACAATCGCATGACGAAGGGCCGACGGTAGGACAGCTCCCGCGCGGCTTCTCTCTCGAAGCAGACGGAATTTATTACCAAGCTGCGAAGCAAGAGGGTGACAAAGACAAGCCCGTCAAGCACTGGGTCTGCATGCCCTTCACCCCGCTTGCGATGCTTGCAGATAGGGAAGGTAACGAGCCGTCAACGGCAATCGGCTGGGTTGATGCACAGGGCAATGTGAAGCAATACGTTATTCCGCGTGCCACCCTGCATGAGAACGGCGCCATCATTGCAAAAGAGCTGACTGAGAGGGGCCTTGAAGTCGATACTGATCCAGACAGCCATAGGGCATTCAAGCGGCTCATCACGAACTGGAAATCAACACGGTCTATGGTCAGCACCAAAATTTGCGGCTGGGCCGATAACGAAGTTGCGTTCATTTTGCCGAACGGGAAGATGTTTGCGCGCGGACCAACAGAGTTCCTATTGGTTGTCGATTTCAAGAATAAGCAAGACTATATTCCGCGCGGAAGCTTAGATGAATGGCAGGAATCCATCGCTGCTCGCGCCGTTGGGAATGACTATCTCGTTCTCGCGCTCTGCATTGCGTTCGCTGGCCCTCTCCTCCGCTTCGCTTTCGATTCCGTGGGTATTGGGTTTCACTTCTACGGTCAAAGCCGCAAAGGCAAATCCACTCTGCTTATCCTTGCCCGGAGTGTGTGGGCCTGGAGCGAAACTCTAGAGACCTGGCACGCCACCGCTGTCGGCCTCGAAACGGCCGCCGTCGAAACATGCGACACGCTGACCGTACGAGACGAGATCAACCGCGTAGAAAGCCAAACCCTTTTTGATGCTGCATACATGCTCACTGATGGGCGCGGCAAGGACCGTGGAACCGTCGCCAAAACTTTGCATAGTTCCGCTATCGCTCGCCAGGATGCGCTCACATGGCGATGTAACCTCTTGAGCAGCGGCGAGCAGTCGATTGAGCAGAAGCTTGCGGAGTCAGGCATCCAAATAAAACAAGGGCAGCGTGCTCGCGTCATTGACTTGCTCGTTACCGATAATGGGCATGGGGCCTTTCAACGTCTTCCTGATAGCGTAACCGCTCATGACTTCGCAGATCAGCTTAAGGACGCTGCCCGGCGATGCCACGGTCGGGCAGGAGAGCGGTTCCTTGAGCGGATAGTGGCCGCCGCCCCGGAGACTGTCGAGTCGGTCCTTAAAGCAGACATTGCTAAGTTTCAAAGAGACTACGTTCCCGAAGGAGCTGACTCGCAGGTGATTGATGCAGCGAAGCGGTTCGGGCTCTGCGCCGCAGCCGGCGAACTCGCGGCCTGTTTCGGGGTTTTGAACTGGCCGAAAGACACAGCCTTCGTTGCTGTTGGCCGCGTCTTCAAGCGCTGGCTTGCGGCTCGTGGCTCTATCGGCTCCGGCGAAGAGTTGGACGCCATCAACCAAGTCCGAGCGATTGTCGAAACGCACGGATCGTCCCGCTTTGAGTTCTGCGGGAGCCAAGCCGACCGATCAATGGGGCTGCACGAGGAGCTTCAGAGGACCAACAATCGGCTAGGGTTTCGCGTGGTTGAAGATGATGAGACTGAATACTGGTTTCTATCCGAGACCTGGAAAAATGAAGCCTGCAAAGGCCGCGACCCGACCGCCGTGGCAAAGGTTCTCGCGGATCGCGGCTGGCTGATAAAAAACGAGCGCGACCAGTATGCTAGCTCCAAATATATCCCAGCATTAAGAAAGAGCGTGCGGGTCTATCGCGTCCGAGGGGCGATCCTCGAAGGTTAGGCTAACTCTCTCACTGGCGATCTCTCTGGCTCTCACTGCTGATCTCACTGGTCAAACCCTAGGTTTCTCTAGGGTCTCACTGGCTCACTGGTGATTCCGGGAAAGAGGGTGGGGGGCTTGTTCCACGCGCACGAATAATACGATCTCACGTTCTTATAGATATCCCCTATCTATTACCAGTGAGACCAGTGAGACAGTGAGAAGCAGTAAGAAAGTGAGGTTTTCTGCGGGTTTCTTGACGATCATTCTCTCACTGGTAGTCGGCCGGCAATCAGTGAGACCAGTGAGACGCCTAGAGGCAAAAAATCCCCGAATCAAAAAACGAAAAAGTTCCGCCAGAATCCGCGCCAGTCACCCCCTCGATAAATTCCCGCTCTCCCCTTTGAAGCCTCGATAGCACAAAAGGCCCCTCGCATTTCGCGCAGCAAATTGCCTCAGCTCATTCAAGCCGGGGGAAAGAACGACGCGGAAAAAAGGGCCTCGCGTTTGTTTGACAAACGCCTCTTGGCGGCTCGGGCACTTGGGGAAGGCGGCCTGTTCGCTCCCAGCATACCAGCCATGCGACGGCAATTTCGCGATCAGCCGGACCTCGGAGCAGGCAATATTCCGCGAATTCCTTTTGGAGACTCCCCAGTCCCCATCAGCTTTTTGTAAAACGCGCGGAATTCTTTCTTAGAAAGATAATCACAATAACGTCAGAAAACATTAGAGTAAATCGAGAGAAAAGCGAAGGCGCCTCTTGACCCGCCGGACCTGCGTGCCTACTTCCGCGTTTAAGGATTGCGCGAGAGGGCATCTTCCGCCAGCACCAGCGGCCAGGGCCAAGGGCGAGCGCCAACGGTCAAAGGAAGCCGCAATCCTGCGTCCATTCGGGCGCGTTAAGGCATGGCAGGCAAGGCGCGGCGTGGCCCGGCAGGGCGTGGCGCGGGTTGGCAAGGCGTGGCAGTGCGCGGCGGGGAACGGTTAAGTCCGGCACTCACGGCACGTGAAGGCGACGCTCGGCACCGTACTAGCCGAGGCATTTTTTAAGCCGTTTGGGGCATTTGCTGGCGGTGAATGCAGGGAAGGAGATCGTCCAAAGCGGTCTCCTTCTTCCCATGAGAGCGACAAGGAATCCGCGCTTGAGCAAGATCAGTACAGCAGGAAGCCGTCTTCGTAAGGTTTATGAGATCAAGGAATGGCCGCCGCTGGGCCACTCGGGCTTTGCCGGGCCATCAATGGGGCGGGAGGAACTTTACCAACGGAGCGACGGCTCATATTGGCTGCGTAGGCGATTCTACGGGCGCGCCTCGCCGACCGGCGCCTCTGATGTAGCCGTCGAGATGACAGAAGCGGAAGCGCGGGCGTGGCTTAAAGATCGTTTCGGATCATGGCCGAGCTACCGTCGCCTGCCCGAGCGGGTCTTTGGCTCCAGTGAGGAGGGCGGTTTTCTTTGCTTTGAGCGTTGGTCCGCGCCTAGGCGCGCAGCTTTCGAGGCCGATCTCAAGACGCAGTATGAGGCCGAACGGGCAGCCCATGAGGAGATCGCCGTCGCCCGAGAGGTCGCATAGATCGGCCGCTACCACGTGACCAATTGGCGCATCAACATCGACCAGTCCGGCCGCGACGTTGGCCGAGGAAGCCAGGAAGGCACACGTGGCCGCTACTAGGACACCCGGTGCCGCCTGATCGGCCTCTAGGGCCGCCTATTGTGGTTTTGCAACCTCAGCGGGTATCTCTGCCAGAAAATCAACCGAGGCGATTTCCACCCGGCTCTTCGTCAGCATTCGCCGACAGCGGTTATCAAAAAAAGGATCAGTTCGAGGTCAGCCGAGCGGGCGAGGCATAGGCAGAAAGCAAATGCCAGGGAGTCTCAGGAATTAGACGGCGGCCGGCGGCGCGGCTACCGCCACGAAGGCGGTTTTTTATATGTGACAGCCCCAGAGACTTCCGGAACTCCGGCATATCCTTGAAGCCCTTCCGGGCTCAACCACGGCATATCTTCGGCTTTGAGCCGGGCAAGCCTTCCAGCCGCCCCAAGCATGGGAGTCTTCTTTGAACGTGCGCTGCGCCGCGACTTCGCCTTGCCGGCGGACTTGCCTGCGCCACCAGAGGATCGAGAGAGCTTCGTTTTCATGATACCACCTTAACGCAATATTGCTTCTGACCCTTGGGACTTACAAGGGTAAAATGCTGTTTTTCATAGCGAGGTATCAACTCAGGGGCGGGACGAATAAGCCGGATCTCCCGCTTTTCAAGCAATATGGCATAGACCTCAAGAGCGGTCAGAACCGAAGGGATGACTTTTTCCTTTAAGGGATGCTGCGCTAGAGGCGATCCCTCCACGAAATCGCCACAGCAGTAGTCAGTCTTCAGTTTTCCGATTGCAAGGCCGCAGAGAGTAACGTCACTCCAGATCGCAACCTCAAAACGATCAGGTTCGTTTCTCCGATAATCTCTATGCATTTGCGCCCAGGGCCATTCGGTCCGGCGATCGGGATGTTGCTCCCAAGTAGAACTGAATGCATGGATTGCGTCCGGGGTAACTAGTCGCAGAGAGATCGACACGGGCGCCACCGTTGGTACCAAGATTTCTTCTGCCTTTTGAAGAGCGATATTGCGAAGTCTAGCGTAGCGGGCTTCAGTTGCGCGGCGAGTTGGAGCTGCCATTCTTCATCAACATTTTTTCTTCAAGTTCTATTATTCACTTGTGCACTTTGCCGAGCCGAACCTCCTTCGTTTGCTCCCAAGTTTCATCGCGCTTCGATTCATCAGGGAACATAGCCATACGAGCATCGCGCGTGATTTCGAGTACGTCTTTGATAGAAGTTGGTTTCCCTCTAGCTGTCACGATGGCAGCAGCGACAGTCGCGGCGGCCGTATCCCGCGCTGCATCGGCCAGTTTGGCTAAGGTAGCGAAAGCTAATGTGATTTGATTCGATGTGACCACCGGCCCGTCCGATGTGCTGCGCGCCATGTTCCGGCTCCTCGTAGTTAGCAAAAACGGCGAGAACTCCTGAGCACTACGCCGTTGCCAAGTCAAGATATTCGCGAGGCCGCCTTCCCCAAGCGCCAGAGTCGCGTAGAATCGACCTAGGAGTCACTCATGGCTTTTGGCGTTCCCGCCGCATCATCGCCGCCGTCAGAAGGAGGCCAAAAATATACTGCCCGTGTTGAGCAGGACGGCGAGACCTCGTACGTGGTGATCAGCGATGCGCCGATCGGGGCTATCAACGAAGTCAGCCTCGAAGTCTATCGCGAGCTGATCAAATTCTATGAGGGCAAAGAATCAATTGGCGGAGCAAAATTGCTTGATCCTTCAGGCGCCACTGCCGCCCGCACCAAGATAGAAGCGGGACCTCGCGGGGTAGCCGTTTTCAACAGCTCGGTTCCGGCCGAAGTGATTGAGCGCGGATCGCCTGCGATTGATTTGAAAGCCAAGCTGGGCCGGGGGAAGGTCTTGAAGGTCGGACCTCGGCGGCCGGGCTGGAAACAGCAAAAAGGGCATTTGCCAGCAAATGCGGGGTTTGGCGACACGTTCGCAGTCGAGAAGCGTCAAGGCGGGGATGCCGGATTTCGTACGATTGGCGCGACCGGCTGGGTGATCCCGCCACGCCGCGCGCTCTCGCCCGTCAAATGGCTCGCTTACCTCGCAGCGAGACGACTCAGCCAGGGCGGCTAGGAGGCCGTTTTTTCCGCGTTTTCCTTTCCCCAGATCCCGCAGGTCACCGGGACCCTCTCATTATTTGGACTCCACATAGTTTCCGACCCCTGCTTTGTTCGGCCGTTCGGTTTTCACCCTACGGGGCGACTGATGATGAAATCTCGGCTTTTCGCTTCAGCGGCGGCGGCACTTCTGGTCAGTACGTTTGGCGTCCGGGCCGCTCCGGCACCGACTGAAGTTGACGTTCAAGCGGTCGCACAGTGCATGGTCCAGCACGTCACTGATTATGCCTTTGCCCACCCTAACGACGGCATCAACTTGCTTGGACTGCAAGCCAATGCGCCGCAAATTGCAGAAGAGGGCCTTAGCGTCTATCCGAATGACGACACCGCAGCCTGCATGATTGCAGTGCAGATTTTCCTACACTTCGCGACTTAGCTATAAAGAAGTTGAAATGCGGGCGGAGGGGCTCGGCCAACAGAAATTTAGCGGCCAGTCATGAGCATCCCCAGGATGAAACCCCTGACCATCACGTCCTTGTCGGTAGCCTGCTGCTCCAGGTCTAAAGCTCTCTCTTCGTCGCCCTGAAGGTGCGCTATCCACGCACGCGCCCAAAGCTTATCGCTCCAGCGCCAACGTGGCCGCATCAGTCCCCAAATTAGGAGCACGAAGACGGCAACCACCCCGACTGTCCAGGCAATCGCGGGAAGAGCGTTGGCGAACGACCAGCTGATAAGCAAGTTGTTCGAGTCAAACTGGCCGCCCCCGAGAAACGCCGCGAACGGAAGGCACACGCAGTTCGAGCCGACGAACCACCATCTTGCCGTCCGCCAATGGCGCCTGAGCCGCTCCGCAACGATCATCTTTTCGGCTTCGTCAATCGACTGTGGCACCCCGTTGGCCCCCGGTCGGACGCGAGGCGCATCTACCCAAGGGAAAAACTGGCCTAGAACGCTCATCTTGCTAGCTCACAAACGCCTCTTCAAGAGTTTGCTTGCGGCAAACTCCAATAGCCAAAACCGCTACATAGGCGCGAGGACGCCGCATCTCAAGTGAAATCATTAGTAAGGCGATGGTGACACGGGGAAATTGGGCGGCGGTCTCTTCTGGCTGCTGAGGCTTGCCCCCGCTCCGCTCTTGCCGACAGGATGCTCTAGAAGCCAAACGATCCTCTTCAACTGATCTACGGTCTGCTTCTCGAAATTCGCGACCTCGGAGGCAGTACTCTCGATCGCTTTCAGGGTGCCACCCATGAGATCGAGACTCCGCTGGGCCGCTCCGAGATTTGCCTGCCCCTGGGCAGCTTGCTTTCCTAGGACTGACTGCTCCCCTGCCGAGACGGTGCCTCCAGTTAGCTTGAGCGCGCCATAGTTGGCCGATACCGTGGCTGCCTCCGCCGCGTTACCTGGATTGTAGAACTGTGACATTGCCGCATTCACGTTTCCGCCGGTCTGCGAAAGGCCGTAATTCAAAACTTCTGCCCCAAAGACCCCCGCTTTGTACGGATGCGCCAGCAACCAGCTCGGCGTAATCATTGTATCCTTCAAGCCCGCCCCGAAGGGATGAAACATATCGTTCATCCATCGAGCTGACGCTTCTGTCACCTGCATCGGGCCGAAGGACGGCGGAACGTATTTGCCGTTGACCATGCCACCAGGATTGTAAAGATTTCGGCCCCCAGAACTTTCCCAACTCATGACCGAAGCGATCAGCATTGGATCCATGTGGAGTTTCCGGCCGATCTTCATTGCCTGATTGCTGGCCGTCGCCGTCAATCCAAGTGTTCCGAAAGCCGCTGTATAGGCATTTGTATTGTTGCTGTTGAACGTTGCCATGGTCGGGCCGCCCGCATTCGGATATCGAAACCCGTTGCCTCCGGGACCGCCACCAGCTCCGAGAAACTGGCCGTACTGACTGTTGCTGAATCCAGAGTAAGACGGCGCAATAAACTCCTTAAGATAAGCAGGCGCATTCGGCGCCGCCCAATTGACGAAGCTTTTGCCCGCTCGCGCCGACCAAGCCGCCGCCGTCATGTTTTCGGTGCCAATCAATCCAAGAATCCGCGACCACCACCCGTAGGCGACCGGCGAGCCCGCTTTCCGTGCCTGCACATACATTTGCACCGCATTCGCCAGCCCCGGTACATGCGCGTAGTCTTGTGACGTGAGCCCTAGCGTTTTGTTGATATCTGCCGTCGTGTAAACATTCTTGAGGCCGAAGATTAGAGCTTGGGCGGTGAAGGGATTAGCGAAGGCGTTTTGATTTGTATTCGCGAAAGTCCCCGCGATCTGGCCTTGCATTTGACCCGTTTGTGCTCCGGCAAAACCGCTCCTTTGAACTGCTGATGCGAATCCCGCCTCGGATCCGTAGCTGACGCCTCCGCCGTTCGCCGCGCTCATTTTCGAGAGTGCATTGACTGATGCCGTGATCGCGCCCGGCGCCATTCCCGGATTAACCGCGCTTGAGAGCGTTCCTAAAATCCCAAACGGGCTCCCTTGATTAAAAATGATCCCCTGGTTAAGAGCTTCTGTCAGAGCCGATGGACTCGCATTCTGGAAACCTTGGATCAGGCCGTTGTTTATCATTTGCCTTGCCAACGCATACTGCCCCATCGCTGAAGTTGACCTCGCCGGTATCGGTGCCTGAGCCGCTAATGCCGCCGCCTGATCCGGACTCATGCCGTACTGCGCCCATAGCTTCGTATTGTTCTTGAAATAGCTCTTCACGGTGCCGTACTGCTGCCCCGCATTTCCCAATCCGATTGCCAATCGGTTTCTGCTCTGGATATATCCGATCTCCGGGGCCGCCGACTGCATCACCGCGTTAATGATCTGCGACGCGATCGCCTGGGGATTCACTAGCGCCTCACCAAGCGCCGCAACGCCCCCGATCGCCAACGAAGCTCCCGGCGAAAATCCCGCCGACATCGCTGCTTCGCCTATGCCGAGCCCCGTACCGACCGGCCCCCCGAGCCCCGGTATCCTCTGAAGGTGTTCAAATGCCGACCGCGCCCACCAGGCCCGTCCCCAGGAATGCGTATTAGGCCCGCTCTGAAAGAACCCCCGGCGTCCGCCACCGCCGCCACCACGCGGAGGCTGCGCTGGAGCAGGACCCGGCATACCCGGGTGCCTCGGAGGAATTCCGCCCCCACCGCCGCCGCCTGGAAACGCGACCGCTGGAGGCACGAAGGCTGGAGCGGCCATGGCAGGCGGCACAAAGCTGGGAGCAGCCCCGATCGCCGCTGCCGGCGACGCTATAGCGGCCCGTGCGGTCGCACCGATTCCGATTGCACTTGCCATTGAAGGTGCCCCCGCCGTGATCGCCCCCAACTCGGCGCGGTCCACCTGCAATATTTGACCAAGCAGCCCGGCAATCTGGCTTAGCTGGCGTGTCCCTGCGTTCGTTGCCGACACGCTGAGCTGATTCGCCTCGGCGTTGGGCACATTCATCGTCGTGGATTGAAAGGGCTGACTGCCCGGAGGCATGAAGCCTCGCCCGCGCAACGTGGCGTACATCCGCCCCGTGGCGCCGATTCCTATATTCTGAGCGTGTTGCAGCACCCCCACAGATCCGGGGCCGCCTTTCGATGGCGAAAACAGCGAAAACTCGGGCGGAAACACGGAACCCAACTGCTGCTGGAGGCTCTCGGCCGTCCCTTGAGTCGGCCTATTAATGAAAGAACTAAACGCTCTCGCGGTCGGAGATCCGCCTTCCGGACTCCACCCGAAACTTTTAGCTGCCGCGCCAATACCCATTGCCGCCGCACCGGCCCCCTCCGCTTTGAAACTTATTGACGGCACTGCAATCTTCCTTTCAGCCTCTAGCATATACCAACGTTGCGCTTAGCGAAGGGGCCACCTTACCCCTGTGTCGTTTCCCCGTCTGTGCTATGCTGCGACAATGAAGACACACAAACAAAATTCCGAGCAGGTCCTATCCGAGGCGGAGGTAGCCGAATTTATTGGCGTTTCGCGCCGCACCTTGCAACGCCTGATCAAAACCGCTCACTTCAACGTGGTCCCGGTCCAAGTGAGTCCGCGCAAAAAGCAATATCTTTACTCCGAAATTGTCGGCTGGCTCCGGGAGCATCGGGCCGCATGATCTCCGAAGCCAACAGCGCAACCGCTCCGGATGCCGTAGGCAAGCCACCGACGCGATATCTGCTACAGCTCGGCAGCGACCTCGAATGCGCGCGCGTCCTCCGCAAAGAATTCCTGGCGCTTGGGGAAGGCAACCTTATCTATCGCGCCTCAATGCAAGCCGCCGATTACGGAGTCGAAGAGGCACATTTTGCTTTCTATGCCGCCAAAAGTGGCCGAATGGTCGCTGACCATGAGATCCTCCGCGCGGCGCTTGATTTCGATGGCGCGCATGCGTCAGTGCCGGGAATGCCTCTCTACATTGACGAAACGCGCCTGAAATCAATCCTCTACATTTTGAAGATAATCTGCCGGGAATCTTCCTGATGTCCGAAGCCAACACGAGTCCCTTCGCCGGCGTGGTTGCCGCCGTCGATTTTTACAGCTTCGAGAACAAATCAATCAACTTGCTGGCGTCCGCTGGCGCCTCACAAGTTCTGAGCCTCAGCGTCACTAATACCCTCTTATCCGGCGGCGGCGGCTTCTCAATGACCCTCGCTCCCGGCGGCCCATCCGGCATTGCAGGCGTGCAATACTCCGAGATCATCAAACCGATGGCGCTATGCGTGATCGCACTCGGGCGCGGCGCAAACCAAGCAGTCTGCCACGTGGGACTCGTCAATACGATTTCCGAGGAACAGACTTGGGGCGACAACGTGACCCGCACGATTACCGTAAGCGGCTACGATCTCGCCTCGTACTACCTATATCAATTCAACTTCGCATCGCTCGCGTTCCTGGCCGGCAACGTCGCGGCCGGGGCGAGTTCGGGTCTTGTCGGCAACGCGAGTTCCGGCCCGCTGCTTAACGCTGGTCTTCCAGGCTACATCAGTCCCGCCCAATTCGCCGAGAGGTTTTGGCTAGGCGTTATGCTGGTCTCTGGCGGCCTGCTTGGGCGCACCGTTGTTCCGTATCAAGGCACCCGGTATCCGCTCTCTCAAGTCATCACTGCGCGATTTGATGAGTTCAACGCGGCGGAAACTCTGCCGTACGCCGACGCCTACTACAGCACGGATGGGCCGTTTATCGACAAGTTCACCGAAGCCCTGGCGTTCCCAGTCTATGAGAACTTCTGCACCACCGCGCCAGAAGGCATGTTCGCGCAACCGCAAGCCAACGCCGGCTACTTTATTCCGGGAATGCAGTTCACTTCTACGCTTTTGCCCTACGCAACTCCCGCCGGCCCCTGCTTCATAAACCGCCTCAATCCCCAGCCTAACGTCACCCTCACGTCAACCGCGCCATTCTCCGGACAGGCCGCCGTATCAACCGTTTCTCAAAGCAACCCGCTGCCGCCATACATCTTCTCTGGCGTCGATTACTCTCAATGGATCCCTCTTACCACCTTCAAGCTCGCCAACTATGGTTTCATTGATTCGCAGATCACGTTTTCTCCCAATAATAACTATAACTTCTACATGCTCAACAGTCTCGGGCTGACGGCCTACTGGGCAAACCAAAACAGCAACGTAAATCCCATCCAGCTCTACGATTTTTCGATGCTATGCGATATTGGATCCGTCCAGCGTTTCGGCTACCTCCCCTTCTCCCTCTGGAACGGCTGGTACTGCAATTTTGATCCGAACAATCAACCTGGATTGTCGAATGACGCTTTCGAGACTCTCGTTGCATTGGTTATGATGCGATGCGCCAGCTATTTTGAGGTTCTCCCCTATTGCGGCAATGCGAGCGTAACGTGCGAGCTGCGGCCGGACATCGTTCCTGGCAATCTCTTTGAATGGGCGCCCTACCGAAGTTCCATTGACACTTGGACAGCTTACATAAATACCGTGACCCACACTTATACTTTCGGAGGCCCATCAACTACAACTCTCACGCTTGAACGCGCGCTTCCCTCCAGCGTCTATGCCGATGCCCCGCTTCTTCTGGCGATCATGACCGGCAACGCGCAAGTGGTCAACGGCGTCTTCACGTCCGGTCTGCCCGATGGAATCGGCCCCGGTCTCGTCGGCTACTCCGTTGCCAATCAGACGCAACTCCAATCTCTGATCGCCGCCGCTTATTTGCAAAGTCAATACAAATGATCCCATCACCATTCCACAAAGCGCAAATAATTTCCGTAGATAGTGATTACAACCGCGTATTCGTGCGGCTTTTTACAAAGGTATGGGAAGGCCCGGCGATGGCCGCTCAAGTTCTCATTCCTGGCCCCTGCGATGGCGTCCGAATTGTCCAGCGTCAACTGCCCCAGATCGGCACCCTCGGAGTCGTTGTTCCGCTCGACGGCGACATGCGGAGCCTGATTTGGCTCGGCGCAATTCCCTTATCGGCGAACGACGCCATCAACACGATCGAAGATCAAACCTTCACGTCCAGCGAAATCACATGGGGCGGCCGATGGAAGATCGAAGACGAAAGCTCGTCCATCAGTGAAATGTACCCAGACGGCACCTCGATTCAAATCGGTCCGAATCAAAACTCTCCATCGGGCCACCGCGTCAACGCTGCCGGGCTCCGCGCCGTGGTTCCGCTCGCTCAATCTGATCTCGTCAGCAACACGCCAAGTCCATTTCCGCTAACTGTGACTCACGCGACCGGAACCAAAGTTCAAATCTCCGAGAGCGGCGCCGTTTTGGTCTCTGGCGTTTCGACCGTTCAAGCGATTGATGGCTCGGGGTGCAGTTGGACGTTGCAGAATAACGGGACCATGTTCGTGTCCGGCAATCTGCTTGTAGCCGGCAATATCGCTGCCTATTCCGCCTCGGGTAGTGCTACGTTCACGGTATCGGGCTCGATCGCCGCGACTGAAGATATCATCGCTTCTACAGCCGGCAACAATATCAGCGTCACCGATCATACGCACGGCGGAGTCCAGTCTGGCGGCTCACAGACCGACGCTCCGACCTCGAATACGTAATTGGAAATCCCTCGACGCTGCCTATATGCCTTTAATGACTACCTCGGTTGATTTTGAAGCCGCTCGGCAGCACATTGAAATATTCAAATCGGTCGGAATCGCCGCCTTCCACCTAACCGAACTGGACTCCGCCGGCCGCAAGACTGTCTATGAATTCGGCCACCATTCGTACATCCTTGAGCTGCTCCCGGCTTGGCTCGCCAGCGCTGCCGAACGCGACCGAAGTCTTCATATCCGGCCCGGTCCCGGCGCTCGCTTCGTCCAACTGGACGATCTCGACTCCGACAAGCTCGAAGCGACGCAAGACCTCCCATTCCTTTTCACGCTTCAAACCAGCCCCGGCAATCATCAGCGCTTTGTGGGCATCAAAGGCATCAAGGATGACGACTTCCAATCTGTGCGTCGTCGCCTGATCCGCGCGGCCGGCTCGGATCGTGGCGCCACCGGCTTCTGCCACCTCGCGGGCGATCTAAACCGGAAAGAAAAATACCGCGCAGCCGGCTTCCCTAGGGTCGCAATCTTTGACTCCTTTCCTGGCCGCCTCGCCACCAAGGAAGCGCTAGAGGCATGGCTTGCCGCCCGAGGACACGGCCCCGAAACCGACACAGCCGGAAGAGGCCCTTCTTTCCGCGTGCCTGCTTTCCCCGATGAAGAAGAGTCCCCCGCGCGTCTGTGGGAGAAACCGATCCCTTGGAATTTTCCATCGTATCAAAAGGCGCTGGCCGGCGCGCCGAGGAAGCGGGACGGCACCTCGGATCGAAGCGAGGCAGACTGGTATTGGGCGATGCTCAGTCTGCAATGGGGCTGGAGCGCCCGGGAGACCACAGACAAGCTCATGAAGTTGAGCACCAAAGCGAAGGAGATGGGCCGAGCATATGCCGTCCGGACGGTGAACAACGCGAGGCAACAGCTCAAGCAAGGCTCGGATGCCTCATGAGTTGGGGCGTTTGCGAAACAAACGCGGGGAAAGCAGGCACGCGCAAAGAAGGTGATCTTCTTCCGATCGGACGCCGCTTCCAATTAAAGCGCGATGCGGACAGACGTAATCGGCCGAGCGGAAGGAATTAATCGAATGTTGAACGGAATGAATAGGTTACGGTCCGAAGAGATATTTGCGAGAAGGAATTATTATGGACAGGTTTGAGAAGGCTTTGACCGTCGAACAGCTCAGGGAATATTTGCCAGTGAGTGCGCGGACGCTGCGACGGTGGCGAAAGGCTGGAATCGGGCCGCCTTGGCTTGAAGTGAGGAGTCCCGGAGGCAAGCCGATCTTTTATTACCCGACGAAGGCGTTTGCCGAGTGGCAGGAAGCGTGCGAGGGCGATCCTTTGTTAGACGGCAAAAACCCAGAGCGGGCACGGAAATCTTAGGCAGCGTCGGATTATTGTACTTCGGAAAGCAAAAATTAGCTGAAAAATTTCGCGCGAAGGTATCCTGTACAGGCGCGAGTATCCACTTACCTCCGCACCCTCCGGGTGGGGGTCATGCGATATGGGAATGGCAGCAATAGAGCTAGGCGCGGCCTAAGGCTTTGCTGGCTGTCTCAAATCATAGCCTGCGATAATGGTTCTTCTCGAAGCCAAATTCGGCTGCCGTTCGTGGCGTAAGCGCAACGGCATTAGGGCAGTTTTGCGCTGGCAGCTGCGAGCTAACTCTTCCGGCGGGGGGGCTCGGCGCTCACTAGCCTCGGCCGGGTAGGTCTCCTCTAAAGCTGCAATGATTAAGGCCCCGACGCTGCATCCCTCGGCTTTGGCGAGCTTGCGTAAGCGTGCGAGCAACGGCTTTGGAATGCGGAGGGCAAAGAGATCCGTAACCGTGCTAGTCCCTGGCATGGCGCAAATACTCCGATCAAACCGCGTGCCAAATAGTCAATTTTGCCCAGAGAACGCAATGCCCCGGGTGCATAACACCCTTTTATAATCGCGAGGGCTTGTCTGTGCTTATTTTCTTGCCGAGTGTATAACACCTCCGATATTCTAATCCGCAAGCCGCACCCTAGGGATTTCGCAAAGGGCGGAGTCCAGCGGCCGGGGAAACCAGCGATGGAAACCAAGGTTGATTCGGCTTCTCCGGAGCGATTTTTTTCGGTCCGGATCGGCAGTCCTAATTGGGGGTGTGCTTACAGTTTCTCCCATGCCCGCCGCATCGAGGCTTTCCGTCTGGCGAAAGCAGCCGTGAGCAAAATACCCGATCCAGCTTTGCGGCCATCTGAAGCCGAGCTTGATTCGGCCTATGCCAGCCTCGCCGCGTGGGATCGTCATGGCGGGAAATCTCCTCGGATGACGCATGAGTCCGCAAGCCGGGCTTGGTATCTCCAGATCGATCGTCTGCCCCCCCCCACATTCGTATTGAGGAGTCGGGCCAATGAATACCGAGCAGTATGCCGCTATCACTGACCGTCTGATTGCCGATCTTGAGCATGGCGTGCGGCCCTGGCATCGCCCTTGGAATGCTGAGCACATGCACGGCAGGATAACCCGGCCGCTCCGTCACAATGGGCAACCTTACTCCGGGATTAATGTAATCCTGCTTTGGTGCGCCGGCACGGCGAAAGGCCATTCCACCTCCACATGGATGACGTTCAAGCAGGCAAAAGAACTTGGCGGGCATGTGCGGAAGGGCGAGCACGGCGAAACCGTTGTGTATGCCGATCGGATGATTAAGACGGAGACCAATGGCGAGGGCGAGGATATCGAACGAGTCATCCCCTACCTGAAGGCTTACACGGTCTTCAACCTAGATCAGATTGACGGGCTGCCGGAGCGTTATCTCGCCAAGGTCCGGAGTGAACCGCCCGAGAAGCCGCTTCCGCAGAGGATCGAGGCTGCCGAGGCTTTCTTCGCTGCTACCAAGGCGCAGATCCGGCACGGCGGAAACCGGGCTTTCTACGCGGTAGAGCCGGATTTTATTCAGATGCCACCCTTCGAGGCTTTCCAGAGCCCGGAAGCGTATTATGGCACTCTCGCGCATGAATCGACGCATTGGACAAAGCATCGGAGCCGGCTTGATCGTGACTTCGGCCGCTTGCGTTGGGGCGATGAAGGCTATGCGAAAGAAGAACTGGTTGCCGAAATCGCTAGTGCCTATCTTTGTTCCGATCTCGGCATCACGCCGGATCTAGAAAACAACGCCAATTACCTCGGAAGCTGGTTGACCGTGCTCAAGAACGATAAGCGCTTTATTTTTTCGGCAGCCGGCTTTGCCGAGAAGGCGGTCGGATACTTGCACGGGCTCCAAAGCGAGGCTTCGGCGGCTTCGGAGCATTCTGACCCCGATATGGCATTGGCCGCTTAGGAGGCAGTCATGTTTGATTCATTGCCTACAGCGACAACGGAGGGGGCGAGCCTGCCCCTCCCCTGCATTTCGCGCAGCAAAATGCCTTTAGTGCCGGCGGTGCCAGAGGTTTCTACCGGAAACCTCCCATCGGCCGAGATTGAGCGCGCCTTGGGTTATGCTGAGAATGAGAAGGCGGAGGCGACTAGGAAGGCGTACAGGGCGGATGCGGAGATCTGGGGTGCTTGGTGCCGAGATCGGGGCCTATCGCCGTTGCCGGCCTCTCCGGAAGCTCTCGGGGCCTTTCTGGCGGCCGAGGCGGATGCCGGAAGGTCTGCGAGCACGATCACGCGGCGGCTTGCTGCCATTGGATACGCTCACAAGCTCGCGGGGCTCGAAAGCCCGACAAGTCATGAAGCGGTGCGGGCCGTGCTGCGGGGCATTCGGCGGACTATTGGAACCACGCCGGATCAGAAAGCGCCGGCCGAGGCGGCCTTGGTGCGGCGGATGATCGAAGCTTGCCCGGACAACCTGATCGGACTCAGAGATCAGGCTATCCTTGCCATCGGCTTTGCGGGTGCCCTTCGGCGCTCTGAGATTGCAGCGCTCGGGTGCAGTGACATCAGGGAGATTGACGGCGGTATCGAGCTTATTATTCGCCATTCCAAGGGCGATCAGGAAAGCGCCGGCCAGACGATTGCCATTCCCTTCGGAACGAAAATTCAGCCCGTGGCGGCGCTTCGGGCTTGGCTTGCGGCGGCCGGTATCTCTGAAGGCCCGCTCTTCCGGAGCATCAGGAAAGGCGGCGCAGTCCAAGCCGAGGCTCTGAGCACGAATGCCATTGCCGAGATCATCAAAGAGGCTGCCGAGCGCGCGGGCCTACCGCCGGACCAATTCTCCGGGCATTCGCTGCGGGCTGGTTTTCTGACTTCTGCGGCAAAGTCCGGAGCCAGCATCTTCAAAATGATGGAAGTGTCGCGGCATCGGCGCATCGAAACGCTGCAAGGCTACGTCCGGGATGCCGAACGGCTCCGGGATCATGCCGGCGGATCGTTTCTCTAATCGTTCTTTCGTGCCTGGAATTAGCCTTCGCTAATTCCTCGTAAAGCCCTGGAGCTGTTTCCAGGCGGGGCCGAAGCCAGCGCCAACTGACTCCGACCCCTGGCCACAAGGATGTAGGGGATCCCCATGGTTGACTGTAGCCGTAACTCGCCTTCTGCCGAGCTGGCAAGGCGCTTGGAGTGCCTTAGCAATTCCATCGTTAATCGGCTGTGCTCTCAGCCTGGAGCGGGCCTCAGTCGGCTCTATGGCACCACGCTCGCGGCCGATCTCGCGATCATCGCCCACGAAGTCCGGCAGCTCCAAGACGACCGACTGAGCATCCCGCCGCCGCCGCTTAGCCGCGTCTTATGGGACGATCTTCGATGATCGCGGGCAATGCCAGCCTGGAGTCCTTGTGCCGGGAAGGTGAGGCGACCTTGGCCCAGCTCAAGGAAGACTTCCGGCGGATCGAAGGGCTGGCCCGGACGGCACTCCGGCAGACAGGCCATTTGCCACGGCAGCGGAAGGCACTCGGGATCGTGGCGGAGCACATGGTCGGGCTGCAACGCTATATCGGGGCGGCCTTAGATGCCCTGCCGGCTGATCTGGCGTTCCGCTGGGAGGCCATCCTGCACTGTCTTGTCGCGCTCGATGCCTACCTGTCTGGCGCATGGCTAAAAGGCGAGGCCAGCCTGCCGCAGTAGGCTTTATGGACATAAAGCCGTAAGCCTAAAAGCCCCGCCGGGAAGAATCCGAGGCTTCTTTTCCGGGAGCCTCTTTTTTTGGACTGGCACGGCTTTGACACGTAATGGATTTTAGGGCGGTATTAAGCTATTGAATCAGATGAGGATTTGCGTTATTGGCCGCCGCCTTGGTAAGGGAGAGGTCGTGAGTTCAATCCTCCCCAGCAGCACCATGATTTCGACGGAATGCCCGGGCGTGTGCTTGGAGGCAGCCTGCGGGTTCAGCGGGCTCTGCTTGCGGGTCGGTCGGCGCGGGGAGCCATGGAGCGTGAAGAGGTCATCGAGAGGTTGAGGCAGCACGAGGCCGAGCTGAGGGCGCTCGGGGTCGAGCGCCTCTATCTGTTCGGCTCGACCCCTCGCGGAGAAGCGCGCGAGGATTCGGACGTGGACCTGTTCTTCGACCACCCCGAGGGGTCGCTCGGACTCTTCGAATTGATGGACGTGAAAGAAACCGCGGCAAGGATTCTCGGGCGGAAGACCGACATCATGACACGGCGCAGCCTGCATCCGGTTCTACGCGCGGGGATCGAGGCCTCGGCCCAACAGGTGTTCTGATGGCGGTGCGGCCGTCCGTCGCCCGGCTCGCGGACATCGTCGAGGCCATTGAGCTGATCCGGGAGGAAAATAATGGCGGGGATGAGCCCGGAAGGGCGGAGGGTCATCGTGACCGCCGGGGCCGGCGGGATCGGGCTTGCGATCGTTTCGGCCCTGGTAGGGGCGGGGGCTCGGGTGCATGTGTGCGATGTCGATGAGGCGGCGCTCGCCGCGTGCGGCGCGGCGTGGGCGGACGTCTCCGACGAGGCGCGGCTTGACGCTTGATTCGATGCGCCCGAGCGCGCGCTCGGCGGTCTCGGCGCGCTCGTCAACAATGCCGGCATCGCCGGGCCAACCGGCGCGGTCGAGGAAATCGAGCCCGCCGCCTGGCGCCGCTGCATCGATGTCGATCTCACCGGCCAGTTCCTCTGCACGCGGCGCGCCGTGCCGCTGCTCAAGGCCGCCGGCGGCGGCGCTATCGCCAACATGTCCTCGGCGGCCGGCCGCCACGGCTATCCGTACCGCACGCCCTGCTCGGCGGCGAAGTTCGGCATCATCGGGCTGACCGAAAGCCTTGCGAAGGAGCTCGGGCCGACCGGCATCGCGGTCAACGCGATCCTCCCCGGCGTCGTCGAGGGGTCGCGCATCAAAAGCGTGATCCGCGCCCGCGCGGCCCAGCTCGGCCTTTCAATTGCCGAAATCGAGAAACAGTATCTCGAGAAGGTCTCGCTCCGCCGCATGGTGAGCGCCGACGACGTGGCGCAAACGGTGCTGTTCCTCGTCTCGCCGCTCGGACGCAACGTCTCCGGCCGGTCGATCGGCGCCTGCCGCAACGTCGAGACGCCGTGAAGGGCCGGCGGATGATCGGGGTCGGGCGCCGTTACGGTTGGCGGTCGGGCTCGATCAGCTCGATGCGGTTGCCGAAGGGGTCATCGACGAACCGGCGCTCGCAGCCTGCGAGCGGCCGGTCCTCGGTGATGTGGTAGCCGGCCTGGCCGAGCCGTGCGACGAGCGCTTGCAGGTCCTCGACGACGAAGGCCGGATGCGCCTTGCGCGCGGGGACGAACGCCTTGTCCACGCCGAGATGGATTTTGAGCGCGCCGTTTTCGAACCAGCATCCGCCGCGGGCCGCGAGCCCGGGCGGCTTGGCCTTCTCGGGAATGCCGAGCGCATCTTCATAGAAGGCGCGCGCTTCGTCTTCCCGTCCGGCCGGCATGGCGAGCAGAACATGATCCAGGTGCAGGACACGCATCATGGCGCCTCGGCGAGCTTGCGGAACGGGCAAGCCTAGCCGACCCGGCGCCGGCGTTCAACGCAGGGACGGGCAGCGAATTTTGCTGTTCGCCGGCGCTGGCGGGCGCTAGCGTTGGGAGTGCAAGGAATGTTCGATTGGGAGGAAGAGCGCGATGCCGTCGCGGAGCGAGCTTCGCAAGCACTACGAGATCGTGGGCGAGCTGGCGCCGGCGATCCATAAGATACAGAAGGCGCCGTATAGGGTGACGGCGGATGAGTACGAGGCCTATCTGCGGCCGCCGCACGATGTGGGGGGCGAGCCCGATGTTCCGATCCGATACGAGGAAAAGGAAGAGGAGCAGTGGGAGCTTGACACTTATGTGACATGCGAGGTGCTGGCCTGGCGGGGCGTGTGGAACGCGGAGGAAAGGCGGCGGCGCGGCAACAACGATGTCGGGCAGGCGGTCTATCTCGGCTTTCCCTATTACGGGCGATGGATCCTCGCCGCGGCGCGGATGCTCGTCGACAAGAACCTGATCTCGCTCACCGAGCTGATCGAGAAGATCGCGGAAGTGAGGGCCCGCCATGACGCGCGCTGAGACGGCCCGCTTCAAGGCGGGCGAGCGCGTGCGCGTGAAGGACATGCCGAATATTTTCTACAGCCGCACTCAGCTCTACGTGCGCGGGGTGGTGGGAACGGTGGTTGCGCGCATCTACGAGGACCTCAATCCCGAGGACGAGGCGTGGGACCGGGACGGTGCGGCGCCCGAGCAGTTCTACATCGTCCGCTTCCGGCAGAAGGATCTCTGGGAGGGCTATACGTTCGAGAACGACACGCTGCAGACCGAGCTGCCGGATCGCTGGCTCGAGGCGGCCCCGGGGTGATCGGGGAAGAAACGGCGAGAAGGAGGGAATTGATGGAAGAGAAAGGCGAGCACCACCATGAGCACAAGGCCGCGCCGATGGTGGACGAGATCAGCGACTTCGAGGTGCTGGAGATCGCGGTGCGGGAGCTGGCGATCGAGCACGGGCTCTTCACGGCGGAGGATCACCGGAAGTTCACCGAGTGGGCGGAACAGATCGGGCCGGCCGCCGGCTCGCGGCTGGTCGCCAAGGCGTGGAGCGACCCGGGCTTCAAGACGCGGCTCCTCGCCGATGCGATCGCGGCGTGCAAGGAGATCGGCGTCGACTGGACCGAGCCCACGGGGAGCGGGACGCCGAGCGACTACATGCAATTCCGCGTGCTCGAGGATACGCCGAGCCTGCACCATGTGATCGTCTGCACGCTCTGCTCGTGCTATCCGCGGCCGGTGCTCGGGATGTCGCCCGAATGGTACCGCTCGCCCAATTATCGAAGGCGGATCGTGCGCTGGCCGCGCCAGGTGCTGGCCGAGTTCGGGTTGCATTTGCCGCCCGAGATCGAGGTGCGCGTCGAGGATTCCAACCAGAAATGCCGCTTCATGGTGCTGCCGATGCGGCCCGCCGGCACCGAGGGCTGGGCGGAGCCGGAGCTGGCGGCGATCGTGACGCGGGACTGTATGATCGGCGTCGCCTTGCCGCGGGCAGGGAGGACGGCAGACGATGCGCGGCCGGTGATCAAGGCGGCGCGGCCGGTGCGCGCGGCAAGGGAACAGGCGCCGGGATGAGTGGCGGGAGGGACGGGGCGTTTTCGCGGATCGCGCTGCTCGAGGCGGTGCGGCGCGAGGGCAAGAGCTGGGCGGAGCTGGCGCCGCGCTACGGCGTCGTCAATCCGGAGCCGCCGTGGAAGACGAGCCTCGATGCGATGTGCGAGAGCCTCGCGGCAAGCGGGGCACTTCCTTCGCTGGCGCGGCGGGAAGCGGAGGACGCGCTCGGCGAAAGCGTGTACGGGCGCGTTCCGGCACCGGAACGGCAGCTGCTGGCGCTGGTCCATACGATGCTCGAGCACGGGCTGGTGGACGAGGCGGCGTTGGCGCGGCGGATGGACGTGGTGCGGGAGCGGCTTGAGGCCGGATAGGCGCAGCCGGCGCAAAGAAAGCGCCGCCTCCGAAGGGCATTGGGGTGCCGGACGGAGAGCGGCGCAAGTGCGCAGGTTCGAGTGACACGTTCCCTGCTGGCAACGAGGTTAGGCCGTTGGGCGTGCACTGTCTCGCGTTTAATTTGAGATGATTTGCGGAAATAGGGATTGAAGGACCGGGAGCGCCGTATTTCCGGCGATGAGATGTTAACAGGTGAATGAGGTTACGCGCAAATAATGGGGACTGTCTTAGTAAAGAGATGAATTATTGGCGGGGGCGAGCTCCGCGCCGGTGGGGAGGGCCGCCGGATGCCCCGCGGGACCCCCAGCGGGATCGCGCGCGGGCCCCCTTGGGGCGCGGAGCGCGGCCGTCTCGAACCGGCGGCAGGTGCGGGAGACCCAGAAGACCTGATGGGCGCCCTGGCCGGCCCCGGGGCGGTGGGCGACGCTGATGCGCGTCATCGGGAGGCGGCCGAGGTTGAAGCTGATCTCGCGCTCGCGCTCGACATCGAGGTGGGCCGTTCCCTCGTCGAGGACGAGGATGCGCGGCCGGTGATAGAGGGCGCGGGCGAGCAGCACACGCTGCTTCTGCCCGCCCGAGAGGGAGCTGCCCATGTCGCCGATCAGGCTGTTGTAGGTCATCGGCATCGCCATGATCTCCTCGTGCACGGCGGCGAGGCGGGCGCAGTCGATCATCCGCTCGGGGTCGAAGTCGGGATCGAAGAAGGACATGTTGTCGGCGATCGAGCCCGAGAGGAGCTGGTCGTCCTGCATGACCGCGCCGACCTGCTCGCGATAGGCACGAGGGCCGAGCGTTGCGAGCGGGATGCCGTCGATCAGCACCTCGCCTTCGGTCGGCTCGAGCAGGCCGAGCATGATCTTGACGAGCGTAGTCTTGCCGCCGCCGGAGGGTCCGGTGACGACGACGAACTCGCCCGCCGCGATGGCGAGGCTCACCTTCTCGAGGACGAGCGGCTCGGTCTCGGCGTAGCGGAAGCCGACATTGCGGAGCTCGATCCTGCCCGAGACCGGCCGCGCGTAGGAGAGCGGGCGGTCGTGGCCCGGCTCGGGCGGCGTCATCGCGATATCGGAGATGCGCTCGAGGTGAAGATCGAGGATGCGGAACTCGATCCCCTTCTCGACCAGCGAGACCGCCTTCTGGATGAAGCTCCGCTTGTAGGCGATGAAGGCGAAGATCATGCCGATGGTGAGGCTGCCGGAGAGTGCGAGCCGCACCGCGACGTAGATGGCGAGGATGTTCTCGACGCCGAAGATCCCGTCGTCGAGCGCCTTGAAGAGGATGCGGGCGCGGCCGAGATGGACGGTGGCGCTGATGACCTCGGCGTAGCGGTTGAGCCACTGGCCCTCGCGCTCGCTTTCGCGATTGAAGAGCTTCAGCGTCTGCACCGCGCGCAGCGTCTCGATCAGGACCGATTCCTCCTGCGCCTTGCTGCGGATCAGCGCGTCCGTGCGGCGGCGGAGAAGCCGGTAGAGCCCGAGCCGGAGGGCGGCGTAGGCGAGGAAGGCGCCGATCACGATCGCGCCGAGGATCCGGCTATAGACGAAGATCATCGCGAGCGTTGCCGCACCCATCACGCCGTCGATCAGCGCGGTGACGAGGCCCTCGGCGATGGCGCTGCGGATCGGCTCGAGCGAGGTGAAGCGCGAGAGGATGTCGCCGATATGGCGCTTGCCGAAATAGGCAAGCGGGAGGCGCACCAGATGGCGGAAGAGGCGCGCGCCCATCTCGAAATTCAGCGTGTTCTGCAGCAGGAGGATGGTGAGCGAGCGGATGGCGGTGGCGGCGACGGTGACCGCGGTGACGAGGCCGAAGCCGATGGCGAGCACGGGGAGAAGGCTGTGGTCCCCGGTCGCGACGACGCGGTCGAGTGCGAGCTGCACATAGAGGGGGGCCGCGATGACCCCGAGCTCGAGGATCACCGAGAGGACGAGGATCTGGGCGAGCGCGTGCCAGGTGCCGCGGACGGGGCGGAAGACGGCGGAGAGCGGGAGGCGCGATCTTTCGTCCTTGGCGGCAAAGCCTTCGGTGGGCCAGAGCTCGACCGCGATGCCGGAGAGATGCTTCGAGGCCTCTTCCCAGGTGAAGTGCCGTTCGCCGAAGGCCGGGTCGTGCAGGACGATTCCCCTGCGGGTGGCCGACTTGAGCACGACGTAATGATTGAGGTCCCAGTGCAGGATCGCGGGCAGGCGGAGGCTGCGGAGGTGGGTGGGCTCGAGGCGGAGCGGGCGGCAGGCGAGATGGAGATGGCGCGCGATCTCGATCAGCCCGCGGAGCGTCATTCCCTTGAGCGAGACGGGATGCCGGCGGCGGAGCGTGTTGAGGTCGATCGCGTGGCCCCAGTAGGAGGCGATCATCGCGAGGCAGGCGAGGCCGCATTCCGCGGCTTCGGTCTGCTGGATCATCGGCAGGGAGCCGCGCCGTGCGATTGCCGGCGCCGCCATCGCTTTCACAGCCCCCGCGCGAGCAGCGGATCGAGCAGCCAGCGGGCGAGGCTGAGCTTGTCGAGCACGATGTCGGCCTCGAGCTGCATGCCGGGCTTGAGAGCGATTTCCTTCCCGTACGCGTCGACCCCGGGCCGGTCGAGCGCCACCACCGCCTCGTAGGCGGGCTGATCGGGGGAGACCGGGCCGGTCAGCTCGTTGCCGGTCAGCACGGTGCGGGAGATGCGAAGGATGCGGCCCTCGTGGGTGCCGAAATTCTCGTAGGGAAAGGCGTCGTAGCGGAGCCGCACGCGTTGGCCCGGGCGGACGAAGCCCGCGGCGCGCGAGGGGATGAAGAGGATCGCCTGCAGCGAGGCGCCCGCGGGAACGATCTGGAGTGCCAGGTGCTGCGGATCGACGCTCTGCCCCGCCGTCGCCTGGAGGGACGCGATCCGCCCGGAGAGCGGCGCACGCATCACGTAGGCGAGCGCGCCCCGGATCGCATCGATGCTCTGCTCGGCATCGGCCAGACGCTCGTGCAGAAGCTCGACGGCGCCTGCGGTTTTCAGCGGCAGCTCGGCGAGCGTATAGCGGAGCGCGCCCAGCCGGTCCTCTCTCTCCGCGAGCGCGCCCGAGAGGGAGGCGAGCGTCTCCTCGTCGTCGAGGAGCTGGGCCTCGCGCTCCTTCGCCTGCACCAGCGACATATCGCCGCGCGCGAGCAGCCAGTCGATGTCATCGAGCAGGCTCCTGGTCACGGCGACGCGCTCCGTCTGGATGCGCATCTCCTGCTGCACGCTCGCGATTTCCGCGCCCGTTTCGCCGATCGTCGCTTGCAGGCCGTGCTCTTGCGAGCGGGAAAGGAGCTGCGCGGCCGCGATCTGCCGGCGGATCGACCGCGCCTCCTCCTCGAGGACGGCGAGCTTGGCGGCGTTGACGTCCTCTCCGTTCGCCGCGGTCTCGGGCGTGGCCACGGCGAAAAGGAGCTGGCCCCGGCGCACGCTCTCGCCCTGGCTGACAAAAATCGCGCTGATCGTGCCCGGGCGCGTGGGATAGACGCGGGCGATGCCGGCGGAGGGCCGAAGATAGCCGTGCACGGATTGGGTTCGCGCGAATTGCGCGAGAGAGACGAAGACGACGGCAGCCGCCACCGTCGCGCTCAAGATCCACGTAAGGATCTTTGCCGACAGCGGCTGGGGTACAGCCGCCTCGCTCCACTGGAGCTGCCGTCGCTGGAAATCGACGGCCTCGCGGCGGAACAGCAACCCGCCCAGCGCCACTTTCGCACCTCGCCGATTCGCGCTCTCGGGGACAAGCCTGAGAATTCCTCCCGGCGGCCGCGCCGCCGGGAGGCAAAGCGGCTAGGCTTTCACGCGTATGCGCGGGTCCCGCCCGGCTCGAGGTCGGAAAGGATCGTCGCGACCAGGCGCTTGATGTCGTCCTCCAGGACGACGATCGGAGAAACGCTCTTAAGCCCGGCGGAAACCGTGTCGAGCTCGGAGTCTCGCAGTTCGACCGGGTAATCGAGAACGGTGTCACTCGTGTTCATTTGTTTTTCTCCCATTGAGGCTTCGGAAGGTGCGCCGCTCCAATTCGTGAGAGCGGGCCCCTCGTTTCGGCGGTTCCGGTCGCGTTCCGCCTTTGCAATCATACATTTGCCCGGAAGCAATCGCAAGCGTGGAGGAAAGGATTGCGAAGCTTCGATGCGGCTTGCAGGGAGAGAGGCGGCCAAGTCGGGCGGTTATTCGCAAGCGGGGCACCACGACGGCGGCATCTCTATGCCCGGAAAGGCGCGGCGATTGGCGGTTGCCGCGCGGAGGGCGGGGATCCTCCCGGCGGGGTTGCCGCCGGGAGGCAAACGCTACATGGCGGGTGCGACCGTCGACCGACCGAGCCCGAGATCGGAGAGGATCGACGTCACCAGGCGCTTGATGTCGTCCTCCAGCGCGACGATGGGGGATGCCGGACCAATCCTCATCGTCCCGGCGGAAACCGTGTCGAGCTCGGAGTCCGCGAGTTCGACCGGGTGTTCAAGAATCGTGTCACTCTTGTTCATTTGTTACTCTCCTGACGAAGCTTTCGGAAAGCTCTTGACCCCGCTGCATGAAAGCGGGGCTTTTCTTTCGGCGGCTCCGGTCATGTTCCGCCATCGACACCTTAGAGTTGCGTCTCGATGACCGCAAGCATTGGGCACGGGACGTTGGGTTGACGGAGCGGCGTTCGCTCAGGCCGAGGGCGGCGGGCGGCTTTACGCCCCGCGGCGCGGGTGCGAGGGTTGCGCGCATGACAAGCTCTCTCGCCGCCCGCATCGAGCATTGCCTGGAGGCGCTGCCGCGCGCCTACCCGGGGCCGGGAGGCGCGGTGGCGGTCCTGCGCGCGGGCGAGGTGCTGGCGCGCCATGCTTGGGGATGGGCGAATGCCGAGCGGCGCATCGCGTTCACGCCGAGGACGCTGTTCCGGATGTGCTCGATCACCAAGCAGTTCACCTGCGCGCTGGTGCTGGACGCTTTCCCCGATCCTTCGGTGCTGGACGGGGACGTGCGCGCGCGACTGGCGCTCAGGGAGGAAAAAGCGCCGAGTGCCTCGCAGCTTTGCCATAACCAGTCGGGGCTTCGGGACTACTGGGCGGTGGCGATGCTGCACGGCGCGCCGGCCGAGTCCGCGTTCGGGGAGATCGAGGCGGCGCGGGTGATCGGCGGCGCGCGGACGCTGCAATTCGCTCCGGGCACGCGCTATTCGTACGCCAACCAGAATTTCCGCATTCTCTCGGATATCGTGCAGGAGCGGAGCGGACGGAGCTTTTCCGAACTTTTGCGGCAGCGGATCTTCGCGCCCATCGGGATGGAGAGCGCGCTGCTCGCTGCCGACACCCGGGCGATGCCGGACGGGACGGAGGGCTACGAGGGGAGCGTTTCGGGCGGGTTCCGGGCGGCGGAGAGCCGCATCCTGTGGACCGGCGATGCGGGGCTCGGCGCATCGCTCGACGACATGATCGCCTGGGAGCGGCATATCGACGCGACGCGCGAGGATGCCGCATCGCTGTATGGACGGTTGTCGGCACCGGTGCGCTTCGCGGACGGCGCGAAGGCGGCGTACGGGTTCGGGCTCGCGCGGGCGAACGAGCTGGGGCGGGCGGTGACAGGGCATGGCGGCGCGCTGCGCGGCTGGCGGAGCCACCGGATGTATCTGCCGGCGGAGCGCATCTCGGTCGTCGTCATGTTCAACCATCTCTCGGACGCGCACGAGGCGGCGGTGGACGTGCTGGCGGCCGTGCTCGGGGAGGAGAGGAAGAGCGCGGCGGGCGCGGCGCCCCAGGCTTGGCTCGGCGCCTATACCGAGCCGGAGACCGGGCTTGCGGTGCGGATCGACACGGCGGGAACGGGGCAGGTGCGGCTGCGCTACGGGCACGTTCCCGAGCGGCTCGACATGCAGGCGGACGGAACGGCGAAGTGCGCGACCGCGCGGCTCCGGGTCGTGGACGGCGGGTTGTGGATGGACCGGCCGAACGAGAATCAAAGCTCGCTTCTGGTGAAATGCGAAGGCCAGGCGGCGCGGGATGTCGCCGGGCGTTACGAGTGCGGGGAGCTGGGCGCGGCGCTCACCGTGGCCGATGCGGGGGGCGCGCTCTACGGCGGGTTCTCGGGGTTTCTCGGTCAGGGGCGGATGGAGATGCTGGAGCCGGTGGGGGGCGACGTCTGGACGCTGCCGTGCCCGCGCGCGCTCGACCACACGCCGCCCGGGGACTGGACGCTGGCGTTCCGGCGCGATGCGGCGGGACGGGTCGCGGGCGCGACGGTGGGATGCTGGTTGGCGCGGCGGCTGGCGTACGTGCGGGTGGGCTGAGCGGACGCGGCGGCGAGGACGCGCCGCCGGTCCCGCCGATGCCGCGATGGGTCGGCCGGCGCGCCATCGGCGGTACTCGGGCTTTGCTCAGGGGGCGTAATAATAATGGCCGGGCGCATAGACGACCGGCGGGGCGGCGTAGACGACAGGCGGCGGCGCATAGACGACGGGCGGCGGAACGACGGGTCGCGAGGCGGCGGCCACGCCGACGGCGGTGCCGACGGCCAGGCCGGTGATCGCGCCGGCAGCGGCGACGCCGCCGTAGCAGCACGGGCCCGGGCTCCAGCCGTGCGGCCCGGTGCCCCAGGCAGTGACGGTGCGGCCGTGCGGGCCGGTATAGGTCCAGCCGCCGGCATAGGCGGGAGTGACGGCGGACGCCACGGTTCCGGCGAGCAGGAGAGATGCGAGGATGGATTTGGCGATCATCGGAGGCGCTCCTTCTT
>DATJTV010000215.1:0-5016 GCA_035503055.1 Acetobacteraceae bacterium
AGGGCAAAGGCCGACCCGATCGTAGGATGGCCGGCAAATATCAACTCGCGCTTAGGTGCGAAGATCCGCAGGCGGTAATCGGCCTGCGGGACGGTCGGTGCGCAGACGAACGTCGTCTCCGATAGGTTGGTCCACGTGGCGATGGACTGCATCCGATCGTCCGATATCCCATCGCCGTCGAGCACGACCGCAACCGGGTTGCCCTTGAACGGCACGGCCGTAAACACGTCCACCTGCTGAAATGCGAGCCTTGTTTGACCGGCAGCTGAAGGCGGGCCAACGTCGTCGGTTGCAGTGCGATCCATGTTATCCGAGATCCCCCGACGCGCAGCCTAATCGCGTGCCGCGAGGGCAGCTTAGGTTACGATCCGTGCGTTCTGCAACACCCGGATCGCCGGCGAACCCACCGGAGCCCGGTCGGCCGGTCGATGACGCCCGTGTGCGCAGGCAAGGGCGAGGATGTCTACACCTCAGTAGCGCCGAAACTCGCGAGCTCTGAGTTGGATAAATGGCTCGACGGCGTCGCCGACGTGAAAAGCGTGGATGCAGGCAATCTGCATCGGATGCTCGCGGTACATTGGCGGTTGATCGCTCTTTTGAAAGGAGAGATCAATCCTGAGCGGCGCTCGTTCGGTTCCAAATATCTGCACTTCCGCAATCCAACTGCCGTTTCTATATTTGACTAGCGCGCTGAACGCGAAATTCGTCATCGCATGGGCCGGCGTCCTTTCGTTCTTCCCCGATCCTGCATCGAAGCCGACCGGGGGAGCGGCTTCCTCGGCGTTCCGCCTCCATTTCGGAGCGAGACTCCGCGTCCGGTGCGAAATTCCTATTGTGCGCCTCGCATGATAGCGAATTTGGCGGCCATGATCGCGAGGTCTTTACGGCATCGCCATATCCGGGTAGTTTCCTGGAGCGCCAATGGCGTACCCCCTCGTCCGAACTTGGAGCATTCCATGCGATTCGCGATCATTGGTGCCCTGGCCGTGCTTCCCGCACTGGCTGTGGTCCCGGCCGAAGCGGCGCCGCCCAATTCGATCACCGCCTTGCTCGGACCGGGCATCGGCTACCTTCTGGGGCAAAGCGATCTGTGTCAGTGGAATCTGACCGACAAGATCGACGAGACCTACAAGGCCGCTTTCCAGGCCATCGGTATGACGCCAGCACAGCAAGCGGCGGTGTGGGAGGAGGCCAAGGCCCGTCGGAACGGCATGGCCGGCATGCCCGCGGATGCAAAAGAGCGCATGAAAGCCGATACCTGCACACCGGCTTTGCGCGCGCGCATCGAGCAGGACCTTACGGACTAGTGTCCCGTTCTCCGTATGGCAGGACGACGAGCCTCACTCGGGTCGGGTTCGCAAGAACGCTGATGCGCTGAAGGGGCGCGCCTTCGGCATGGGCGTGCGGGTGAGTTCGCTCGAGAGGGACCGGAAGCTGCGGCGGCTCTCCCATCGTTGCGATCGCATTTCGGGTCCGCGTCTTGGAGAGGGCCGGACGCGCGCTTGAGCCCGCCTATCCTCCGCGAACATTTGAGATAGGGCATCATTGGAAGCCGGCCGGGGCGGGTCGAGGTGCTTGGACCGAAGCCGTTGGCCCGTGCCAGCGCCCTCATGGACCTCGCGTCGCCGTACGGGGCTTTTCGGGACGACTTGTGAGCCGGTGGACGGCGCCCCGGGACCGGCGCCGGCACTGCGCGGCCTGGCGCCGTGCGCGGCAGCGGTTTCCGTCGGGGCGGCCCTTGTTCTTCGTGGGAGCGTGGTCGATATCCTCCACCGGCGGCAAGCGCGGCGCGAATGAAGGTGGAGAGATGAAGATCGGCTTTATCGGGCTCGGGCAGATGGGCGTCGGCATGGCCGCGAGCCTGCTGCGGGCGGGACACGAGGTGAGCGTGTACAACAGGACGGCGGCCCGGGCCGCCCCGCTGGTGGCGGAGGGCGCGAGGGCGGCGGCGAGCGTCGGTGAAGCCTCGCGGGGCGAGGCCGTCGTCACGATGCTCGCCGATGACGCCGCCGTGGAGAGCGCGGTTCTCGGTGAGGGCGGTGTGATTGACAGCCTGCGGGCGGGCGCGCTCCACATTTCCTCGAGCACGATCAGCGTGACCCTTTCGGAGAAGCTCGCGGAGGCGCATGCGAAAGCGGGCCAGCGCTTCGTCGCCGCGCCCGTCTTCGGCCGACCCGACGTTGCGGCCGCGGGGCGGCTCTTCGTTGTCGCCGCCGGCGAGGAGCAAGCGCTCGCGGCGGCAGCACCTCTGCTGGACGCGATGGGGCAGCGGACGTTCGTCGTCTCCGAGACGCCGAAGGTGGCCAATCTCGTCAAGCTCAGCGGGAATTTCCTGATTGCCTCGGTCATCGAATCGCTCGGCGAGGCGATGGCGCTGGTCGCCAAGGGCGGCGTCGATCGGGGCCGGTATGTCGAGATCCTGACTTCGACCTTGTTCACGGCTCCGGTCTACAAGACTTACGGCGGGTTGCTCGCGAGCGGAACGTTCGAGCCGGCCGGATTCGCCGCGCCGCTCGGGCAGAAGGACATCCGGCTCGTGCTACAGGCGGCGGAGGCGCTCCGCGTGCCGCTCCCGCTTGCGAGCCTTCTGCGCGACCGGTTCCTCGCGCTGCTTGCGCACGGCGGGGACAAGCTCGATTGGTCGGCGATCGGAGAGCTTGCGGCACGGGACGCCGGCCTGGAGCGAGGGAGCTGAAGGCGGGATCGAGGCATCCTGCGAACTCGTTCGCGGGGACCCCGGCGCCGGAAGCGTGAACCATGTGCGGGCTCAAAGGAGCCGGGCCCGGAACATCAAAAAGCGCATGGGCCCGCGCCGCCCGGGCCGCGCTCAGAAGAGGAGCGTGAGCTGCTCGACCTGCGGCGGCTCGCGCAGCATCGCGGCGAGGGTTGCGATATCGCCTCGCTCCGTCCGCCAGGCCATGTAGGCCCGCTGGCTCTCGATGCGATCCCATTCCTCATAGAGCGTGATCGTGCCGGTGGCGGGATTCCCGGCGGCGCGGATGAGGCGGGCTCCCGGCCGCGCGACCGTGTCGGGGAGGATCGCCTTGAGCAATGCGGCGAGATCGCCGTAGCGGCCCTCGGCGGCCTTTAGGGTCAGCATCACGACGACCGGCATTCGATCCTCCCTTTTTCCGGGACGGCACGTGGCACCGGGTGGCGTGCGCGGTCAAGCCGGTGGGGCGATCAGACCGAGACTTCGCGGCCGAGCTCGACGACCTGGTCGGGCGGCAGGCGGAAGATGTCGGTTGCGTGGGCGGCGTTGCGCTGGAGGAAGGCGTAGATCGCGACGAACCAGCGCGGCAGGCCGTTTCCGTTGGCGCGCGGGACGGCGCGCTCGCGGCCGACGAAATAGGTGACGCCGGCGGGATCGGCTGTGCAGCCGGCGTCGTGGGCGGCGGCGAGGACCGCAGGGAGGTCGGGCCGTTCCATGAAGCCGAAGCGCGCGGTGAGGCGCCAGAAGCCGGGCGCGCGCTCCGCGATGGCGAGGCGCTCGCGCGCGGCGATGAAGGGCACGAGGGCGGTCGCAAGCGAGATCACCATCACACGTTCCTGCAAGGCGTGCGCATGGGCGATGTACCAGGTAACGATGGGCGGCACGTCGGCCTCGGTGCGGGTGAGGAAGACGGCGGTGCCGGGAACGCGGGGCACACGGTTGCGGGCAAGGTCCGAGAGGAATGTTTCGAGCGGCACGGAAGAGGCTTTCGCGGCGGCGGCGACGGCGCGGGTGCCGATGTGCCAGATCTGCATCAGCGCGTAGACGAAGAGGGCGAGCAGGATCGGGACGTAGCCGCCCTCTTCGATCTTGACCGAATTGGCGGCGAAGAAGGCGGCGTCGACGATGACGAAGACGGAGGAGACGGCGCCGGCGCGCAGGGTTCCCCAGCCCCAGATGTCGCGCATGGCGATGAAGAGGAGAACGGACGTCATCAGCATGGTGGCGGAGACGGCGATGCCGTAGGCCGAGGCGAGATGGGCGGAGGTGCGAAAGGCGAGGACGAGGCCGATCGTTGCGAGGGCGAGGAGCCAGTTCACCGTGCCGATGTAGATCTGGCCGTATCCCGTGGCCGAGGTCTGCTTGATGCCGAGGCGCGGCAGCCAGCCGAGGCGGGCGGCCTGGCGTGTCATCGAGAAAGCGCCGGTGATGATCGCCTGGCTGGCGATGATGGTGGCGATTGTGGAGAGCACGACGAGCGGCACGAGGAGGGAGGTGGGGCAGAGGCGGAAGAAGATGTTGCCCTCCGAGGGAGGTGCTGAAAGCACGAGCGCGGTCTGGCCCGCGTAGTTGAGGACGAGGCTCGGCAGGACGATTGCCGACCAGGCGAGGCGGATGGGGCGCGCGCCGAAATGGCCCATGTCGGCGTAGAGGGCCTCGGCGCCGGTGACGCAGAGGAAGACGCCGCCGAGGACGAGGAAGCCGGCGGCGCCGCTCGAAAGGAGGAAGCGGGCGCCGTAGAGCGGGTCGAGCGCGATCAGGACGGCGGGGTCGCGGACGATGCCGCCGATTCCGAGTGCGGCGAGTGCGAGGAACCAGAGCGCCATGACGGGACCGAAGGCGCGGCCGATGCGTGCGGTGCCCTGGCTTTGGACGGCGAAGAGGATGACGAGGATGGCGACGGCGACGGGCACGGTGTCGCGCGCGAAGGAGGGGGAGACGATCTCGAGCCCTTCGAGCGCGGAGAGGACGGAGATGGCGGGCGTGATGGCGCCGTCGCCGTAGATGAGGGCGGCGCCGAAGAGCCCGACCATGACGATCATCGGGCGTTGCGCGCGCTTGATGCCGAGGAGCGAGAGGAGGGCGAGGATGCCGCCTTCGCCGTCATTGTCCACGCGCATGGCGAAGGCGGCGTATTTGATCGTGGTGACGAGGATCAGCGTCCAGACGATGAGGGAGAGCGAGCCGAGCGCGACTTCGGGGCCGGGGTGGCGGCCTGCGAGGTCGATGACGGTTTTGAGCGTGTAGAGCGGGCTGGTGCCGATGTCGCCGAAGACGATGCCGAGCGCGCCGAGGGTGAGTGC
>DATJTV010000216.1:0-7167 GCA_035503055.1 Acetobacteraceae bacterium
GAAGCGCGTGCCGACGCCGCCGATCCGGCCGATGTCCTTCGTCCCGAAGCTCCGCATCACATTGCCTGCGCCGAAGAACATCAGCGATTTGTTCAGCGAATGGTTCAGCATGTGATAGAGCGCGCCGGCGATGCCGAACGGGCCCCCGAAGCCGAAGCCGAGCGCGATCACGCCCATATGCTCGACGCTCGAATAGGCCATCAGCCGCTTGATGCCTTCCTGCCGGACGATAAAGAAGGCGGCGATGAAGAGCGAGAACACCCCGAGCGCGATCAAGACGCCGTGCGAGATTCGCCCCACCCCGGCTTCATCCGCAACCATGAGGTAGCGCAGGATGCCGGCCATCGCGGTGTTGAGCAACGCGCCCGAGAGCATGGCCGAGACGGGAGCCGGCCCCTCGCTGTGCGCATCGGGCAGCCAGGTGTGCATCGGCGCCAGCCCGACCTTGGTGCCGAAGCCGATCAGCACCAGCAGGAAGGAAAGCAGCGCCAGCATGGGATTGAGGTGAGGCGCGATCCGCGCCAGCGACGCCCAGGTCATGTCATAGCGCGCACCGAGTACGAAGCTGCCGTTCCAGTAGGCGAGCACGGTGCCGAGCAGTGCGAGGCTGAGGCCGCCGGAGACGATGATGATGTATTTCCACCCCGCCTCGATCGCCTCCGGCGCGTGCTCGAACGCGACCAGGAACGTGCTGACGAGCGTCGTGAGCTCGATCGCGATCCAATAGAGGCCGGGGTTGTTCATCATGGGCGCGATCAGCATCGAGAGGCCGAAAGCCGCGAAGAGCGCGTAGAATCGCGGCAGCCGCTCGTCCTCGCCGAGCATGCGCATGTAGCCGACGGCGTAGATCGAGGCGAGCAGATAGACGATGCTGGTGCAGAGCCCGATCCAGGCGCCCAGTGGGTCGATGATGAGCGCGCTGCCCCAGAAGACGTGCGGGCCGCGCGTCGCCGTGAGCACCGGCAGCGGCAAGGTCGCTAACAAGACGATAACGGCCGCCGCGAGATTGAAAAGCTCCGCGAGTCTCGGCTGCCGGGTGAGCCCGATCAGCACGATCGCCACAACCGGCGCCAGCACTGCGATCGGGGCAAGGTCGAGCATCGCTCAGCCCACCAGCCGGCGCAGCTCGCGGCTGCTCGTCGTGCCGGCATGCGCCATCAGGTAGCGCACCAGGACGCCGAAGCAGGCAACCACGATCAGGAGATCGAACAGGATGACAACCTCGAGCAAAAGCGGCATCCCGGGCACGAGAATCTGCGAGCCCAGGAAGATGCCGTTCTCCAGGATGAGAAGGCCGAGGATCTGGCTGATCGCTTCCTGCCGCGCCGCGAGGATGAGGAAGCCGATCAGCTTCATCGACAGCATGACGGTGAGCGCCAGCGCCGCGATCGTGCCCGCCAGGTTCAGCTCGGTCGAAATGCTGTGCGCGACCGCAAGCGCGAAAACCACGCTGAGCGCGCCGACAACCAGCGAGGAGCTCGGCCGAAGAACCTCATGCAGCTCGCGCGGCACGCTGAGCCGGCGGATGATGCGCAGCAAAAGATAGGGCAGCAGCAGGCCGCGAAACAGGAAGGTGAGGATCGCGATCAGATAGAGCTCGGGAAAATGGGCGTAGTAGCCGACGCTCGCCGAGAGGATCGCGATCAGCCAGGACTGGGCACCGAACGCATAGAGATAGTGCCGCAGCCACCGCGAGCCGAGCATGACAAAGGAAAGGAGCAGGCTTGCGATCGCGATCAGGCTGAAGACGGAGGAAGCGAGGGGGCCGAGATGCGCGAGCAGCACGGGCTGTCAGCTCAGTTGCGAACCGATGATCGAAAGCACCGCGAGCAAAAAGGACGCGGCAAGCGGTTCCTGGTAGCGGTAGAAGCGCAGGCGCGACTGCGAAGTCTCCACGAAGACGACCGCGCAGGCAACCAGCGTGAATTTCAGCATGAGCGCGACCGAAGCAGCCACCGCGCCAAGCGCGGTGCCCTGCACCGAGAGCCCCCAGGGCAGGAAAAGCACATTGCAGAAGATCGTATAGAGAATGAACTGCTTCATCATCCCCGCCCAGCGCAGCAGGGCGAGCAGCGGTCCCGCATATTCGAGGATGCGGGCCTCCTCGATCATATACACCTCGATATGGGTCGAGGAATGGATCGGCAGCCGGTCCGTCTCGGTGAGCAGCAGGATGAAGAAAGCGGCCACCAGGAAAAGATGCTGCGGGCTCCAGTACGCCGCGGCGCTGGCAACGAGCAGGTGGTTGACGACGAAGGGCAGCATCGCCTTGGCGAGCAGCGTGATCCCGATGAAGACGAGGATCAGCGTGGGCTCGGCAAGGATCGTCACCATCACGGCCCGGCTCGAGCCGATGCCGCCATAGGCGCTCCCGCTGTCGAGCCCGGCCAGCACGATCATGAACGAGCCGAGCGTGAGGATGAGCCCGCCGCCCAGGATATCGCCCATGTCGGAGAGCGGCAGGGGATAGTTGGTGAGCACCGGAATCAGGATCGGCACGATCATCATGCAGGTGAAGGCGGTGATCGGCGCCGCCCAGAACAGCCACGAAGCCGTCTCCGGCACGACGTTGCGCTTATGGTACAGCTTCCAGAGGTCGCGGTAAGGCTGGAAAATCCCCGGCCCTTGCCCGCGCTCGATACGCTCCTCGAACTGGTGAACGATGCCCTGCAGCAGCGGCGCCAGCGCCAGCACAGCCAGCACCTGCGCGATCTGGAGAAGAATATCGCGGGGGGTCATCGCGACGGCACGAGCCCCCCTCCCTTCCTGGCAGCGAACGCCAAAGACTCCTCCGTCGCACGGACTTCAAACGGAGGAGTCATCAGCCCCAAGGGCGGTTACAAGGTGGACCCCATCACCTCGCTCCCATGAAGGCGGAAGCGCCGAGCGCTGTCAAGGAAGGCGAGCGCGCTCTGCCCCCTTGGTCTTCATAGCAACGGCGAGGGCTGCGGGCGCGAACCGTCGGTGAAGCGGGAGAAGCGGAACGGCGTCGGATCGACCACCGGCGCATCGCCGTTCACAAGGTCGGCCGCCAGTCGGCCGGCGCCCGGGCCGATGCCGAATCCGTGCCCCGAGAAGCCGGTGGCGATGAAGAAGCCCGGCACCGTATCGACGGGGGAGATCACCGGCACCGCGTCCGGCGTCACGTCGATCGCCCCGCCCCACGTCTCCGCCACGCGCATGTTGCGGAACACCGGGAAGGTGGTGCCGATATTCTCCCGCGCCTGGGAAAGAATGGCCTCGTCGGGTGCGGGGTCGAGCGTGCGGACGCGCTCGAACGGCGTCTCCTCGTCGAGCGCCCAGCGCCGCTTCGTCCGCCACTCGTCGATGAAGGAGCGGCCGATGCGCAGGCGCAGCGACCGGCGCTCCAGCCTGAGCGCAGGGAGGAAATCGGCGAAGAAGCGCAACGCGTCAGGTGTCAGCTCGAATCGGTTGTTGCTCCAGCTCGCCACCGTGTAGCCGCCGTCGATGCGCTTGCGGAAGCCGAAGCCGTCGCCTGCCGCGGAGATTTCCGGCCCGCCGTCGAGCTTCTCGGTGCGCATCACCGCGGAGATGACGCGCAGCTGCGGCAGGCGCAGCCCGAGATTCCCGGTGAACAGGCGCGACCACACCCCGCCCGCCAGCACCACCCGCTCGCAGGCGATCCGTCCTTTCTCGGTCACCGCGGCGCTGACGCGGCCACCCGTCGTCTCGATGCCGCGCACCGCGCATCGCGTAACAACGGTGGCGCCCAGCCGCCGGGCCGCCTCGGCGATCGCAGGTGCTGCTTTGGTCGGCTCGGCGCGCCCGTCGCTCGGCGTGTAGAGCCCGCCCGCCCACTCGCCCTCGATCGCGGGGTAGAGGGACTTGAGATCGGCCCTGGAGAGCAGCCGGCTGTCGAGCTGGTAGGGGCGCGCATGCTCGAGCCACGCCTCGCGCCGTTCCATCTCGGCCTTGGTCTTGCAGAGATAGACGATCCCGCACCGGCGGAATCCCGTTTCGGCCTCCGTCAGCGCGTTCATTTCGCCCCAGAGACGGAGGCTTTCGGCCACCAGCGGGATCTCGCGTGGGTCGCGCCCCATCTTCCGGCACCAGCCCCAGTTGCGGCTCGACTGCTCGGCCCCGATCTCGCCCTTCTCGCAAAGGACCACGGGCACTCCCTTGCGTGCGAGGAAGAAGGCGGTCGCGGTGCCGATGATGCCGCCGCCGATCACCACGACTTCGGTCTTTTCGGGCAGGCTCGTGTCCGAGCGTACCGGGTCGACGCGGGGCGCCATCCTTCCGATTAGCCCGGCGAGACCTTGCCTGGGCCGCCCGCGCCGGAGAGCGGCAGCGGCACCCAATTCATCACACTGCCCCGCTGGATCAGCATCAGCACCGACGGGCGGCCCTCGCGGCGGACCGCATCGAGCCGGTCCACCACGTCGGCCGGCGAGCTCACCTCCTGCTGCTGCACCTCGAGCACCACGTCGCCGGGCTTGAGGCCGCGCGCGGCCGCCGGGCCGCCCGGGCTCACCGCGGTCACCACCACGCCCTTCTGATCGGCGCCGAGATGATACTGGTCCCGGACCTTGGCCGAGAGAGGTGCCAGGCTGAGGCCAAGCGAGGCGATCGCCGTCTCCGGCGGCGTTGCATTGGGTGCGGGCGTGGTCGCCGCCGTCGTCTCCGGCTTGAGCTCGGCCACGGTCGCCTTCAGCGTCTCCGTCTCGTCATGCCGCCAAACCGTCACCGGAACGGTCGCGCCGATCGTCGTTTCCGCGACGATGAGCGGCAGCGCGTGCATGTCCTTCACCTTCTGGCCATTGAACGAAAGAATGACGTCGCCGGCCTTGATGCCCGCCCTGTCAGCCGGACCGTCGGCATTGACGCCGGCGACCAGCGCACCCTCGGCCGACTTCAGGCCAAGGCTCGCGGCGATGTCGGGGGTGACCTCCTGGACGCGCACCCCGAGCCAGCCGCGGCGGGCATAGCCGAACTCGCGGAGCTGCGCGAGCACCGGCTTGGCAATATTGGAAGGGATCGAGAAGCCGATGCCGACCGAGCCGCCCGAGGGCGAGAAGATCGCCGTGTTGATGCCGATGACTTGCCCCGCCATGTCGAAGAGCGGGCCGCCGGAATTGCCGCGGTTGATCGGCGCGTCGGTCTGGATGAAGTCGTCGTACGGGCCCTCGTTCAGGTTGCGCCCGCGCGCCGAGACGATGCCGGCCGTCACCGTGCCGCCGAGGCCGAAAGGATTGCCGATCGCGAGCACCCAGTCGCCCACCCGGATATGATCCGAATCGCCGAACGCGACAAACGGCAGCGGTCCCTTGGCGCGCACGCGCAGGAGTGCCAAGTCCATGCGCTCGTCGTGCCCCACCAGCGTCGCCGGCAGCACGGTCCCGTCATGCATCGTCACGGTGATCTGCTGCGCACCCGCAATGACGTGGTTGTTCGTGACGATGAGGCCCGAGGGGTCGATGATGAAGCCCGAGCCGAGGCTCTGCAGCCGGTCGGGCGGCGGCGGCGTGTTGCCGCCCTGGTCGTGGTTCATGAAGTCGTGGAAGAACTTCTGGAGCGGCGAGCCTGGCGGCAGCGGCGGCAGGGTCGGCTCTCCCTGCCCCTGATCGCCCGAGGAAGGCCCGGAGGAAGACCCCGAGGAAGGCAACGTCTCGGTGCTGGCGACATTCACCACCGCCGGCAGGAGCCGGGCGGCCAGGTCGGCGAAGCTAGGCGGAACCGGGAATGAAGGCGCCGCCGTCGGCGCCGCGGCCGGCCCGGTCGCGGCCATCGCGCCGGGCGCGCCCGCGAGGAGAAGCGACAGTCCGACGAGAGCGGCCGGGGCAGCGAGAAACAACCTTAAACGCATGGAGATTCAAATCCTTCGAGCCACGCCTGCCGGGTCGCTGCGGGAGGCTCGTACGGCGGCGCCCCAGCGGCGCCGAACCCGGAGGCAATTGTGCGCTGGCCGATGGTGGCCCGGCAAGGGGAAGCGACTCTTAGGGTTGCGAGGGCGGATTGGGGGGCGCCGCGCCCGCCACGGGCGCCGCCTCGAGGTAATGGAGGAGGGGACTCGATGGGCTGAGCACCAAGCGGTTGCCGGGCTTGGCCAGACCCTCGCGATAGGCCTCGAGCGTGCGCCAGATGCCATAGAAACGCGGATCCCTCTCGATCGCCTTGGCGTAGATACCGATCGCCTCGGCCTCGCCCTCGCCACGCAGGGCGGAACCCTGGGCCTGCGCGTCGGCCAGTAGCACGGTCCGCTGGCGGTCGGCGTCGGCCCTGATCGTGAGCGACTGCTCGTCGCCTGTCGCGCGAAGCTCGGCCGCGACCCGCTCGCGCTCCGAACGCATCCGCGCCAGCACCGCCTCGGTATTCTGCACCGGCAGATTGGTGCGCGTGAGCCGGACATCGACGACCTGCACGCCGAACCCGTCCATCCCGGTGCGCACATTGGCGAGGATCCGCTCGAGGATGTGCGTGCGCGCCGAGGAGAGCACCGTCACCATGTCGACCCCGGCCAGCTCGTTGCGCACCGCCGCCGAGACCACCGCGTCCAGCCGCTGCAGGATCGCGTCCTGCGATGGCCCGACCGACTGATAGTACGCCAGTGGATTGACGATCTGGTACTCGACGAAGCCGTCGACGATCAGCCGCTTCTGATCGCCGAGGATCAGCTCCTCCGCGGGGAAGGCATCCGTCTGCAGCCGTTTGTCGAAGAGGATCGCGGTCTGCACGAAGGGTGCCTTGAAGTGCAAGCCCGGCGCGGTGATCACCGCAACCGGCTTGCCGAACTGGGTGATGAGGGCTTCTTCGGTTTGGCGGACGGTATAGAGACCCCCCAGCACGCCCACCACCACGATCAGCGCGATGACGGCCACCACGGCAAGGGAAAACCGCCTCATTGGCCCGGATCCGTGGCCGGCGCCGGCGCCTGTCCCGGCACCGGTGGCGGAGCCGGCGTCGCGCCGCCCGACGGCGCGCCCGCCGGCTTGACCGCGGCCACGCCGGGCGCCGCCTCGGGGCCGGTCAGCGGCAGCATCGGGAGCACGCCTTTGACGCCGCTTCCCACCACGACGGTCGACGCGTTGCCGAGCACGTCCTGCATGGTCTCGATATAAATTCGCTCGAGCGTCGCCTGGCGGGCGCCGTGATAGGCGGCAACCACGCTGTCGAAGCGCTTCGCCGCCCCGGTCGCCTGGGCGATCA
>DATJTV010000217.1:0-10483 GCA_035503055.1 Acetobacteraceae bacterium
GCCCGCGATCCTTGCCGAATGGTGCACGCGCCTGATGTGGCTCGACCAAGGAAAAATCCGCGCCGACGGCGCGCCCTTCGAGGTCCTCGGGATGTATCTCCCCCCTACCCAGTTCGCCGAGATACGGGCCGCGTTGAAGCAAGGGCCGGCGCGCAAGGCGCTGGGCTGAGCGGATCGCCTGCCGAGATTCCCCACTGCCGGAGGCTGGCGCCCGGTCATCCGCGCAGCCGCGGCTCGCCGGTGAGCGCCGCCTCGTGATGCCGCGCGCCGCGCCCCGCGCAAGGAAGCGAGGGTTGCGCCGCCGGCAAGTCCAATCAACGGCGATTCGCAAGAACGTTCGCGCATTCGATGCTGCACGCCAAGGGTTGGAGTCACATTTGTAACCTGAGGCCGCTTGCCGCCGCGGCGCGTCGTGCGGGGATAAGAGTGTTACATTTGATATAATATGTTACGTCTCGGACTCACAAAATGCACAACGGAGGGCGAGAGGGGGATGGGGTCGCTCGCGCTCACCCATCCCGCTCTAGGCCATTGTTTTATCGCGTGATTCAGGCCTACGGCGCCGGGATCCCCGCGAACGAGTTCGCGGGGGCCTCGATTCCGCCTTCGGTCATCACGCTCTAGCGATACACGATCCTCGCGCAAGACGATGCCGCCCTCAGGTCGAGGCCGCCCGCCGCGCGACGTCGGAGGCGAGCCGCTCGAGCCCATGATCCACGACGCCGAGCGAGGCGAGCGCGGCGATGGATTGCCTGAGATAGGCGGCGCCGCTGCCGAGTGGGCCGGTCGCGTGGGCGAGCGTGGCGGCGATCTCCTCTTCGGTCAGTTTGCCGAGGTAGCGCGGATGCGCGCGGTTGACGACGAACACCACTGCCCGGACGTTGCCAGCCGCGGTCCGCACCGTTGCCCACCGCGCGCGATAGGCGGTGCCCGACATCTCGCGCCGCCAGACGAGGAGGAGCTCCTCGCGCACCCGCGCGGCTTCGATGCGGAAGACGACGCCGTGGCACGAGCCGCCGCGATCGAGCGCCATCATCAGCCCGGGCCGCTCCGGCGTGCCGCGGCCGAACGGCATTTGCAGGCAGAAGCGCCGATGCCAGCCGTGGAGGGTAGCAAGATGACGCTGGGTGAAAAGGAACGCCGGGTTCCACATCAGCGAGCCGTAGCCGAACACGAAGGCATCGGTTCCGGGCGGGTGGGCGGCGAGCGCGGCGTCGAGCGAGGCCTCGATTTCCGCGTCGCTTCGGATGGCGAGGCCCGGCAGCCTGAGCGCGCGCATCCTGGCGAGCAGCGAGCCGTCCCGGAGCGCCTGGCGGGTGATCCGGAATTCTCCCGCAGCCTCCGGATCCTCCGCGATTTCGTTCATCGATGCGGCAACGTCACCTTCGGATCATACCGCCTCGCCGGCTTCGTTCCAGGGCCTGCACGTCAGGCCGGAACGTCCTCCCGGAGAGGTGCGAGCGGAACGGCGACCTCGAACCAGCCGCCCAGCAGCCGGCTGCGCGGCGGGGAATGCATCCGGATCAGCGCGGGGCCGTCCGCCGCCCAGGTGCCGGGCGGAATTGCGCGGAAAATGGCGGCCTCGGCGCTTGCCATCAGTGCGGGGGTCGGGCGGGCGGAGACGCGAACGACGGCCAATGTCCTGGCTGCCTCCGGCTCGATCCGGACCTTGCCGCCGCCAGCGGCGGATGCAACCAGCGCGCCGGTCGCGCCCGCGATCGGAACGCTCACCCGCCATCGGCCCCGAGCCGATGGCGCGGCCGCGGAGACCTGCGTCACCGGCCCGCGTGTGGCGAGGCGGACGGACCCGCGGTTGCGGCCCTCGGCATAGTCCGCGACGCGTCCGAACGCGGTTCTGGCGGCCGCGAGCCTCTCGCCCTTGACGGAGGTCACGGCGGCGAAGCCGGCCGGAACGCGACGGACCTCGACCGCCCCATAACGGGCGATCACAAGTTCGTCGCACGGCGCCATCGAGCGGAACAGGCGCCAGCCGGCGGGCAGCAGATGCCAGGAAGGACGCTGCGGCCGCGCCGTGAGCGCCGTGGGCCGGACCCATCCCAAAGCATCGCTGCCGACGGACATTCTGTGCTCGCTCCATTCTCCGCGCGCCGGCCGGTGCTCGGCCGGTGCTCATGACGCGGGGAAGATGAGCGGATGGGCATATAAATTCGATGAGGCGGCTGAGGTGCGGGAATAGTCCGGCCATATATCTCCCCGGCGCGCCCGCTCGCTCAGGCGGCAAGGCGCGTGATGTCCTCGCGCGCGGCCGCGATCGCCGCTTCGCGCTTGTCCGGCCCGAGATTGACCCCCTCGGCGCGGACGAAGCTCACGTCGGTGATCCCGAAGAAGCCGAAGATGCCGCGCAGATAGCTCTCCTGGTGGTCGAGGAAGGCAGCAGGCGTGTCCGGTCCGTAGAAGCCGCCGCGCGAGGAGGCGACGATGACCTTCTTGCCGCCCGCGAGCCCCTCGGGACCCTGCTCGGAATAGCGGAACGTCTTGCCCGCCACCGCGAGCCGGTCGATCCACGCCTTGAGCTGGCTCGGGACCCCGAAATTGTACATCGGCGCGCCGATGACGACGATGTCGGCCGCCAGGAATTCCTCGAGCGCCGCCTGGCCGGCGGCAAGGTCCCGCTGAAGGGACGGTGCCTCGGGCGCCGCGCCCTGAGCGGCGGCCAGATGCGCGCCCGTCAGATGGGCGACCGGCGCCGCCCCGAGATCGCGGTAGGTCACCGTAGCGTCGGGATGGTGCGTGCGGAGGGCGGCGACGATCTCCGCGGAAAGCGCGCGGCTCACCGAGCCCGCGCCCAGGATGCTCGAATCAACATGCAGCAGGTTCATCTCCGTGGTCCTCCGCTCGACATAAGGACCAATTGGAGTCGTCACGTGCAGCGCGCTAGCCTATACTTTTCGATAGGAACCATCGTGGGAAAAGATAGGTGCTCGACGGCGTCTCGCTCGACCAGCTCCGCACCTTTATCGCCGCCGCCGACGCGGGAAGTTTCTCCGCTGCCGGCCGGCGCCTCCGGCGCGCGCAGTCGGTGGTCAGCCACACGGTCGCCAATCTCGAGCTCCAGCTCGGGCTGAAGCTGTTCGAGCGGACCCGCCGTTACCCGGTCCTCACCGACGCGGGCCGGGCGCTGCTTGCCGACGCGCGCGCCGTCGCCGGCGGCATGGATCTCTTCAAGGCGCGGGCAAGCGGTCTTGCCGGCGGCCTCGAGCCGGAGCTCTCCGTGGTCGTCGATGTGATGTTCCCGATCGAGATCCTCACCTTGGCCGTCTCCGCCTTCCAGGCTCGTTTCCCGGCGATACCGCTCCGGCTCTATGTCGAGGCCCTCGGCGCGGTGGTGCAGCCGGTGCTCGATCGGACCTGCGCCTTGGGCGTGATGGGCTCGCTGCCGCTCGCGCCCCCGGAGCTGACCCGCGTGCGGTTGCTTGCGGTGCCCTTCGGCGTTGTTGTGGCGCCCGGCCACCCGCTCGCCTCCCGCCCCCAGCCGATCCCGACCACCGTCCTCGCCCGGCACGTCCAGCTCGTGCTGACCGACCGCTCGCTTCTATCGGAGGGGCAGGAGTTCGGGGTGCTTTCGCCGAAGACCTGGCGGCTTGCCGATCTCGGCGCCAAGCACGCCTTCCTCCGCGCCGGCCTCGGCTTCGGAGGCATGCCGCTCTTCCTGGTGCGCGAGGACCTCGCCCGCGGCTCCCTGGTTGCGATCGCGATCGAGGATGCGCCGCCCGGCGGGCAGCTCATGCCGATGTCCGCGATCTACCTCACGGACGCGCCACCCGGCCCGGCCGGGCGCTGGCTGCTCGGGCGGCTGAAGGAGATACCCGCCACCTGCCCCCCCGCCGACGAGGCGGCGCTGCCAGGCGGGGCGCGGGATTGTTGCCGTTCCGTGAAGGGTGCGGCGCGCCTGATCTAACGCAATCCCGACCGCGCCGCCCACCGGCATGCTTGCGGCCTCTGGAGCGAGGCCGGAAGGGGGCGGACGTGACGGCGAAGATCGCGGTTGTCGAGCGACTGGGCGAGCGGGCGGTCCTGCTGCCCTCGCTGCTGGGCGAGGCGCTGGAGGCCAACGACCGGCTCAAGCTCCGCATGAGCCTTCTCCAGGAAGCTTCGGTGCAGGCCGCGATGCCCGGCCGCCAGCCGCGCGACTTCGGCCCGGAACGGCGCGCTTCCGGGCTCGCCGACCCGGCGCTCGACCGGCTGATCGCCGGGGCGCGCGCGGTCGGACCGGGGAAGCTTCTGCTGCCCGGCGCCGATGCGCTCCTTCTTCCCATCGCGAGCGATCTCGCCGCCATGCTGGCACCCCTCGAGGCCGCGGGCGCGGACACGGGCGGCGTGCTCGCGCGGCGCGTGGAGGCGGTGGAGAAATCCATTCCGGTTGCGGCGGGCGACACGCTCGGGCTCGCCGATATCGAGGGGCTGACCTCCGCGAGCCCGGATGGGCCGGAGAGCCTCCATCTGCTCGTGATGGACCTGCACAAGGCGCTCAACCGCCTGGCCGCCGAGACCGCGGTCGAGACGCTGGACGGGGCGCGGGTGCACGGCCTCGCGGAAGAAGATCGAAGGCGCGTGAAATCCTTCATGCGCGGGCTCAATCGCACCGCCCCGCTCGCCTTCGGCCACCCCGGCCTCGGCACGACCGCGGTCCGCGCCGGCGGGCGGCTGACCATCCAGAACGATATCGGCACGACCGAGGCGCACGTGCTCGTCGTCCATGTCGAGCCAGAGGCGGTGACGATCACCTACACCGACGTCCACCACATTCGCGCGAAGTTCTTCGTCTGCCTCTTCGCCCGCGAGGTGGTTGCCTGGACGCCGCTTGGGGACAAGCCGGAAGGGGAGCTGGGCGGGGAGCATTTCTACCTGCTCACCGGCCGCCATGAAGCCGCCGACGAGGCGGCGCTCGAGCGCTTCCTCGAATTCCTCGGCTCGCGGCTCGTCTTCCTGATCGACTGGAACAAGGCGCGCAAGGCGCTGCAAACCTTCGTCGGCAAGAGCGCGGCGTTCGGCCTCTTGTCCTGGGCGGCCGAGCATGATTTCGGGCACCGCGCCTTCCTCGAGCTTGGCGGCGCCGACCTCGTGTTCGATACCGTCCAGCGCGCCGCCACGGGGCGCATTCCCTACGGAGCGCGGCTCGACACCGCGCTGGGCACCGCGGAGTGCGTGCAGTTCCTCGAGCACGTGCTGCGCGATACCAGCCAGGGCCTCGCCGCGGGGCGAACGGCGCGGCTGATCCGCGACGAGATCCAGGCCGACCTCGCGCATCGTTTCGAGACCGCCGAAGGCTCCGTGCTCACGGTTCTCGTCCGCCATCTCGGCCTCACACGGATGCTCGCGGGCAGGATCGCGGACATCCTGGCCGTGCCCGGGCTGACTGGCCCGGAGGAGCGCCGTGCCTTCGCCGCGCGCGCCAAGGCGATCGAGGAGAAGGCCGACGGGCTCACGCTCTCCGCGCGCGAGGTCGCGGCGCGCATCCGCGAGGCGGGCAAGCTTCGCCCGCTGATCGACGAGATCGAGAACAGCACCGATGCGCTCGAGGATTGCGCGTTTCTCCTGAGCCTCGTGCCGGCGCCCGACGAGGCCGCGCTCGATGTGGCGCCCTTGGCACGGCTCTCGACCATCGTGCTGGAAAGTGCGGGGCATCTCGTGCGCGCCGTGGAAGCGGCGTCGCGGCTGCCGCAGGGCGAGCGGGCGGACGCGGTCGCCGCCCTGCAGGCGATCGATCAGGTCGTGGTGGCGGAGCGCAGCGCCGACGCGGCGGAGCGCGACATGCTCGCGACGGTGATGCTGGCGCCGCGGGAGGATGCGAAATCGCTCGTTCTCAGCCTCGAGCTTGCGCGCGCGCTCGAGACCGCGACCGACCGGCTCTCCCATTCGGCGCTCATGCTGCGCGACCGCGTGCTCGAGGATCTTTCGGCATGACGGGCACCGTGCCGCTTTTCATCGCGGGCGGTGCCGAGCCGCTCGCCCCGGAAGTGGCGGGGGCGAAGGCCGCGCAGCTCTCGCGGATGAGCCGGCTCGGCCTGCCCGTGCCGCCCGCGTTCGTCCTGCCCACCTCCCTCTGCGGCCCGGTCAACCGGAGCGAGACGAGCGCGCTCGCCGCGGTCGATCGCGGCTTGCACGCGGGTATCGCCCGGCTCGAGGAGGAGACGGGCCGCCGCTTCGGCGATCCGCGTGCGCCGCTCCTCGTCTCGGTGCGCTCGGGCGCCGCGCAATCGATGCCCGGCATGCTGGACACGATCCTCGATGTCGGCCTCAATGAGGCAGCCGTGCACGGCCTGATCGGGCTCACCGGCAATCCGCGCCTCGCCTGGGACAGCTACCGCCGCTTCATCCGCGGCTACGCCGAGATCGTGGGCGGCGCGCCGGCGGCGCCGTTCGATGAATGCCTGTCCGATATGATACGATCGGAGAACATAATCCGGGAGGACGATCTCGACCCGGAGGCGCTCGAGCGACTCGTGCGGAAGTACCAGGCGATCGCGGCGGAGGCGATGGGAAGCGCGGTGCCGGAAAGCCCGCACGAGCAGCTCGCCTCGGCCGCGCGCGCGGTCTATCGTTCGTGGGAAACGCAGAGGGCGAAGGAGTATCGCCGCCTCAACCGGCTGGACGAGCTTGCGGGCACGGCGGTCGCGGTGCAGGCCATGGTTTTCGGCAACGCGGGAGGAAGATCGGGCGCGGGTGTTGCGTTTTCCCGCAATCCCGCGACCGGTGCGAAGGAGCTCTACGTCGATTTTCTTTTCGACGCCCAGGGCGAGGACGTCGTGGCCGGGCGACGCATGCCGGGCGACGCGGCGCTGCTCGCCGCACGCCTGCCCGAGGCGGCCAAGGAGTTGGCAGCGGGCGCCGCACGCCTGGAGCGCGAGTTCCGCGATGTCCAGGACATCGAGTTCACGGTCGAGGAGGGAACTCTCTTCTTCCTCCAGGCGCGCTCGGCCAAACGGACGCCGCGCGCCGCCTTGCGCATCCTCGTCGATCTCGTCTCCGAGGGGTTGCTCGATCGGGCGACGGCGCGCGAGCGCGGGAATGCGATCGACCCCGAGAGCGCGCGCATCACGCGCTTCGCCGATGACGTGCCGCCGCTCGCCACCGCCATCTCCGCCGCCCCCGGTGTCGCGAGCGGGCGCGTCGCCTTCGACAGCGCGCGCGCCAAGGCGCTCGCGGCGGCCGGCGATCCGGTGATCCTCGTCCGGCACGAGACCTCGACCGACGATGTCGCCGGGTTCGCGGTGGCGGCCGGCATCCTCACCGCGGTCGGCGGCCGCACGGCCCACGCCGCGGTGGTCGCGCGCGGGCTCGGGAAGGTCTGCCTGGTCGGTTGCCGCGAGCTGAAGCTCGACGACCATGGAGGTTCCGCCCACATCGCGGGCAGGAAGATCGCCGAGGGGGACTGGCTCTCGCTCGACGGCGAGAGCGGCGCAGTCACGCTCGGCCGGCGCGAGATCATCGCGGACCTTCCGCAGGCGGAGCTCGCCGCCATCGCCGCCTGGGGCGAAGGCGACACTCTTGTCAGTGTCCGAGGATCTGGCCCAGGAACGTCTTGAGCCGTTCCGTCTTCGGCGCGCCGAAAAGCTCGGCGGGGCGTCCGGTCTCGACGATCTCGCCCATATCCATGAACACCACGCGGTCCGCCACCTGCCGCGCAAAGCCCATCTCGTGCGTCACGCAGACCATCGTCATTCCGCTTTCGGCGAGCTCGATCATCACGTCGAGCACTTCCTTGATCATCTCGGGATCGAGCGCCGAGGTCGGCTCGTCGAACAGCATGATCTTCGGCCGCATGCAGAGCGCGCGTGCGATCGCGACGCGCTGCTGCTGCCCGCCCGAGAGCTGGGTCGGGTATTTCGCGGCCTGCTCGGGGATGCGCACGCGGCGGAGGAACTCCATCGCCAGGGCCTCGGCCTCGGCCTTCTTCATCCGCCGCACATGGATCGGCGCCAGCGTGCAATTCTCGAGGATCGTCAGGTGCGGAAAGAGATTGAAGGACTGGAACACCATGCCGACCTCGCGCCGCACGGTATTGAGCGCCCGCGCGTCGTCGGAAAGCTCAGTGCCGTCGACGACGATGCGGCCCTTCTGGTGCGTCTCGAGCCGGTTGATGCAGCGGATCATCGTCGACTTGCCCGAGCCCGACGGCCCGCACACCACGACGCGCTCGCCGCCGCCGACGGTGAGCGAGATGTCCCGCAGCACCTGATGCGTGCCGTACCATTTGTCCACGTGCTCGAGCTGAATTGCCACCTCGGCGCCGCCGTTTATCGCCATTCCTTACTCCATCACCAGCCGGTCCGGCAGCGTCAAGCCGAGCCGGCGATAGTATCGTGCCGCTCCGGGATCGAACGGCAGGAATCGATCCTGCTCGATATTCCGCGCGACCGTCTCCGCCGCCAATGGGAGCAACCGGGCCATGTGGGGCGCGCCCGCGAGCGCCGCGGCGGTGACCGAATAGACGAGGCTGTCCGGCAGGCCCAGCCGGCAGATCGCGAAATTGAACATCCCCGGACAGCGAAGCGTCGGCTGCCCGGCGTACGTGCCGGCCGGGATCTCAGTTGCGGAAAGCTCCGGCAGCTCGCGCACCAGGAGGGCCACCTCCTGCTCCGTGAATCCGAAGAAGCGCAGGTTCGTCCGCTGTGCCAGAGAAGTGAACGCGGGAATCGGCGGTCCGGCGGCCAGGAGACAGGCGTCGATCGCGCCGACGGCGAAGGCGTCGGCAAGGTCGGAGAAGCTGCCGAAGCGGAACCCGGCGACCGCGATCCCGAGGATCTGCAGCATGCGCGGGAGGTAGGTCCCGCCGGTTCCGGATTCGGGCCCGACGCCAACCCGCTTGCCGCCAAGCCCGGCCGCGCTGGCGATCCCGCTCTCTGCGCGGGCGACGCCGTGGAAGGCCGTTTCGTACATCGGGAAGATCGCCCGGAAAGTGCGGAACCGGACGCCGTCCGTCCAGGCGCCGCCGCCGGTCCACGCCTCGTGCGCGATGCCGAGCGTCGTCATCCCGAGATCGATGGCCCGGCGATCGAGCAGCAGGATGTTCTCGTTCGGCCCCTCGGTCGCCCGGTAGAGCATGTGGACGCCCGTCGCGGCGGCGACGATGGCGCCCCACGCCTCGCCGTACACCGCATAGGTGCCGCCGGCGCTGCCGGTGCCCATGGTCAGCGCCGCCGGCCAGGCAATGTCGTGCGCCGGGGCCGCCCGCGCGGCGAACGCACCGGCTGCGGCCGCCAGAACTTGCCGCCGGGCGAAACCGTGCACCCGATCCTGCCGCAAGCCATAGCGATCCGGCACCAGCCCCGGCTCCCCCTTTTTTGCTCTTCGGAGCCTATCGGTGCGGCGCAGCGTGGTCCACTCGTCGCCGGAGCACGGCGGCGGGTAGAGCGCGCCCGCCTGCCTGCGCCGCCTCATGCGGGCGGCAGCATCCGTCCAAGCGGCCGGCCGGCGAAGATGTGCACGTGAAAGTGAGGCACCTCCTGATTCGAGTCCGGCCCCATGTTGGCGAGCAGGCGATACCCCTTCGCCTCGAGCCCGAGGTTCCGCGTCACCGCGCCCACGGCGCGGAAGAAGCCGGCGACTTCCGCCTCTGTCGCGCGCGCGGAAAAATCCGCGAACGACACGAAGGGCCCCTTCGGGATCACCAGCACATGTACGGGCGCCAGCGGATGGATGTCGTGGAAAGCGAGCGCATGCTCGTCCTCGTGCACCTTCCGGCACGGGATTTCTCCGCGCAGAATGCGCGCGAAGATGTTGGTCTCGTCGTACGGGGGGAGGCCGCTGACCGCCATTGCCAGATCTCCTGTCGCGGGAACCGAGGGAATGACGATTGACGTTGCCACACAAGGGCTCGGCGCCGATTCGGTGGTCGAAGCCCTCGGACTAGCCCCGCATCCCGAGGGCGGGCACTATCGCGAAACTTGGCGCGAGCGGCCGGCGGATGGCGGCCGCGGCGCCGCAAGCGCGATCCTTTTCCTGCTCGCCGCCGGCGAGGAAAGCGCCTGGCACAAGGTGGACGCGGCCGAGCTCTGGCTCTGGCATGCGGGCGCGCCGCTCGCGCTCGAACTCTCCCCGCCCCGCACAGCCCTCCGGCTCGGACCGAACCTTGCCGAGCACGAGACGCTTCAGGGAATCGTGCCCGCCGAGTGCTGGCAAAGCGCCCGCACGCTCGGAGCCTGGACGCTCGTCTCATGCGTCGTGGCACCCGCCTTCGCGTTCGACGGATTCACCCTCGCCCCGCTCGGCTGGACACCGCCTGGGTAACCGCAGGCCAGGGGGGCTCCGCCCCCCTGCACCCCCCGCTGGGGCCCAGAGGCCCCAGACCCGCTGACGTTTTGCCCGACCCGGCAGCGAGGCTGACGCCCGGCGTTCCAGCGCTATGCCTAGCGTCTCGGTGCGGCATTTGCCCGGCCCATGCCTTTGGCGCGTACGCGCCAAAGGCATGGGCCGGGCAAAAGCCGCACCGAGACGCAAGGCAAAGCGCTGGAACGCCGGG
>DATJTV010000218.1:0-2071 GCA_035503055.1 Acetobacteraceae bacterium
GACGCGGGGAAGCGCCCGATAATCGATGCGGGCGGGCAGCCGGAAGAGCGCCCGGCGGATGACGATGCCCGCATGGTAGCTGCCGACATGGGTGAAATAGCGCGGCCCGATCCCGGCCGGATCGGCGATGTCGCCCACCGCGTAGACCAGGCGGTTGGAGAGGCTGCGGAGCCCACGGTCGGTCTCAATGCCCGCACGGGAGGCGCGGATATTTCCGGCCTCGAGGCCGAGAGTTTCGAGGTTCGCGCGCCGCCCGGCCGCGATCAGCAGATGCGTGCCCGCGATCCGCCTCCCGTCCGCGAGCACGAGCGCGGGGCCGGGTTCCACGGCGGCGACCGGGACCCCCTCGAAGAGCCGCACGCCGGCGGCGATGAGCGCCTCGCGCAGGCCCGCGACCAGCTCGGGGTCCTCGCGCGCCGCGATCGTCGCGGCCTCGACCAGGCTCACCTCCCAGCCGAGCGCGGCGTGCGCCGCGGCCATCTCGAGCCCGACCGGCCCGCCGCCGAGGATGAGGAGATGTCCCGGGGGGCCGGGGATGCCAAAAAGCGTGGCGTTCGTTAGGAAGGGCACTTGATCGAGGCCGGGGATCGCCGGCACCGCAGGCCGGCTGCCGGCGGCGATGACGAAGCGGCGGGCGGTGATCCGACGCCCCTCCACCGCGATCGCCCCGGGGGCGACGAAGTGGGCTTCGGCCCTGAGCACGGTCGCGCCGAGGCCGCGAAAGCGTTCCTCGGAATCGTTGGGCGCGATCGCGGCGATGGCGCCGGCGACGTGGGCGGAGACCGCGTCCCAGTCGATCTCGGGCGGCGGGAGGCGGATGCCGAACCGGCCGGCGGCGCGGGCACCGGCGGCGGCATGGGCAGCGGCGAGGAGCGCCTTGCTCGGCACGCAGCCGGCGTTCAGGCAGTCGCCGCCCATCCGCTCGCGCTCGACGAGCAGGACCCGAAGCCCGAGCTGGGCGGCGACGGCGGTGACCGCGAGGCCGGCCGCGCCGGCCCCGATCACCGCAAGGTCGAAATCAGCCATGGCGGAACTTCCAGCGCCGCCAGGCGATCGGCAGCAGGGAAAGGAGGGCGAGCGCCACCAGCGGGCCAAGCACGGCGGGCGAGAGGATGAGCGAGAGGTCGGGGGTGCGGCCGGCTGCGAGCACGGCCGAAAGGCCCGCGCCGATCGAGGCGAAGACGAAGGTCGCAGGGAGGATGCCGAGCACGGTTGCGGCCGCGTAGGGGGCGAGCCGCATGCCGACGAGCGCCGGGGCGAGATTGACGAGCCAGAAGGGGAAGGCCGGGATCAGGCGGAGTGCGAGGAGATAGCTGAAGCCGTCGCGCTCGAGACCGGGGCGGATCCGCTCGATCACCGCCGCCGCGTGGCGTGCGATCAGCGGCCCGAGCGCGGTGCGGGCGATGAGGAAAAGAAGAACCGCGCCGGCCGTGGCGCCAACGGCGGCGAGCGCCCCCCCGAGCCAGGTGCCGAAGAGGAGCCCGCCGGCGCAGGTGAGCACCGCCCCGCCGGGCAACGAGAGCGCGACCGCCGCCGCATAGAGCCCGACATAGAGAGCGGCTGCCGCGAACGGCCGGTGGGCAACGAGCAGCCTGAGATCGTCCTGGCGGCGGGCCAGCTCGGGGAAGGAGATTTTGTCGGCGACACCGAGCCTCCACGCCGCCGCAATCGCCAGCGCCAGCAGCAGGAGAGGCCAGAACCGGGCAAATCGGGACATGCGCATGGCGCTTATACGCGACGTCGGCGGCTTCGGAGCCTGCCGCAATTGACGCACTGCGATTGACGCGCCCGCCTGCCCGCCCCTAATAAGCCGCAGCCCGCAACGGGGTCGCCTCCGGGCGCCCCGTGTTTGTTGATGGCGCGGCCCCGAGACAAGCGGAGACGACCCGTGAAGCGCACCTACCAACCCTCCACGCTCGTCCGCAAGCGCCGGCACGGGTTCCGCGCGCGGATGGCGACCAAGGGCGGGCGGAGGGTCCTGGCCAACCGTCGCGCCAAGGGCCGCAAGCGCCTTTCCGCTTGAGGCGCGATGCCGCGCCCGCCCCTTCGCCTCCGGCGCCGCGCCGAGTTC
>DATJTV010000219.1:0-7362 GCA_035503055.1 Acetobacteraceae bacterium
ACTGGATGCCGTTCTCCTCGGTCCCGCACTCGCCGAGCGTGCGCCCGTCGAAGCCGATGATCGCGGAGTGGCCGAAATAGGAATAGACGCCGTCGAAGCCTGAGGCGTTGGCGACCGCGACATAGACATTGTTGGCCCAGGCCATCGCCTTGGCCATCAGCACCTGCTGGTCCTTGGCCGGGTACATATAGCCCTGGCAGCGGACGATCAGCTCGGCGCCGCGCATCGCGCAATCCCGCCAGATTTCCGGGTAATTGCCGTCGTCGCAGATGATGAGGCTGATCTTCAGCCCCTTCGGCCCGGTGGAAACATAGGTGCAATCGCCCGGGTACCAGCCCTCGATCGGCGTCCAGGGCATGATCTTGCGGTATTTCTGGACGATCTCGCCCTGATCGTCGATCAGGACAAGCGTGTTGTAGGGCGCTTTCTGCGGATGGAACTCGTGGCGCTCGCCGGTGAGCGAGAAGACGCCCCAGACATGCGCACGCCTGCAGGCCGCTGAGAAGATCTCGGTTTCCTCGCCGGGGATCGCCGCGGCGGTCGCGAACATCTCCTCCTTGTCGTACATGATGCCGTGCGTGCTGTATTCGGGGAAGATCACGAGGTCCATGCCCGGCAGCCCGGCCTTCATTCCGACTAGCATCTCGGCGATGGCACGCGCGTTCGCCAGCACCTCCGCCTTGGTGTGCAGGCGCGGCATCTTGTAGTTGACGACCGCCACGCCGACCGTGTCGGCGCTGCTCGATATATCGCCGTGCATCATGGGCGGGGCTCCTCAGCCGGGATTTGGGGCAACGCTAGCGGCGCCGGGCGCCGGGGCGATATGCGGCATTTGGCGTATGGCAGACGGCGCCGTGCCGGGCGAGCCTTGCCCGGGAGTCCCCCCCATTCGGTTCCCGGCCCGGCGCATGAGTGAATCCGAGAACGAGCTCAGTCTGCGGGGAGAGGCGGAGACCGTGCCGGCGGCGAAGGCGCGCGAGGCCTGGGCAGGGCCGGCGGTGGCGCGCGCTTTCGTCACGTGGCGTGAGAATTGGGCGGAACGCATGCTGACGTATTTCGCGATCGCGGTCGGCGGCACAATCGGCTGCTGGAGCCGCTATGCGATGACCAACCTGGTGCAGAGCATCTTCGGGCGGGACTTCCCGTACGCCACGCTCAGCATCAACCTGCTGGGCTCGTTCCTGATGGGGTTCCTCTTCGTCGCCACCCTCGAGCGGCTGACCGTCTCGCCGATCTTCCGCACCGGCATCCTCACCGGCGGGCTCGGCGGCTTCACGACATTTTCGACCTTCGCGATGGAGTCCCGTCTGCTGCTGGTGCAAGGAGAGGCCGGCAAGGCGGTGCTCTATATGGGGCTCTCGCTCGGCCTCGGCGTGCTATGCGCGTTCGCCGGAGCCTGGCTCGCGGTCGAGCTGTAGGCGGGCCTTCCCGGAGGACAGGATGGCGGACGAGGAAGCGGCGGACGGCGAGGTTCTGGTCGTGCGCATCTATCTGCACGAGGCCGAGCACGGACGGCGCAAGAGCCTGATGCGGGAAGTGCTGAGCCTGCTCGGCACGCAGCATCGGGTCGGGTGGCTCGTCGTCTTCCGCGGCATCGCCGGCCTCGACGAGAGCGGCGAGGTCGACGAGACGGATATCCTGCGCATGGTCTCGGACCTGCCGCTCGCGATCGAGTTCTTCGACAGCCCTGCCGTCGCCCGAGCCGCGATCGCCTCGCTCGCCGGGCTCGTTCCCCCTTCGCACATTCTGTGCTGGCGCGCGACGCGGGCGCATACGCCAAACGCCTGATACGAGCGAACTTCGCAACTTCCTAGAGTACACGCGGCTCAATCACGCCACAGCCAAGGAGCTGCGCGATGTCGGACATCACGGCGGGACTTGCCCCGCGACGATCGTACAACAAGCTGGTCAACAACCCGGTCCTCGAAGACTACTCGCTGCGCTACGCGCCGAAGAGCTTTCGCACCTGGTCCGAGTATGCGGTGTTCTCGGCCGCCCTCGGCGGCATCGCCTACCTCGCCGACCAGGCGATCGGCGGCTCGCTTGCCGTGCAATTCGGGTTCGCCAACGCCTTCTGGGGCATCATCGCGGCGGCCGTGATCATCTTTCTCACGGGAATTCCGATCGCGTACTATTGCGCCAAATACAACGTGGACGTGGACCTGCTGACGCGCGGCGCGGGCTTCGGCTATCTCGGCTCGACCATCACCTCCGTCATCTACGCCTCGTTCACCTTCATCTTCTTCGCGCTCGAGGGCTCGATCATGGCCCAGGCGTTCCACCTCTATTTCGGCATTCCGCTGCCGATCGGGTACGCGCTGGGCTCGCTGCTCATCATCCCGCTGGTGGTGTTCGGGATGACGCTGCTCTCCAAGCTCCAGGTCTGGACGCAGCCGCTCTGGCTGCTGCTGCTCTTCGCCCCGCCGGTCGCGGTGCTGACGATGGACCCGCACTCGCTCACCGACTGGGTGAGCTTCGCGGGCCAGTCGCCGAGCAAATCGGGCTTCAACCCGCTGCTCTTCGGCACCGCCGCCGGGATCGCGCTCTCGCTCATCGCGCAGATCGGCGAGCAGGCGGACTATCTGCGCTTCATGCCCGACAAGACGCGCGCCAACTCCTTCAAATGGTGGCTCGCGGTGATCGGCGCGGGGCCCGGCTGGGTGATCCTCGGCGGCGCCAAGCAGCTCATGGGCTCGTTCTTCGCCTCGCTCGCGGTCGCGCACGGCACCCCCCTCGCCGCGGCCAACGAGCCGATCCAGATGTACCTCACCGGCTACCACTACATCTTCGGCGAGGGCTTCCTCGCGCTCACGGTCGCGACCTTCTTCGTCATCCTCTCGCAGATCAAGATCAACGTCACCAACGCCTATTCCGGCTCGCTCTCCTGGTCCAACTTCTTCTCGCGCCTGCTGCACGCCCATCCGGGACGGGTCGTCTACATCTTCTTCAACGTCGCCATCTCGCTGACGTTGATGGAGCTCAACATGTTCTCCGTCCTCGGCAAGATCCTCGGCTTCTACTCGAACGTCGCGGTGGCGTGGATCGGCGCGGTGACGGCGGACCTCATCATCAACAAGCCGCTGCTCAAGCTGAGCCCGAGCTATCTCGAGTTCAAGCGCGCGCATCTCTACAACTTCAACCCCGTGGGCTTCGGCTCGATGATGGTGGGCTCGGTGGTGTCCGTGATCGCCTTCTTCGGCCTGCTGGGGCCGGCGGCCCAGGCCTACTCGGCCTTCATCGCGCTTGGCCTCGCCTTCGTGCTCTCACCGATCTTGGCGATCATCACCAAGGGCAAATACTATCTCGCGCGGGATCCGAACTATCACGCCGGGGTGCACCACGACGTGATGAACTGCGTCGCCTGCGGCTACGAGTACGAACGCGAGGACATGACCGGATGCCCCTTCCATAAGGGCAATATCTGTTCGCTCTGCTGCTCGCTCGAGGCGAAGTGCCACGACATGTGCAAGGCGGCAACGGCGTAGCGGCGCGGGTCCAGGGGGCTTTGCCCCCTGGACAGGTCCCAACGCGCAATGCGCGTTGGGGACCCGCCGTTGGGTGCCCGACCCCCACCGAGGGGCTCTGCCCTCTGCCCCTCGGACTCCCCGGCAAAGGCGGAGCCTTTGCAATCCATTCCTTAAAAGATTCGGGGGTCTGGGGCCTCCAGGCCCCAGCGGGGGTCCCGGGGGCGGAGCCCCTGGGGTCAGCCGCCGAGCATCCAGGGACGCGATGCGGTGGACTTCACCCCGGCGTCGTCGGCGCTGAGCCGGCGCGGCGCGCAGCACCCGCACCCGGCCGCGTGGGTTGCGCGGCGCGGGGAGTCCGCACTCCGTTCATTCACCGCGAAGGCGGCGCGGCGCGCCCCGTCCATCCCCGAGAGGAAGGGCGCGCCGAGGATCGCCCGCGGCGCATCGGCGCCGCAGCCGGGGCAGGCGAGCGGCCGATCGTATTCGGCCATCGGGCGCGAGGCGGTGAACGGCCCGCAGGCGGGGCAGGCGTAGTCGTAGCTCGGCATGGAGAGCGTCCCGTCAGGTATCCGGGGCGATCAGCACGTCCGGCCCCGCGGGCACCATCGTAGTCGGGCCGTCGGCGCCCGGATAGATGTCGAAGGTGAAGATCTCGGTCGGCAGGTAGAGCGTGGCGCAGGCGTTCGGAATATCGACGACGCCGCTGATATGGCCCTGGACCGGCGCGGTGCCGAGGATCGCATAGGCCTGGGCGGCGCTGTAGCCGAACTTCTTGAGGTAGGTGATGGCGTTGAGGCAGGCTTGCTGGTAGGCGACGAAAACGTCCAGGTAATGCTGCGTGCCGGCGTCGTCGACGCAGATGCCTTCGAAGATCAGGTAGTCGTTGTAGTTGGGCGTGATCGGGCTCGGCTTGAAGATCGGGTTCTTGATCCCGTACTTGGCCATGCCGCCCTTGATCAGGCTGGTTATCCGGAGATGGATCCAGCCCGGCATCTCGATCGCGCCGCAGAAGGTGATCTCGCCGTCGCCCTGGCTGAAATGCAAATCGCCGACCGAAAGCCCCGCACCGTCCACATAGACCGGGAAATAAACCCGCGCGCCGCGCGAGAGGTCCTTGATGTCGCAATTGCCGCCGTGCTCGCGCGGCGGCACGGTGCGCGCGCCGCTCGCGGCCGCCGCGTCGCGCGCCTCGCCCGCGAGCCTTCCCATATGGGCGGTCGGCGCGAAGGGCGGGTTGGCGAGGGGCGGGTTGCGGGTGGGGTTGGTGGCGATCAGTGCCTTCTCGCGCGCGTTCCAGGTGTCGAGCAGGCGCGGGTCCGGCAGGCAGCCGATCAGGCCGGGATGGACGAGGCCGGCGAAGCTGACGCCGGGAACATGGCGGGAGCTCGCGAACAGCCCATGGATGTCCCAGATCGATTTCTGGGCGAGCGGGAAATGGTCGGTGAGGAAGCCGCCGCCGTTCTTCTTCGAGAAGAACCCGTTGAAGCCCCATGAATTGTGCGGAAATGCGCCGATATCGAGGAAGTCCACCACCAGGAGGTCGCCGGGCTCGGCGCCGGTGACGGCGATCGGTCCGCTCAGGAAGTGCACCGTGCTGAGATCGATGTCGCGCACGTCCGCGGCGGATTCGTCGTTCTTGATGAAGCCGCCGGTCCAGTCATAGCACTCAACGATGAAGTCATCGCCGGGCTTCACCGTCGCCACCATCGGGATCTCCGGGTGCCAGCGGTTGTGGATCATGTCGTTCTCGTACGGCGACTGCGACAGATCGACCTTGATCAGGGTGTCGGGCAAGGTTCGCTCCTTGGTCGGGTGAGCAGAGACGAGACCTGCCATAGTCGGAGCTTCGGCGGGCGGGCGCGAATACGCCCTTCTGCGTACGCCGCGCTCGGTCTTGAGCGTGCCGATCAGAGCCGGCCGAACGGCTCGGCCAGCGCAGCGAGGCTTTCGAGCGTGCCCGCGGCGGCGAACAGGCGGAGATGCCGCATGGCGGCCTGCATCCCGCGCGCGATCGGCGCGTAGCCGGGCGAGAGCGCGGCGGGGTTGAGCCAGGCGAGGCGGCGGCAGCGGCGGCGCAGCGCCGCCATCTCGCGTCCGAGCAGCGCAGGATCGCCGGTCTCGTAGCCGTCCGAGACGATGAGGCAGACGGCACGCCCGGCGAGCGCGCGCGGCGCGTGGTGGCGGTTGAACTCGGCGAGGCATTCGCCGAGGCGCGTCCCGCCGCCGACCCCTTTGGAGAGCAGCGTCAGCCGGTCGAGCGCGCGCAAGCGGTCGCGATCGCGCATCGCCTCAGAGGCCGCGACGAGGCGCGTGTGCGTAAGAAAAACCTCGGTGCGCGCGGCGCTGCGCACGAACCCGAGTGCCAGGCGAAGAAAAAGCGGCGTGTGCGGCGCCATCGAGCCGGAGACGTCGATCAGCAGCGCGATGCGGAGCGGGTGCGGTCGCGGGCGGCGCCAGGCGAGTGCGAAGGGCGTGCCGCCATGGCCGAGGCTTGCGCGGATGGTCCGCCGCAGATCGAGCCTGCCGTGGCGACGGGCCCGGCGCCGGCGCCGTGCGTTGCAGGCGAGGAGTTCGGCGGCGAGATCGCGCGCGACCGCCTCCGCTGCGGCGAGCGCGTCCGGATCGGCGAGCGGGCGAAAATCGCGCGCCGCGCTGCCCTCCGACGACGAGGCGCCGCCCGCCATTCCGACGCCATCGCCCGGGATTTCGCCCCCGTCAGGCGGCCCGGCCTCGGTCACCTCCTCGCGCCGCTTCCCGCCGCCACCCCTGCCGAGCTCGCGCAAGCTGCGCGGCCCTGGCGCGGGCGGGGTGCCGCTCGTCCGTACCGCCTGGCGCAGGCGGCGCCCGAGGAAGGCAGCGTCGAAGATCGCATCGAACCGCTCCCACTCGCCGCGCCTTCCGGCGAAGAGCGCGCGGAGCGCGGGGCGCAAGGTGGTTGCGTTGCGGGCGAGCGCGGAGGCGAGGATGCGCGCCGCGTCCTCGCTTTCGGGCAGCCCGACGTTGAAGCCCGCGTCGCGCAGCGTCGCCGAGAAGGCGGCGATGCGCCTTGCCATCAGGGCCTCCGCCGTCGCCGCCATCACGCCACCTTCGCCACAAGCCGCAAAAAGGTCGCGCGATCGATCTGCGCCCGGTCCTCGTGCGTCTTCAGCACGCAGACCAGCGTCTCGTAGAGCACTTCGGGCGCATCGGCGAGGCCGCCGACGCCGAGCCCGAGCAGCGCGGCCGCCCAGTCGAGGCTCTCGGCGACGCCCGGGATTTTCCTGAGCTGCTCCTTCCGGATCGCGGCGAGCAGGCGCGCGACCTGGCCCGCGAGGTCGATCCCAAGGCCAGGCAGACGGGCGCGGAGGATCGCCACCTCGCGGTCGATCTCCGGATAGTCGAGATAATGATAGAGGCAGCGGCGGCGGAGCGCGTCCGAAAGCTCGCGCGTCGCGTTGGAGGTGAGCACGACGCGGGGAATGCTGCGCGCGCGGATCGTGCCGAGCTCGGGGATGCTCACCTGGAAATCGGAAAGAAGCTCGAGCAGGAAGGCCTCGAACTCCTCGTCGGCGCGGTCGATCTCGTCGATCAGCAGGACGGGTTTGCGTTCCTCGCGAATGGCGGCGAGCAGCGGCCGCTCGAGCAGATAGTGCTCGCTGAACAAGGCGTCCTCGATGTCCTCGGCGCGCCGCGCCCCACCTTCGCCCTCGCGCGCCTTGATCGCGAGCAATTGGCGCCGGTAGTTCCATTCATAGAGCGCGCTCGCCTGGTCGAGCCCCTCATAGCATTGCAGGCGGATCAGCCGCGCCTCGTGCAGGGCGGCGAGCGCGTACGCAACCGCGGTCTTGCCGACGCCGGCCGCGCCCTCGATCAGCAGCGGCCGCTCGAGCATCTCCATGAGCAAAAGCGCGGTCGC
>DATJTV010000220.1:0-3686 GCA_035503055.1 Acetobacteraceae bacterium
AGCCCCGAGCGCGCATCCCCGCCCTGTCCGCATTTCGGCGCCTGTGGCGGCTGCGCGCTTCAGCACTGGCGGGACGACGCCTATCTCGAATGGAAGTCCGGGCTGCTGCGGGCGGCTCTTGCCCGCGCCGGCTTCCCCGATGCGCCGATCGCACCGATCGCGCAAAGCCCGGCGGGCAGCCGGCGGCGCGTGGACCTCGCCCTGCGTCGTGCCGCGGGCAATGTGCAGGTCGGGCTGCACCGGCGGGGCGGTGCCGACATCGTCGATCTCCAAAGCTGCGTCGTGCTCGATCCCACGCTCTCCGCTCTGTTGGCACCTCTTCGCGCCGTCCTTGCCCCGCTCTCGGCGCTGCGGCGAAGCGGCTCGGCCATCGTCAATCTGCTCGAGACCGGGGCCGACCTGCTGCTCCGCACCGACGCCGATCTCACCACTGCGGACCGGACTGCATTGACCGGTTTCGCCGCCGCGCACGGGCTCTCGCGCGTGGCCTGGGCGCGGGAATCCGGCGGGCCTGAACCCGTCTGCATCCTGCGCCCGCCAGCGATTTCTCTCTCTTCCGTCACCGTGTTCCCACCTCCTGGGGCCTTCCTTCAGGCCACCCCTGCGGCCGAGGCGGCGATCGTCGCCGCCGTCCTCGCGGGGCTGTCGCACGCAATGCCGGCGCGGGCCCGCATCGTCGAATTGTTCGCCGGCTGCGGCACGCTGACATTCCCGCTCGCCGCGCGCGGCCGCGTGATCGCCTTCGAGGCCGACGAAGCGACGGTGGCGTCGTTGCGACGCGCCGCCGCCGGCCGCCCGATCGCGGTCGTGGCGCGCGATCTCGCCCGCCAGCCGCTCGGCGCGGAGGAGCTCGCCGGCGCCGCCGCGGTGGTGCTCGATCCGCCCTACGCCGGCGCGGCGCCGCAGATGGCGGCGCTCGCTGCGAGCCGGGTGCCGCGGATCATCTATGCGAGCTGCAATCCGGCGACGCTCGCGCGCGACGCGCGCGGCCTGCGCGATGGAGGCTACGAGGTCCTCGCGGCGAGCCCGATCGACCAGTTCCGCTGGTCCGCGCAGCTGGAAAGCGTCGTCGTCTTCGGCCGGTGATCAGGTGCTGTGCAGATTCTCCGGCCGTGCCGGGAGTTCGCCGCGCTCCACGCGCTTGACGGTCTCGACGAGGCGCGCGTGCGCGGGGGCGGGAAGGCCGATCTCGGCGCCCTTCGCCACCACCAGGCCGTTCATGAAATCGATCTCCGTGCGCCGTCCCTTCAGCATGTCCTGGCCCATCGAGGGGCGCTGGGCGTCGCTCCGGGTGTTGCCGCCGGCGGCGGCGAGCAGGCGCGCCTCGACGTCCTCGAGCGCGCCGTCCTCGCCCTCGTGCGCGCGCGCCAGGAGGTCGGGCTCGAGCGGCCCGATATGCTCGAGCACGTAGCCGAGCGCCTGGCCCACGCGCACCGCCTCGCCGCCCAGGTGAATGGCGAAGCGGCGGATCTCCGGATCGCGGTCCGCCGCGTTGCCGGCGAGCCCGGTCGCGGCGGAAACGCCGTTGCGCATGCCGTTGAGGCAGAGCTTCGACCACCGCTCGCCCCACAAATTCGTCGTCACCTTGACGCTGTCGATCTTGGCGATCATCGAAGCGATCTCCTCGGCGCGCGCGGTGACCCGCCCGTGCACCTCGCCCACCCGGAATACGGTGTGCGCGGCCCCGCCCTTGGGGACGGTGCGGCGGATCCGGCCCGCGGCGTAGAGATCGACCGAGATGCGCGCGGCGATGCAGCCCATCGTCCGGCCCCAGCCGACGATCGCGGCGATCCGCTCCTCGTTGATGCAGTTCTGGAGCGACACGACCACCGCGCCCGGGGAGAGATACTGCTTGATCATCATCGTCGCCCACTCGGTGTCGTACGACTTGACCGAGACGAAGGCGATGTCGATCGGGCGCTCCTTCGAAAGCTGTTGCACTTCGGTCAGATGCATCGTGGGCACGCGCACCGTGCAGGCTTCCTCTTCGGTCACCCCTTCAAGCTTCAGGCCTTCGGCGCGGATCGTCTCCACGTGCTCGGGCCAGGGATCGATCAGCGTCACGTCGTAGCCGTTGCGCGCCAAGTGCCCACCGACATAGCCGCCGACGGCGCCGGCGCCCACGAATGCGATCCGCTTCTCCATCCCGCGCTCCCGTCCGCTCTCCCGCAGGGCGCCCCCTCTTCGCGCGGGCGCGCCGAGCCTCCATCATAGGCGCCGGACGATCGGCGGAAAGCGAGGGAGGAGCGGGATGCGCTGGAAGGAGCGGCGGGAGCGGCTGCGCGCGGTGCTGGCGGGCGATCAATGCGTGCATCCGGCCTCGGTGTTCGACGCGGGCTCCGCGCGCATCGCCCAATCGCTCGGCTTCGAGACGGCCATGCTTGCAGGCTCCGTCGCCTCGCTCGCGGTGCTCGCCGCGCCGGATCTGATCCTCATCACGCTCAGCGAATTCGCCGACCTCGCCTACCGGATCGGCCGCGCCGCGGAGCTGCCGCTCATCGTCGACGCCGATCACGGCTACGGCAATGCGCTCAACGTCGCGCGCACGATCGAGGAGCTTGAGAACGCCGGCGTTTCCCTGGCGATGATCGAGGACACGCGTCTGCCGCGCGGCTTCGGCGAGACGAAGCCGGAGCTGGTCTCGCTCGCGGAGGGGGAGGGGAAGATGCGCGCAGCACTCGCCGCGCGTGCCGATCCCGCGCTGATCATCGCCGGGCGCACCGCCGTCTCCTTGGCCGGCGTTGCGGGCGCGATCGCCCGCGCGCGTGCCTATCGCGCCGCCGGCGCGGACGCGATCTTCTTCGCCGGGCTTCGCACGATCGAGGAGCTTGCCGCGATTGCCGAAGCGGTGTCGCCACCGATCCTCCTCGGCGGCATTCCGCCCGATCTCGCCGACCGCGCGGTGCTTGCCGCGCACGGCGTGCGCGTCGCACTCCAGCCGCACCTCAGCTTCTCGGCGGCGATGCAGGCGGTCTTCGCCACGCTCAAGGCGCTCCGCGAGGGCGCGCACCCCAATTCCATCCCGGGCACCGCGCCGCCGGCGCTGCTCGGCGAGATCGCGCGCGAGGAGGATTACGACGCGGCCATCGAGCGTTATCTCAGAGCGTGAATCACGCGAGAAAACGAGAAACGTGAGCGGGATGGGTGAGCGTAAGCGAATCCATCCCGCTTACGGATGCTTCTCGTTGAACATCGAGAAAAGGCCGCGCAGGAAGCCCGGCGTGATCGCGGCGAGGGGGTTCACATTCACCTTGGGATCGTCGAGCGGCCCGTCGATCGTGTAGGCGGCGGCGAACAGCCCGCCGCCCTTCTCGGGGCTGAACAGCCTTCCGACAAGGGGAATGTTGCCCAACAAGGAATTGAAGAAATAGGCGGGGACGATGGTGCCCGAGAGATCGGCGACGCGGTGCTCGAGGTCGACGCTGCCCTTGACCGTGAGCCCGAGCGAGGGGTTGTAGGCGCGCGCGTCGACAAGATCGAGGCGATCGTCGGCGAGCCGGAACGGCGCGATCAGCTTCGAGAAGCGCAAGCCCGGCCCCTCGAGCACCTGTGCGAGCCCGTAGAGCGTCATCGCCTGAAGGACGCGGGCGAGCCCGGGCGCCTTCAGGACCCGGAAGTCGGTCATTTCGGCGCTGCCCGAAAGCGGCGCGCCCGCAGCCGTTTCATCGTAGCGGGCGGAGAGCGAG
>DATJTV010000221.1:0-9062 GCA_035503055.1 Acetobacteraceae bacterium
GGCGAGGGCGAGGAGCGCGGCGGTGTGGCGGGCGATCATGCGTTCCTCGTCGGTGGGCACGACCCAGGCCTCGAGGCGTGAGGCATCGGCGCTGATCCGTCCTTCGCCGGTGTGGTTGCGGGTCGAGTCGAGTGTGAGGCCGAGCCATTGGCAGCCGACGGCAACGTCCGCGCGGGTTGCGGCGTCGTGCTCGCCGATGCCGGCGGTGAAGACGATTCCGTCGAGCCCGCCGAGGGCGGCGGCGAGGGAACCGATCTCGCGGACGATGCGGTAGACGAAGAGGGCGATCGCCTCGGCGGCGGCGGGATCTTTTGAGGCGCGCAGCGTGCGCATGTCGGGCGAGATGCCGGAGACGCCGAGCAGGCCGGACTTGCGATAGATGAGATCCTCGATCGCGCGGGCGTCCATGCCGTGGCGATCCATGAGGTAGAGGAGCACGCCGGGGTCGATGCCGCCGGTGCGCGTGCCCATCACGAGGCCCTCGACGGCGGTGAAGCCCATGGTGCTGGCGACACTCTTTCCTTCGTTGGTGGCGCAGAGGCTTGCGCCGTTGCCGAGATGGGCGAGGACGAGGCGGCGTTCGGCGAGGCGTGGGGCGATCTGGCGCAGGCGCGAGACGATATATTCGTAGGAAATTCCGTGGAATCCGTAACGCCGCACGCCTTCGGCGCTGAGCGCGCGGGGCAGCGCGTAGGCTTGGGCGATCGGTGCCTGGCCATGGTGGAAGCCGGTGTCGAAGCAAGCGATTTGGGGTAAATGCGGCGCGTGCTCGGCCAGCGCGCGGATGGGTGCGAGGTTGCGCTTCTGGTGGAGCGGGGCAAGCGGCTCGAGCCCGGCGAGGGCGACGAGGATTTGCGGGTCGATCCGGACCGGGGCGGCGAAGCGTGTGCCGCCGTGCACGACGCGGTGGCCGACCGCGGCGAGGTGCCTCTCGCCTAGCAGCTCGGTTGCCAGCCCGAGAATCTCGCGCGTTGCGCCGTGATGGTCGAGCCCTGCGGGCCAGGATCGCTTGGCGACGCTCTTGCCCGCCGCGTCATGCACCTCGAGGTCCGGGACGAGCCCGATATCCTCGATCTCGCCGCGGAAGAGGAGCGTCTCGGGTGGGACGGTTGCGTAGAGGGCGAATTTGATGCTCGAGGAGCCGGCGTTGAGGACGAGGATGCAATCGGACATGCGGTCTCTTTTGTTCACGAGCCGCTCAGTGAAGGGCGGCGGCGGTGCGGGCGCGCCGCGCGTGTACGAGCAGAGCGGCGACGGCGCAGGAGGCGAGGCGGGTGAGCAGCTGATCGGCGCGGCTCGTCAGGATGACCGGAACGCGCGCGCCGAGCACGATGCCGGCGGCATCGGCGCCGGCGAGAAAGGAGAGGCTTTTCGCGAGCATGTTGCCGGCCTCGAGGTCGGGCACCACGAGCACATTGGCGCGGCCCGCGACCGGCGAGACGATGTGCTTGATTTGGGCGGCCTCGGGGTCGATCGCGTTGTCGAGCGCGAGCGGGCCGTCGATCACGGCGCCGGTGATCTGGCCGCGCTCGGCCATCTTGCAGAGGGCGGCGGCCTCGATGGTGGAGGGCACTTTGGCGGTGACGGTCTCGACGGCGCTCAGGATGGCGACGCGCACCTCGGGAAAGCGGAGAGCGTGGGCGAGGTCGATGGCGTTGCGTACGATGTCCACCTTCTCGTCGAGCGTGGGGACGATGTTCACGGCGGCGTCCGTGATGATGAGGGGATCCGCGTGGCCGGGGACGTCCATGATGAAGCAATGGCTGATGCGCCGTTCGGTGCGGATTCCGCTTCCGTGCGCCACCACCGCGGCCATCAGCTCATCGGTGTGCAGGCTGCCTTTCATCAGCGCCTCGGCGCGTCCGCGGGTGACGAGCTCGACGCCCTTTGCCGCGGAATCGTGGCTGTAGGCCGCGTCGACCAGCTCGAAGGGTTTGATGTCGAGCGAGGCTGCCTCGGCGGTCTTGCGCACGCGCTCCGCCGGGCCGACCAGGATGGGCACGATGAGGCCGAGGCGCGCGGCCTCGACCGCGCCTTCGAGCGAGACGTCGTCGCAGGGGTGCACGACGGCGGTGGTCACCGGGGGCATCTGCCGTGCCGCCTCTATCAGGCGCTCGTATTTCTCGTGCCGCCGGGGCGGCGATTCGGTGCGGTCGTCGGGCATCGGCAGAAATCCCTTCGCCGGAAAACTGAAGGGGCGGCGCCGGCCGGGCATTGATGTCGATCAAGGCAAGGCGGGGCAAGGGGCGGCGTCAGCCGTCGGGGGAGGGCTCGATCCAGCCGATATGCCCGTCCGAGCGGCGGTAGATGACGTTGAGCGTGCCTGTCGCGCGGTTGCGGAACATCAACACCTGCTGGTCCGCGAGATCGAGCCGCATCACGGCGTCGCTCACCGAGAGCCGGTCGATCTCCATGGCCGAATCCGCGATCACGGTGGCGTAGGGTCCGATCTCGGGGCTGCCGGCGGGCGCGGGCGTCGCGCGCTCCTCCTGGGAAAGGATGTACTGGCGCGCCATCTCGGGGCGCTCGCGGTTGGCGAGGTCGCGCGCATGCTCGTTGACGCGCCTGCGATAGCGGCGCAGGCGCTTGGCGATATGCTCGGCGGCGTCATCGAAAGCGGTGTGCGCGTCCTGCGCCTCGCCCTCGGCGCGTAGCACGAGGTCGCGCCCGGCGTGGAGGTTGATGTCGCACGTGAAGAAGCTGCGGGCGCGGCCGAAGGTGACCACGGCCTCGAGCGCATGGTCGAAATACTTGCGCGTGATGCGGTCGAGATTCTCCGAGACGTGCGTTTGGAGCGCGTCCGAGAGGTCGAGCTGCTTGCCCGCGATGGTGATCTGCATGACGTCCCTCATACCGGCGCCATCTTCTCCCGCCGGCGCTGCACGGAGCTCGGGATGCGCAGTGCCTCGCGGTATTTGGCCACGGTTCGCCGCGCGATGTCCACTCCTTCCCGCCGGAGTGCTGCGACGATCGCATCGTCGGAGAGCACCGCGGCGGGCGGCTCCTCGTCGATGAGCGTGCGGATCCGCTGGCGTACCGCCTCGGCGCTGTGGGTCTCGCCGTCGACCCCGGCGATGGCGGTGGTGAAGAAATATTTGAGCTCGAAGATGCCGCGTGGGGTCGCGATATATTTGTTCGCCGTGACGCGGCTCACCGTGCTCTCGTGCATCTCCACCATCTCCGCGACGTCGCGCAGGATGAGCGGGCGGAGATGGCCGATTCCGTGCTCGAAGAATCCGTTCTGCCGGCGAACGATCTCGGCCGCCACCTTGAGGATGGTCTCGGCGCGCTGCTCGAGCGAGCGGACCAGCCAGTTGGCGGCCGCGAGCCGCTCGGCGAGGAAGGTCCGCTCGGGCCCGCGGGCGCCGATGCTGACGCGGGCGTGGAAGGCGTGGTTGACGAGGACGCGGGGGAGCGTGTCCGGATTGAGCTCGAGGCGGAAGCTGCCGGCTTCCTCGCGGCGCATCAGGATATCGGGCACCAGCGGGGCGAGGGGCTCGGCATCGAACCGGGTGCCGGGCTTGGGGTCGAGCCGGCGGAGCTCGGCCACCATGTCCGCGAGGTCCTCGGCGTCGACGCCGCAGATGGCCCTGAGCTCGTTCATCTCGCGCCGGGCGAGCAGATCGAGATGGTCGAGCAGGGCGGCCATCGCGGGGTCGAGCCGGTTGCGTTCGGCGAGCTGCGCGGCGAGGCACTCGCGCAGGTCGAGGGCGAAGCAGCCGACGGGATCGAACTCGATCATGCGCTTGCGGACGCGCTCGATGTCCTCGAGCGGGGCGCCGAGTGCCGCGGCGAGGGCGGCGGGCGTGGCGGAGAGCCGGCCCGCAGGGTCGAGGAGAGTGAGCAAGTGCGCGCCGATCAGCCGCTCGCGCGGTGCGGCGAAGGCCAGCCGGAGCTGCTCGGAGAGGTGCTCGCGGAGCGATCGCGGGCCCTCCGCCACGTTATCGATCCCCAACTCGTCGGGCTCGAAGGAGCGGCCGGCCCGGCCGCCGCCGTCGGCCGGGCCGCCGGCGTCATAGGTCTCGGCGTGCTCGGCATCGAGGGGCGCGGCTTCCGGCGAGGGCATGGAATCCGAGCTCACCAGGGCGGCCGCGTCTGCCTCGGGCGCCGGCGGGTCGGCGCGCTGGTCGGGCGCGGAGACCTCCCTGCCCGGGCCGTCCTGCACCTCGTCCTGCTCGAGCAGCGGGTTGCGCTCCAGCTCCTCGGTGACGAAGGTCGCGAGGTCGAGGTTGGAGAGCTGGAGCAGCTTGATCGCCTGCCGGAGCTGCGGCGTCATCACCAGCGTGGTGGTCTGGCGGATCTCCAGGCGCGGTCCGATGGCCATGGCCGGGCGTCAGTCCGCCGCCGACCCGGTGCGCCGCGGGCGGCGGCGGGCGGCTGGGGCCATCTGGTGCTCGGGATAGAAGGGAAATGATCCAGGTGCCGGTGCGGTTCTCGTCATCGCGACCTCGCTACCGGAACACTAGAGGCTGAACCTTTCGCCAAGGTAGAAGCGGCGCACGTCCGCATGCGCCACCACCTCCTCGGGCGCGCCGTGCATCAGGACCTCTCCCTCGTGCAGGATATAGGCGCGGTCCACGATCTCCAGGGTCTCCCGCACATTGTGGTCGGTGATCAGGACGCCGATGCCGCGCAGCTTGAGATGCGAAACGAGATCGCGGATCTCTCCGAGCGCAATCGGGTCGATGCCGGCGAGCGGCTCGTCGAGGAGAATATAGCTCGGCTGGCTGGCCAGCGCGCGGGCGATCTCGAGCCGCCGCCGCTCGCCCCCCGAAAGGGCGAGGGAGGGCGTGCGGCGCAGATGCGTGATGCCGAACTCGGAGAGGAGGGCCTCCAGCATCTGTTCGCGGCGGTCCGCGTAGGGCTCAGAGACTTCGAGCACGGCGCGGACGTTCTGCTCGACATTGAGGCCGCGGAAGATGCTCGCCTCCTGCGGCAGATAGCCGATGCCGAGCCGGGCGCGGCGGTACATCGGCAGGGTGGTGATGTCGGCGCCGTCGAGGGTGATGGTGCCGGTGTCCGGCGGCACGAGCCCGACGATCATGTAGAAGGTCGTCGTCTTGCCGGCGCCGTTGGGGCCGAGGAGGCCGACCGCCTCGCCGCGGGTGAGGCGGATATTGACGTTGCGGACGACGGGGCGGCGGTGGAACTGCTTGCCGAGCCCCTGGGCAAGGAGGCCGCCGCCACCGGAGAGGACGCGCAGCCGCTCGCTCACGGGTGGCCACTCGAAGGGGGCGCGGTCCGGCCGTTGTTGACGGAATTGGGGATCACGAGGCCCTGCACCCGCTCGCCGGGCGCGGAGAGCAGCTCGGCCTCGCCGGTCTTCATGTCCACCACGCCGCGCGCGCCATTGAGCTGGTTCTCCCCCCGCGTGATGCGGACATCGCCAAGGATGAGGGCGATGCCGGTCGCCGGAATGTAGACGCCGCGATCGCCGGTGATGGTGTCGGTCGCGGTGCGGATGACGACGTGGCCGAACGCCTCGACCCGCTTGATCTGGCCGGAGTCGGCCAGCGGGTCTGTGGCACTTGTCGTCGAACTCCCTTGGGCGGCGCCGGAGGGGGTGCCCGAGGTGACGCTCGCCGGCGCCGGCGTGCCGTTCGCGGCCGTGCTCGACGGCATCGTATAGGCGACCAGCGTGTCGGCGGTGACGCGGCGCCCGTCATTGGAGGTGACGACGGCATCGCCGCGCGCGACCGCCATGTGCTTGTCGGGCCAGTACTCGACGTCGTCGCGGGCGGTCAGCACGTCGTTGGGCGTCGTGAGCTTGAGGTGCCGCCCGGTGAGCACGAGCACGTCCTCGTCGACGTCATAGACCGCGTGGTCGCCGAAGGCCTGGTCGGTCGCTGTGAAGATGTGGACGTGGCCGATCGCCTCCAGGCGGTAGATCTGCTGCCCACCGGTGTCCATGGTGCCAGGGGAGGTGGCGCTGGCGGTCTGAACCGCGGGCGCGGCGGCGGCCCCGGGCTTCGGGCGGTAGTGGGCGATGAGCTCGTCCGCCGTCACCGTCACGGCGCCGCGCACCGCCTGGGCGTCTTCGCGCGCGATCACCTCCTGCTGGTTCTGCCGCCACTCGATCCCGCCGACGGCGGTGATGGTGATCGGGCCGCCCTGCGAGAGGTCGAGCGGTTGCGCGGGCGCGGACCGGGCGGCGAGCGCGAGTGCGAGGAGGAGCGGGGCGAAAGCCCATCGCCTCATTGGTTGTTCCCGTTGGGGTTGTTCCCGTTGAGGTTGTTCCCGTTGAGGTTGTTCCCGTTGGGGTTGGGCCCGTTCCCATTCTGGCCGTTCAGCACGAGGCGCGCGGGACCGCTGAACTGGATGACCGTTCCGCCGCTGAGCAGCGTGTAGCCCATGGCATCGAGCGTCCCGAACGGCCCTTCCGCGCTCACCGGCACGCCGCTCGCGGCGGCCCCTGCGGCGAGGTCGACGGTGGTGTTCGCTGAGCGCAGCGTCGTGCCGTCGTCGCGATAGAGGGTGACCCCACCGGAGAGGTCGAGCTGGCGGCTCTTCTGGGCATAGACGCCCCGCGGGGCGGCGAGCATGACCCAGGAGCCCGAGTTGAGCGTGATATCGCCCTTGGGATTCCTGAGATCGACGCGGTCCGGCCCCATCTGAAGGGCCGAAGCCGCGGTCACGGTGTAGGGCTCGCCCTTCTGATCGACGCTGCTGTAGCGGGCATCGAGGAGCTTGCCGCCGGCGCCGGGCGCGCTGGTGTCGAGGTGGAGGCTTACTCGCTGGCCCGTGACGCCGCTTTCGAAGTCGGGCCAGAGCGCCACGGAGGCGAGGAGTGCGAGGCCGAGCAGCGGCAGAAGGCGCTTGGCCCAGCGCACGAGGAAGCGCCGCCGGGCGAGGCTGGTGGCCGAGGGCATCGGGCGGGCGCGGCCGAGCCCGAGAAGATGGATGCGGCCGATCTCGCGGGGGGCGGCAGCCGCGCGCTTCCTACCCGGCGGGATATCGGCTGGGGTCCCGATGTCCGCCATGCGCTAGGCGACCCCGGCCCGCAGCAGGTCGTGCAGATGCACGAGCCCGAGGACCTCCCGCTCCGCGTTGACCACGAAGAGGGTGGTGATCGGGCGCTGGCCGGCGTTCATCTCGTAGAGCGCCTCGGCCGCCAGCGCGTCGGGGCCGATGGTCCGCGGGCCGCGGGTCATGACCTCGCCCACGCGCCGCGAGAGCAGGTCCGGGCCCATGGCGCGGCGGAGGTCGCCGTCGGTGATGATGCCGGCGAGGCGGCGCGACGGATCGACGACCCCGAGGCAGCCGAACGACTTCTCCGTCATCACCAGGAGCGCCTGGTCCATCGGCAGATCGGGCGAGGCGAGCGGCAGGGAAGCGCCGCTGTGCATCAGATCGCGCACGCGGCGGAGCCGGGCCCCGAGCCGCCCGCCCGGGTGGAAGCGGCGGAAATCGCTTGCCGTGAAGCCGCGCCGCTTGAGGAGCGCCACCGCCAGAGCATCGCCGAGCGCCATCTGCATGGTGGTGGAGGTGGTGGGTGCGAGGCCCATCGGACAGGCCTCGGCGGCCGCCGGCAGCAGGAGCACGGCGTCGGCGGCCGAGGCCAGCGCCGAGTCCGCCCGCGCGGTGATCGCGATCAGCGGCAGGGCGAAGCGGCTCGCGTGGGCGACGAGGTCGGCGAGCTCCGCGGTCTCCCCGGAATTGGAAAGCGCGAGCACGGCGTCGCCGGCGACGATCATGCCGAGATCGCCGTGCGAGGCCTCGCCGGGATGGACGAAGAGAGCGGGCGTGCCGGTCGAGGCGAGGGTCGCCGCGATCTTGCGGGCGACGTGGCCCGACTTGCCCATGCCGGAGACGACCACGCGGCCGGAGGCGGCGAGCAGGAGCTCGACGGCGCGGGGGAAGCTCTCGTCGAGCGAGGCGGCGAGCGCGGTGAGGCCGGCCGCCTCGAGCGCCAGCACGGCGCCGGCCGCCGCGAGGTCGTCCCCGTCGTTCAGGGCAGGAAGGGTCAAGGCCAAACGGGGCGCCAATTGGGGCATCGGAGTCGGTTCATCCTGGGGTCCGCCCCTTCTATGGACCGGGCCCGTTCGGGGTCAACAACGGCGGGGAGCCTGGCGGCGAATTGCGGCAAGAATTATGCCAGTGAATCCGGCCGGTGCTTGACCGGGAGCCTCCCCCTCCGGTTAACTCGGGTTCATCCGCCGCGTCGCGTCCGTCGAAGGCGAGCCACCTCAAAGGTATCCCATGTCGGCAGCGCTCGTCCCGAGCCGCCGGTTCCGTCTGGTCCTCATCAAGCCGTCGCACTACGACGACGACGGCTACGTGATCCAATGGCTGCGCTCGGCGATTCCCTCGAACACGCTGGCAGCGCTTCATGGGCTGGCGCTCGACGTCCGCGAGCGGCGCGCGCTCGGCGCCGATGTCGCGCTCGAGATCACCGCGTTCGACGAGACGAACACGCGGATCCGGCCCCGCCGCATCGCGCGGATGATCAAGGAGAGCGGCGGGCTCGGGCTGGTGGCGTTGGTGGGGGTGCAGTCGAACCAGTTCCCGCGCGCGGTCGATATCGCCCGGCCGCTCCGGGAAGCGGGGATCCAGGTCGCGATCGGCGGCTTCCACGTCTCGGGCACGCTGGCGATGCTGCCGGGCATCCAGCCCGACCTCCGGGAAGCGCTCGATCTCGGCATCACGCTCTTCGCGGGCGAGGCGGAGGGGCGGCTCGAGGCCGTGCTCGCCGATGCGCTCGCGGGGCAGCTCAAGCCGGTCTACAACTTCATGGACGACCTGCCGGGGATCGAGGGCGCGCCGCCGCCGATCCTGCCGCGGGCGCGCATCCTGCGCACCGGCGGCGGGCTCACCAGCTTCGACGCCGGGCGCGGCTGCCCGTTCCAGTGCTCCTTTTGCACCATCATCAACGTCCAGGGCCGGAAGTCGCGCTCGCGCTCGGCCGACGACGTCGAGGCGATCATCCGCGGCAACCTCGCCCAGGGCATCGACCATTTCTTCATCACCGACGACAACCTCGCGCGCAACCGCAACTGGGAGCCGATCTTCGACCGGCTGATCCACATGCGCGAGGAGGAGGGCCTTTTCTTCCGGTTCATCAT
>DATJTV010000222.1:0-4147 GCA_035503055.1 Acetobacteraceae bacterium
CGACAACCAGGCGACCACCCCGTGCGATCCGCGCGTCGTCGAGGCGATGCTGCCCTGGTTTACCGAGCAGTTCGGCAATCCCGCGAGCGTCGAGCACGTGCTCGGCCGCGCGGCCGAAGCCGCGGTCGAGGAGGCGCGCGGCGCCGTGGCCGCGCTGATCGGCGCCTCCTCCTCCGAGATCGTCTTCACCTCCGGGGCGACCGAAAGCAACAACCTCGCCATCAAGGGCGCGGCGCGCTTCGCCCGCTCGATGGGCGATCCCCGCCTTCGCATCGTCACCGTCGCCACCGAGCATAAATGCGTGCTCGAATCGGTCTCCGACCTTGGCGCCGAAGGCTTCGAGCCGGTCTTCCTACCGGTTCGGCCGGACGGGCTTCTCGATCCCGCAACCCTCGACGCGGCGCTGGCCGAGCCGACCCTCCTGGTCAGCGTCATGGCGGTCAACAACGAAACCGGCGTGATCCAGGACATCCCGGCGCTCGCGACGCGCGCCCGCGCCGCCGGCGCGCTCTTCCATACCGACGCCGCCCAGGCAGGCGGAAAAATCGCGATCGACGTGCGCGCCTGGGACGTCGATCTGCTTTCGCTCAGCGCGCACAAGCTCTACGGCCCGAAGGGCATCGGCGCGCTCTTTGTCCGCCGCCGCCCCCGCGTCCGCCTCGCGCCGCTCCTTTCCGGCGGCGGGCAGGAGCGTGGCCTGCGCTCGGGCACGCTCCCGGCGCCGCTGATCGTCGGCTTCGGGGTTGCGGCGCGCCTGGGCCTCGCTGAACAGGCGGAGGATGAAGCGCGGATCTTCGCTCTGCGCTCCCGCCTCCTTTCCGCGCTTCGGGCCGCCGTCCCGGGGCTCCGCCTCAACGGATCGGCCGGCGCCAGGATCGCCGGCAATCTCAACCTCACCTTTCCCGAGGCAACGGCGGCCGGGCTCATGGAGGCCGCGCCCGATCTCTGCATCTCGACCGGCTCCGCCTGCTCCTCGGCCGCGATCGAACCCTCCTATGTCCTTCGCGCCATGGGGCTCAGCGCGGCGGAGGCGGCGCGCACCTTGCGCGTCGGGATCGGACGATTTACCTCCGCGGCGGACATCGATTTCGCCGCCGCCGCCCTCGCCGCGGCCCACACTGCCGCATTGGCGGCCTGAGGAACTCCGGATGCCGCGTATGGTCTTCATCGAGCGCGACGGCACGCGCCGCGAGGTCGAGGCGCCGCTCGGCCTGTCCGTGCTCGAGATCGCGCACCGGCACGGGGTGGACATCGAGGGAGCCTGCGAGGGTTCGCTCGCCTGTTCGACGTGTCATGTCATCGTCGATCCAGGCTGGTTCAGACAGCTGGAGACGCCCACCGAAGACGAGGAGGATATGCTGGATCTGGCCTTCGGGCTCGAGGAGACCTCGCGGCTGGGCTGTCAGATCGTGATGACCGAGGCGCTGGACGGGTTGGTCGTCCGCCTGCCCGCCGGCAGCCGCAACCTCCTCAACGAGGGCTGATCCGGTCTTGGCCCGGTCTCGGCATTGATCTGATGCGCATCGTCGTCGCCATGTCGGGCGGCGTTGACAGCGCGGCGGCCGCGGGCCTGCTCGCCGCTTCTGGCCACGAGGTCATCGGCGTCACGCTTCAGCTCTACGAAAGCGGCCCGCGCCGCCACCGCGGTGCCTGCTGCGCCGGCGAAGACATCCACGATGCCCGCCGCGTCGCGGACCATCTCGGCATCCCGCACTACGTGATCGATGCAGAGAAGCGGTTCCGCGCCGCTGTGATCGAGGATTTCGCTGCCGCGTACGCCCGCGGAGAGACGCCCGTCCCCTGCGTGCGCTGCAATCAGAGCGTCAAGTTCACCGATCTTTTTCCCCTTGCGCGCGATCTTGGCGCCGAGGCGCTGGCAACCGGCCACTACGTGCGCCGCGTCGATGGTTCCGAGGGACCCGAGCTCCATCGCGCGCGTGACCTCGCGCGCGACCAGAGCTGGTTCCTCTTTGCGCTCACCCGGGCCCAGCTCGCCCTCTGCCGCTTCCCGCTCGGCGACATGCCGGACAAGCAAGCCGTCCGCGCCGAGGCGGCGCGGCTCCGCCTGCCGGTCGCGGACAAGCCGGACAGCCAAGATCTCTGCTTCGCCCCGGACGGCGATTACGCCTCCGTGGTCGGGCGGCTCAACCCCGGTGCGCTGGCGCCGGGCGAGATCGTCGCCGCCGACGGGCGCGTCCTCGAGCAGCATCGCGGCATCGCCCGCTATACCGTGGGGCAGGGCAAGCGCCTCGGGCGCGCCCGCATCGCCGGGGGCGAGCGCCAGGTGGTGGTGGCGCTCGATGCGGAGCGAAGGCGCGTCATCGTTGGTCCGCGGCGGACGGGCACCCGAAATGTGGCGCTCACCGAGCTCAACTGGCTGATCGCGCCCCCGCGTCACCCTTTGCGCGTGTCGGTGAAGCTCCGTGCCCGCGAGGCACCGCAGCCCGCGACGCTCTTCGCGGACCAGGCCGAAGTGCTCCTCGACGCACCCGCCCTGCCCGCGCCGGGCCAGGCCTGCGTGTTCTATGACGGCGGCCGGGTGCTCGGCGGAGGCTTCATCCGCCGCGCGATTGACTTGCCGCCGCCGGTGGGAGAGATGGTGGTCGGCGCGGATCGCGGCCCGCCCGCCCATCCGCCCGCGAGCCTGTAGCGGCGTAGCTCAGCGGTAGAGCAGGGGAATCATAATCCCTTGGTCGGGGGTTCAAATCCCTCCGCCGCTACCATTCCGTCCCTGCATTTTACGCTCCGGATCGATCTGAGCGGGCTTCCACCTCATTGTCCCGGCGGGCCCGGTACCCATTCAATCGGAAGGCCGAGAGCCGCAGCCTGATCCTCGATCCATTGTCTGGCCTCGGCGCGCGAAAGGAACGGTTGTGTGGCCGGAACGCGCTCACGTGAGGCGGCCGCACCGACGAAGGCTGCGACGAATTCCCCGTAGTCGCGTGGCTCGATCCACGCGAAGAGCTTGCCGACGGGTAGCATGCTGGGGAAGGCCCTTTGCAGCCCCTATGACACCCGGGCACCGATATAGATGTATCGCGACCTTGTCTATGCCGGATATCCGACCGAAAGTACGGCAGCGTCAGCTCACGCAAGAGATCGTTCTGTCAATAGATTGATATAAACAGAGAATTCTACGACAACCGCGGAAGGATCTCCGCTCGTCCTGGCTCGCCGGACCCGACTCCGTACTGATCCCGGACGGGGCCATCGCGCCGGCAGGGCCACCAAGCCGCTCGCGTGTTGGAGACCCGCCGACAGGGCCCCGCTCCAGCAAAAGCCAAGCCATTGCAATCCACTGTCTTCGGCGGCGGCGGGAGAAGGCGATTCCGGTGGGCCGGATGCTTCCACCGCATGGCTCGCCGCTTGACGCGCGCTCTCGCGGGGGCGCAACGTTCCGGTGTACGCCGCGGGCGGGCCGCGTCCCGACCCGCGGATAAAGCGATGAAGCTGGGCTCGACCCGGCATACGGGAGTCGTCCATGTGGAAATCGGCACGCAGCAGTTCCCCGCCCAAATTGTCTCCGGCGATCATACGGTTGCGCCGCATCGCATCCGCGCCGGGTGATCATCGCCTGCTCGAGGATGGGCCGCCGCACCCGGATGCCAGGCTGCTCGATCTCTGCGCAGAGATCGCTCATCAGAGGAAGGCGGCGGACGCGGCCTGGCAGCGATTCGCCGAGGGCGGCCGGGCGCCCTGGTGCAGCGGCGCGCGCGCCGACGAGCTTCACAACGCCTCCGGCAAGGAGATCCAGCGTCTCGACTTCCTGCTCCGCGAGGCGGGCAAGCTGCGTGCCAAGACCGGCGCCGGCCTCTATGCCAAGGCGCTCGCCGTCGCGCACGCAAAAACCGGCGCCCTGCCGCTTTGCAAGTCGCTGGCCGAGGATCTGATCTCAAATCCCGCCTTGCGGGCCGCTCTCTGGGGCGCGGAGCCGGAGCCGCCGCCCGAGCGGCGGGATCGCGTGGCTGCGCTCAGGCCGCGGAGGATCGGCCCGGGCCCGCTTTAGCAGGCTGCTGAAAAACTCTTTTCGGCCGCTCGCGGCGCAGCATTAATTCGCGATTGGCGCGTGCCGCGCAGGATTGATTCGCGAGGCAGCCGTAGGCGATTCTTTTTGGTCATTCGTTGCCACTCCGTCCGACTTTTTCAG
>DATJTV010000223.1:0-12602 GCA_035503055.1 Acetobacteraceae bacterium
ACCGCGCGGTCGATCGCGCGCAGCATCTCGTCATCGGGCGTGGCGGGGATGGAGCGGACGGCGGCACCTGCGATGATGAAGCCGAACTGGTGGATCGGGTAGGACGGATTCGGCACCAGGATCGTATCGCCCGGCGAGGTGATGGCCGAGGCGAGGTTGGCGAGCCCCTCCTTCGAGCCGAGTGTGGCGATCACCTCGCTCTCCGGGTCCAGTTCGACATCGAATCGCCGCCGGTAATAGGCGGCGAGCGCCCGCCTGAGCCCGGGGATGCCCTTGCTCACCGAATAGCGGTGCGTGCGCGGGTCCTGCACCGCCTCCACGAGCTTGGCCACGATGTGCGGCGGCGTGGCGCTGTCCGGGTTGCCCATCCCGAGATCGATGATGTCTTCTCCGGCCGCGCGCGCCCGCGCCTTGGCCGTGTTCACCTCCGCGAACACGTAGGGCGGCAGGCGGCGGATGCGGTGAAACTCTTCGGGCATGGGGGGCTCTTGCTCAAAGAATCGCCAAACGCAATGCTTTTACGACAATCCGCGCCCGCCCCCAAGGGCTCCCGGGATGGACAGACCGCCCCCGCGCCCGCCAATCTCGCGGCAAAACAGAGGAAGCGACGATGAACGGTGAGGACTGCCTGTCCGGGGTGCGCGTTCTCGACCTCACCCAGTTCGAGGCCGGGCCCTCCTGCACAGAGGCGCTCGCCTGGCTCGGCGCCGACGTCGTCAAGGTCGAGAACCCGAAGAACGGCGATCCCGGCCGCTCGCTCAACGCCCCGCCCGGCGCGGATGCGCACTACTTCCTCCAGTACAACGCCAACAAGCGCTCGGTCGCCCTCGACCTCAAATCGCCCTCGGGCCTCGCCCTCGTCAAATCCCTCGCCCAACACGCCGATATCTTCGTCGAGAACTTCGCCCCCGGCGCGATCGAGCGGCTCGGCCTCGGCCCCGAAACCCTCCGCGCGCTCAACCCCGCACTCATCTACGCCCAGGTGAAAGGCTTCGGCGTCGGCTCGCCCTACGAGCGCAACCTCGCCTTCGACATGATCGCCCAGGCCTGCGGCGGCCCGATGAGCATCACCGGCGAGCCCGACGGCCCGCCGCTCAAGCCCGGCCCCACCCTCGGCGACACCGGCACCGGCATGCTGCTCGCCGTCTCCATCCTCGCCGCCCTCTATCGCCGCACCCGCACCGGCCAGGGCGAGCATCTCGAGGTCGCGATGCAGGACGCGATGTTCCAGTATATCCGCGGCGCCTTCGCGAGCCTCACCCGCACCGGCCACCCGCCGCGCCGTGCCGGCGCCGGCAGCGTGCTCGCCCGCAACCCGCCGATGGGCATCTATCCTTGCCGCGGCGGCGGCCCGAACGACTATGTCTATGTCTACACGAGCCGCGCCAATCCCGAGCACTGGCGCCGCCTGCTCTCCGTCATCGGCCGCGAGGACCTCGCGGACGATCCCCGCTACGCCACCCCCGCCGCACGCGCCGAGCGCGAAACCGAGGTGAACGATCTCGTCGCCGCCTGGACGCGCCTTCACGACAAGCACGAGGCCATGCGCATCCTGGGCGAGGCCGGCATTCCCGCCGGCGCCGTGCTCGACCCCGCGGAGCTCCTGAACGACCCCTCCTTCGCCGCCCGGTCCATCGTCCAGACGATCGCGCACCCCACCGTGGGCCCCTACACAATGCCCGCCTGGCCCGTGCGCTTTTCCGGCCGCACGCCGCCCGTCCACCCCGCGCCCCTGCTCGGCGAGCACACCGCCTCCGTGCTCGCGGACTGGCTCGGCATGACTCAACCACTCGCCGATGCACCCACCTGACCACACAAAGGAGCCCACCATGGCGGAGCTCACGGGTTCGGAAATCCTCGCCCGGTGCCTCAGGAAAGAGGGCACCGAAAACCTCTTCTTCCTGATGGGCGGGCCGATGCTGCTCGCGGAGTCGAGCTGCATCAAGGAAGGCATCCGCATGATCGACGTCCGCCACGAGCAGGCCGCCGCCTTCATGGCGCAGGCCTACAGCCGCCTCCTCCAGAAACCGGGCGTCTGCATGGCCGCGAGCGGCCCGGGTGTGGCCAATCTCGTCACCGGGCTGGCCAATGCCCTCATCGACTGCGCGCCGGTCGTCGCCATCGGTGGCTCGAGCCCGATCAGCCAGTTCGGCCGCCAGGTCTTCCAGGAGATCGACCAGGTGGCCCTCATGCGCGGCTGCACCAAGCATGTCGATCGCGTGCACAACCTCAAGCGCATCCCCCAGCAGGTCAACTTCGCGCTCCAGAAATCCATGGCCGGCAAGCCCGGTCCCGCCTATCTCGATTTCCCGGGCGACATCCTCTACCAGAAGATCGACGAAAGCACCGTCGATTGGAGTTTTTGCGGCCGCAAGCTGCTCGACGCCCGTCCCCTCGGCGACCCGCGCCAAATCACCAGGCTGATCGACGCCCTCGCCGCCGCGCGCAAACCCCTCCTCGTCTCCGGCAGCGGCGTCATCTGGTCGCGCGCTTCCGGCGAAATGCAGGCGCTGGTGGAGAAAATCGGCATCCCCTTCTACACCACGCCGCAAGGCCGCGGCGTCGTCCCCGACGACCACCCCTATTCCTACCTCGCGATGCGCAGCACCGCCTTCCGCGACGCCGACCTCATCGTCGTCCTCGGCACGCGCATGAACTACATCATCGGCCACGCCGCTCCGCCGCGCTTTTCCGCCACCGCAACGATCGCCCGCATCGACATCGACGCCGAGGAGATGGCAACCGCCGCCCGCACCGTCGATATCCCGATCGTCGGCGATTGCCGCATGGTGCTCGAGCAGCTCATCGAAGGCATCGGCCACCGCATCACGCCCGACACCTACAAGTCCTGGCGGCAGACCCTTGCCGAGGGCGAGGCCGCCAAGCGCGCTTCCTCGGGCGCCAACCGCCCCGCCGAGAATGGCGAGATCCACCCCGTCCGCCTCCTCGAGGAAATCCGCGACTTCGCCCGCCGCGACGCCATCCTCTGCGTCGACGGCCAGGAAATCCTGAACTTCGGCCGCCAGACCCTGCCCACCTTCGTCCCCGGCCATCGCCTCAACTCGGGCCCCTTCGGCACCATGGGCGTCGGCCTTCCCTTCGGCATCGGCGCGAAAATCGCCAAGCCCGATACGCAGGTGATCGTCGTCCACGGCGACGGCTCCTTCGGCCTCAACGCCATGGAGATCGACACCGCGGTCCGCCACCACATCCCGATCCTCGTCGTCATCAGCCTCAACGGGGGCTGGACGGCGGATCCAAAACGCGAAAAGCCCGGCCGAGACCTCGGCTACACACGCTTCGACCGCATCGCTGAGGCCCTCGGCGCCTACGGCGAATACGTCTCGCAACCCGAGGAGATCCGCCCCGCCCTCGAACGCGCCCAAGCGAAGGTCGACGAAGGCATGACCGCCCTCGTCAACGTCCGCACCGATTACCGCGCCCGCTACGGCGGCGGCGCCTTCTCGGACTACTCGACTTAAGCAAGACCAGGGGGACGCTGTCCCCTCGGCCTTCGTAATCGCCCATTGGAAAGGCACGGCTTTGCTCCACATGGTGCGATGCGAAGAGGAGCATGGTCATGGACACATCCGTCACCGTGAGGGCGGGGGGCGCTTCTGTGTTGCCGGTGCGTCGTCTCGGCCGCACGGACATGCAGATCACGCGGGTGGGTTTCGGCGCCTGGGCGATCGGCGGGGCCGATTGGGCGGTCGGCTGGGGGGCGCAGGACGATCGGGATTCGATCGCCGCCATCCGCCATGCGATCGCGCGCGGCGTGAACTGGATCGATACCGCGGCGGTCTACGGGCTCGGCCATTCCGAGGAGGTCGTGCGCCAGGCGCTGGCCGGGATCCCGCCGTCGGAGCGGCCCTATGTGTTCACCAAGTGTGGGCTGGTCTGGGACGAGGCGAACCACAAGGCGCCGCCGCGTCAGGTGGGCGCGCCCGCGAGCATTCGCCGCGAGATCGATGCCTCGCTCAAGCGGCTCGGCATGGAGCGCGTCGATCTCTATCAGATGCACTGGCCGGCCGAGGACGGCACACCGCTCGCCGACTATTGGGGCACGCTGCTTGAACTGAAGCGCGAGGGGAAGGTGCGCGCGGTCGGCCTTTCCAACCACAATGCCGCGCAGCTCGCGGAGGCCGAGCGTCTCGGCCATGTCGATACGCTTCAGCCGCCCTTCTCGCTCATCCGGCGCGGCGTCGCGGCTGCGGAACTGCCCTGGTGCGCGAAGAACGAGACGGGTGTCATCGTCTACAGCCCGATGCAGTCGGGCTTGCTCACCGGGCGCTTCACCATCGCGCGCGCGCGGTCGCTGCCGAAGGACGACTGGCGCTCCCGCAACGCCGAGTTCACTGGCGAGAAGCTCGTGCGCAACCTCAAGCTCGCCGACGCGCTGAAGCCGATCGCCGATCGCCGCCACACCACGGTCGCCGCCGTCGCGGTCGCCTGGACGCTCGCCTGGCCGGGCGTCACCGGCGCGATTGTCGGCGCCCGCGGCTCGCTTCAGGTCGATGGCTGGATCGGCGCGGCCGCGCTCGAGCTCGACGAGGCGGACATGGCCGAAATCGCCGCCGCCATCGAGACGACCGGCGCCGGCGCCGGCCCGGCCGCCCCGGCTATGTAAGCCGCCACCTCCGCGGCGCCCATGGAACCTCTTTCGTCTTCTCCCGCGAAGGAGGAAAAGACCCTATGACCGCGAGCACGCTCGAAGAGATCCGCAACCGCGTTCCCTACCAGCCCATCCACCGCCGCCCGCCGCTCCGCCTGCCGGGCGGCGCACGTATCGCGGTGTGGACGATCGTGAACGTGGAGAACTGGAGCCCGGCCGCGCCGATGCCGCGCACCGTCCTCCCGCCCCCGATGGGCGAGAAGCTGCTGCCCGACGTGCCCAACTGGGCTTGGCACGAATACGGCATGCGCGTCGGCTTTTGGCGTTTCATCGATCTCTTCGCCGCGCGAAAGATGAAAGCAACCTTCGCCCTCAACGGCTCCGCCTGCACCGTCTACCCGGAAGCCTGCGCCGCCGCGCGCGACGCCTGTTGGGAATTCATGGGCCATGGCTTCGTCCAGAAGCCGATGCACACAATCGCGGACCAAGCCGCCGCCATCGCCGAAACGATGGAAGCGATCAAGCAATTCACCGGCCGGCCGCCGCGCGGCTGGGAAAGCCCGGGCCTCACCGAAACGCTCGAGACCGCGGACCTGCTCGCCGAAGCCGGCATCGAATATGTCGCGGACTGGGTGCTCGACGAGCAGCCCGTCCCCGTGAAAACCCGAACCGGCCGCCTCGTCTCCGTCCCCTACACGGTCGAGATCAACGATGTCGTCATCACCGCCGTGCAACGGCTCCCCTCGGACGAGATCCTCCGCCGCGGCCGCGCGCAGTTCGACCGCCTCTACCGCGAGGGTGAGCACGCGCCCCGCGTGATGGCGATCGCCATCCATCCCTACCTCACCGGCGTCCCGCACCGCATCGGCGCCCTCGAAGCGCTCTACGACCACATCCTCGGCCACAGGGATGTCGCGATTCTCACCGGTGAAGAAATCCTCGATTGCTACCTCGCGCAAACCCCGAACGAGTAGCTATCCCGGCCCCCACCGCGCCGCCGCGTCACGGGCGGCGAGGTAGGCGAAGGTGAGAGCGGGCCCGAGTGTGATTCCCGGCCCGGGGTAGTTTCCGTTCATGATCGAGTTCATATCGTTGCCGCACGCGTAGAGCCGTGGAATCGGATTTCCGCTCGCCTCGAGCACGCGTGCGCGTGTGTCGGTGACGAGCCCCGCTGCCGTGCCGAGATCCGCGGGATAGACGGCGACCGCATAGAACGGCGCGCGTTCGATCGGCGCGACGCAGGGGTTGGGACGGTTCTCGGCGTCGCCGAGGTGCCGCTGGTACGCATCGCCGCCGCGGCCGAACTCTTCGTCCCTTCCTTCGCGGGCGCCGCGATTGTATGTCTCGAGGGTCGCCACGAATCGTTCGGCATCGATCCCGAGCGAAGCGGCGAGCGCGCGTGGCGTCGGTGCGGTGTGCAGATAGTTGCTCGCAATGTCTCTTTTGAGAGCAAGCGCGAATGGCCGGATACGTCCCAGCCCGTATTTCCAGAGGAATCCTCGGTCGCAAATGAGATAGGCGGGCTCGGTCGCGGAATTGCCGTCGCGCAGCATGGCGAGCACGAACTCGTGGTACGAGAGCGCCTCGTTGACGAAGCGCTTTCCGCTCCGGTCGATCGCGATCAGGCCCGGCTTGGCGCGATCTGTCACGGTGTGGGGAAAGACGCCTTCGCCCCCATCGCCGCGGCGAAACCGCGAGGCCGGGACCCAGAAGGCGGCGCTCGCGTTGGCCGTGCCGATCCATCCTCCGGCGGCGAGCCCGAGGCGAATTCCGTCGCCCGCATTGCCGGGGGCGGCCGCGGTGAGGGCGCCGGCCGCCGTCGGCAGGTAGCGTGCGCGCAGCGCGCGGTCGTGGGAGAAGCCGCCGCTCGCCAGGATCACCGCCCTCCGCGCCCGCACCTCGCGCCGCGTGCCGTCCTTGGAGCGGAGCACCGCGCCCTCGATACATCCTTCGGAACGAAGCAGGGATTCGGCAGTGGTCTCGCGCACCAGCTCGACGTTACAGCCGCGGAGCGAAAGCAGCAGCCGTCCCGCGAGCGCGTTTCCTAGATAAAGCGTCGTTCCGCGCGGATGGGAGAGGCGCTGCCGGGCGTGGCGGCCGAGCAGCTGCGCCGCGCGCCAGGTGGAGCGCGCGGAGCGGCCGAGCTTCCTGAAATGCGGGATGTCCTGACGGCTGATCATCATGCCGCCGAACAGCGTGAACTCGGGAAGGGGAGGGCGCAAAATCGCGAAGTCGGCGCCGAGCGCGCGCGCATCGAACGGGCAGGGCTCCAGCACGCGGCCGCCTTCGGTCGCGCCCGGGAGGGCCGGATAATAGTCGGGGTAGGTCTTCACCGGCATGAAGCGCAGTTGCGTGTGTGCTTCGAGGTAGCTGATCGCCTCGTCGGCGCGCGCGAGGAAGGTTTCGCGGAGCTCGAGGTTGAAGGGATCCGGAACGGTGTTGCGAAGATAGAGCCGCGCCGCCGCGACGTTGTCGGCAAGCCCGATCTCCCTCATCTTGTGGTTTGCCGGCACCCACACCATGCCGCCGGACCACGCCGCCGTGCCGCCGACGAGCGAGGTCTTCTCGACGAGCAGGACTTGGAGCCCTTCCGCGGCCGCGACCGCGGCGGCCGTCATCCCTGCGGCGCCGGCCCCGATGACGATCGCGTCGCAGCTCTCGCTTTCGCTCACTCGTCCGTGGGCGGCGTGGTGATGACGAAGAACACGAGGTCGGCGAGCCCGGTGTTGTAGATCGCGTGCTCGACACCGGCGGGCAGGTGGATGCAATCGTGCCGCCGCACGAGGATGCGCTCGCCGTCCAGCTCCATCAATCCCTCGCCCTCGAGCACGTGGTAGATCTGCTCCTGGATCTTGTGCCGGTGCGGCTTCACGTAGCCTTTCGGCTGGTAGGACGAAATGCGATAATCGAAGCCCTTCGTCGTCACCAGCATCTTCGAATGGGCGTCATAGTGCTCGGGTGGCGTTTCCCACAGCACCTCGGCGATATTGCGGATGGTGGCGCCGTTGCGTTCGTACATTCGTTTCCCTCCGCGTCAGGGCGCGCGATCGGCGAGCGCCTTTTCCTTGGCCATGGTGTCCGCAAGCCCGCCTTGGATGTCGAAGCGCGGCGCGTAGCCGAGCACGCTCCGTGCGCGGCTGATATCGAGCGCACCCTTGGGCGGGCAGGGGACGGCAATGCCGTCCACGCTCCCGTGGTCGTAGGGCCCGGGCCCGACGCTGATCCGCGCGCCCGGCACCAGCTCGCGCACGATCGCCGCGATCTCGTCGAGCCGCGGCGCCGCCCCGCTCGCGAGGTTGTAGGCGTCGAAAGGGTGCTCGGGCAGGTCGAGCGCGCGCAAAAGCCCGTCCACCACGTCGTCGAGATAGGTATGATCGACCGCGAATTCCGCGCCCGAAGGGAGATGGTACGCTGAGCCGGCGAGGGCCGCGTCCACGAAGGTCCGCGGCACGCGCGCCCGCGGCAGCCCGGGGCCATACACCCATGAGGTGCGCATATGGATTGTCTCGACGCCATATTGCGCCCGGTACGCCCGCCCGAGATGCTCCGCCGCGAGCTTGGAAATGCCGTAAGCGTTGGTCGGGCTCTGCGGATGGCCCTCGGCGATCGAGGGTCCGAGGAACGCGCCGTACGTCTCCTCGCTGCTCACGTGCACCATCCGCCGCACGCCGGTCAGTCGCATCGCGTCGAGCAGCGTGAGCATGCCCTCGACATTGACGCGAAGGGCGGCCCGCGGCGCGCGCGTGGCGTTCAGCACGCCCACAATGGCCGCGCAGTGGATCACGGCGTCCGGCCTGTCGGAGAGGAAGACCGAGGCAAGCTGCGGCCATTCCGTGATCTCGCCGGCAATTGCCCGCACGGCCGGGGACTCTTCCGCCAGCCGCGCGAGCGGCCCCGAGACCGCGACATCGAAGGCGCTCACCCGATCGCCCCGCGCGGCGAGTGCGCGCGTCACCGCAAGGCCGATGAATCCGGCAGCGCCGGTGACGAGCACTTGCGCCATCGCTCAGCCGGCCGCCGCCAGCTCCGCCGCCGTGCTCCGATGGCCGAAAACCGGCTCCTTGTGCGGGATCGGCGGCAGCGCCCAGGTCCCGGTCGCTGGCGGCCGCACCTCGGCGTCCACGTGCACATCGAGCACCCAGGGCTTCCCCGACGCAACCGCATGCTCGAGCGCCGGCGCCAGATCGCCGATCCGTGTGATGGTCGCGCCTTCCACGCCGTGCGCCCGCGCCATCATCGCGAAATCGGGGTTGTAGGGCTCGCGGTTCGGCCCGCGGCGGAACGCGGTCCCAAGCTCGCGCCCGTCGAACAGCCCGTACTGGATGTCGCGGATCGCCGCCCACGCGAAATTGTTCCAGATGAGCCACACGCAGGGAATGTCGTATTCGACCGCGGTGCACAGCACGTGCGGCGTCATGGTGAAACCGCCGTCGCCGCAGATCGCGACCGCCGGCCGCTCGGGTGCGGCGAGCTTGGCCCCGAGGATGCCGCTCACCCCGAAGCCCATCGCGGAAAATCCCCAGGCGTTCAGCATGGTCTGCGGTTGCCGCGCCTCCCAGAACTGCATGAACCAGTTGTGGTGCACCCCCGAATCGAGGCTGATGATGGCGTCGTCCGCCAGCACCTTCCGCACGGCCGCAACCACCGGCTCGGGCCGGAGCGGCGTCGTGTCGATCGCGAAATTGGGCCGCGTGAATGCCTCCCACTCGTCCCGCCAGCCCGCGATCATCCCGAGCCAGGCGCCGCGCTCCGGCCGCGCCACGCCCCGTCCTTCGATCTCGCCCAGAAGCTGGCGCAGGAACGTGCGCGCATCGGCGACGATCCCGAGATCGACCGGATAGTTCCGCCCGATCTCGCCCACGTCGAGATCGACGTGCACCAGCTTGCACGCCGGAAAATTCCAGGAATAGCCTTCGATCCAGGAGGAGGCCGAGCGGTCGTCGAACCGCGCCCCGATCGCCAGCACGAGATCCGCGTGCCGTCCCGCCTGGTTCGCGGGGTAGGCACCGTTCCGCCCGATGAAGCCGAGCGAGAGCGCGTGCCCCATCGGGATGCAGCCCATCCCGTTCGGGGAGGCGATCACGGGCACCGCAAGACGCTCGGCGAGTGCCACAAGCTCTCCGCCCGCCTCCGAAAGAGCGACGCCGTGGCCGATGAAGATCACCGGCCGCTCGGCCGCGAGCAGCATCGCCCCCGCCGCCGCCACGTCCTCCGGTGCCGCACCCGAGCGCCGCGCGATCCGCCCGTGGCTCGAGGCCGCGACCTCGACATCCGCCTCCTCCACGAAGAGGTTGAACGGAATATCCACCTGCACCGGCCCCGGCCGCCCGCCCAGCATGCAATCCATCGCGAGCCGGAGCGACGTCGGCAGCATCTCCACGCGCGTCGGCTGGAAGCTCCGTTTCACCACCGGCCGGCAGACGGAGGGAAAATCCGCCTCCTTCTGCCGATAGAGCTCCTGGAACGGCCCGCGGTTGAACTGCTGGGTCGGCACGTTCGCGGTCAGCGCCAGAAAAGCCGAGGAATCCGCATACGCGTTCGCCAGCGCCATCACCAGGTTCGCCGAGCCCGGCCCGCACGAAGTCAGCGTCGCCGCCGGATGATGCTTCACCCGGAAATAGGCGTCCGCCATGTGCCCCGCCGTCTGCTCGTGGCGCGGCGAAATCAGGCGGATCTTATCGCGCGCGCCGTAGAGCGCATCGAGCATCCCGACATTGCCGTGGCCGCAGATGCCGAAGACATGCTCGATCCGCTCGCGGATCAGGAATTCCGCGATCAGCTCCCCGCCCTTCATCCGCGGCATGATCTTTCTCCCAGCACCCGCCTGCCCCGGATCATTCGCTATTATCGCATCCGATGCAACCTTGTGGCATAATACCACCCGGAAGGAGTCCGCGCCCATGCCCAAAACCCGTCCCGCGGCCGCCGTCCTCCTCGCCCCCGACGACGAGGCCCGCGAGCGCGGAGGCATCCAGTCGCTCGAGCGCGGCTTCGCCATCCTCGAGGAGATCGCCCGCAACCGCGAGGGCGTCGCGCTCGCCGATCTCAGCAAGCGCATCGGCCTGCACACCAGCACCGCCTTCCATCTCGTCCAGACCATGGTGGCGCTCGGTTACGTGCGCCAGGAGCGCGAGACCCGCCGTTACCGCATCGGCCGCGCGCTCTTCGCGCTCGCCGCCGCCTCGCGCGACGAGCTCGAGCTGATCGGCGTCGCGATGCCCGTCCTCGCCGAGCTCTCCGCCGCGACCGGCGAGACCGGCCATTTCGGCGTCTGGTCCGAGGGCGAGGTCCTCGTCCTCGCGAAAACCCCCGCCGCCGGCGCCTTCCAGATGGCCGGCGGCCCCGGCATCCGCCGCCCCGCCCATTGCACCGGGCTCGGCAAGGCGCTGCTCGCCGCCCTCCCGCCCGCCGCCCTCGAGCGCTTCCTCGCCACCGCCCCGCTTTCCCGCCGCGCGCCCAACACGATCACCGAGCCCGATCTCCTTCGCCGCCAGCTCGACGAAATCCGCCGCGCCGGCCTCGCGTACGACGACGGCGAGTTCGATCCCGAGGTCCGCTGCGTCGCAGCCGCCGTCCGCGACTTCACTGGCGAGCCCGCCGGCGTCATCGGCATCTCCGGCCCCGTCTGGCGCCTCACGCTGCAAGTCCTGCACGAAAAGGCCGGCCTCGTCCGCGCCGCAGCGGCTCGTCTCACCGCAGCGCTCGGCGGCGGCGGGGCAGGGGAGGGGCTCTCCTGATTTCCCTCATCGCGGCATAGACAACGCCATTGTGGAAAAATATAGTCGCCGACCGAGGCCCGGCGGCAACACGGGCCGATGTCACGGGAGGAATGCATGCAGCCGCAGAACGTCCATCCGCGCACCCGCTCCCGCCTACCCATCGCCGCCTTCGCCTTCGCGCTCGCCTTCGCGGCCGCCGCCCTCGGCACCCAAGCGCACGCAGCCGGGAAGCCGATCAAGATCGGCCTCTCCATCACCATGACCGGCCCCTATTCCCCGCCAGCAATCTTCGAGCTCGAGGGCTATCAGCTCGCGATCGCCGACATCAACCACGCGGGCGGCCTGCTCGGAAGACCGGTCGCGCTGGTGAAATACGATGATCAGGGCAACCCTTCGACGGCTGTCCAGCTCTACCAGAAGCTCATCACCGATGACGGCGCGAACCTCCTCGTCAGCCCCTACGAGACCGACCTCACCTCCGCCGTCGCGCCGATCGTCAATCGCGCCAAGATCGTCATGATGTGCCTCGCCGCGAACACCGACGCCTTCAAGGGCCGCTTTCCCTATCTCCTCCAGGCGATGACGCAGACCTCGCGCTATATGATCCCGGTCATCGATCTCGCCGCCGCCAAAGGCTACAAGACGGTCGCGCTCTTCGTGCAGGACACGCAGTTCCCCGAGGAGCTCGCCAAGGGCATCCGCGCCGAGGCAGCGGCCAAGCACCTCAAGATGGTGTTCGACGAATCCTATTCTCCGGACACGACGGATTTCAGTGCGCTCGTGCTCAAGGCGGGGGCCACCCATCCGGACGTGATCATCGGTGCAACCTACCTCTCCGACGCCGAAGGCATCATGCGCGCGGCCAAGGCCGAGAACGTCAATGCCAAGATGTTCGCCTTCAGCATCGGTCCGGTCGAGCCGCAGTTCTCAACCGGCCTCGGCACCGCCGCCAATGGCGTCTTCGGCACCACGCTCTATTTCCCCACGCTCAAGACCGCGGGCAATACCGAATTCGTCAAGGAATTCACCGCGGAATTCAAGAGCGCGCCCGACTATCACGCCGCCGTCGCCTATGCGAGCCTGATGGTCCTCGCCGATGCGGTGCGCAAGGTCGGCAGCCTCGATCAGGCAAAGATCCGCGCGACCCTTCTCGCGATGAAGGTCCCCACGATCGCCGGCGAATTCTCCTTGAGCCCCACCGGCATCCAGACCGGCTACACCAGCTACGCGCTGCAATGGCAGAGCGGCGCGCAGCAGCTCGTCTGGCCGCC
>DATJTV010000224.1:0-7212 GCA_035503055.1 Acetobacteraceae bacterium
GACACCGAGCGTTTTTCCGCCTCCAGCACCTCGAAGAGCACCTCGGCGCTGCTCGGCAGGAGCGCGCCGCGCCAGCGCCGCGGGCGGAAGGCGCTGATCGGCGTGAGCGGGAGGAGGTTGGCCGAAAGCGGCACGATCGGCCCGTGCGCCGAAAGGTTGTAGGCGGTCGATCCGGCCGGCGTCGAAACCAGCACGCCGTCGCACATCAGCTCCGGCAGCCGCACCCTGCCGTCCACCGTGATCCGGATCTTCGCGGTCTGGCGGAGCTGGCGAAGCAGGCTCACCTCGTTGAAGGCGAGCGCCTCGGACGTCTCGCCATCGATCGCCATGGTGCGCATCCGCAGCGGGTAGAGGATTGTCGTCTGGGCGGCGGCGAGGCGCTCGGGCAGCCCCTCCTCGGCATAGGTATTCATCAGGAAGCCGACCGAGCCGCAATTCATGCCGTAGACCGGCAGGCCGCGGCTCAGCATGGCATGCAGGGTCTCCAGCATGAAGCCGTCCCCGCCCAGCGCCACCACGATCTCGGCCTCGTCGACCGTGCAGGTCCCGTAGCGGGTGGCCAGGCGGGCGCCGCTCGCTTGCGCGAGCGCGGTGGGCGCGGCGAAGAAGGCGATGCGCTGCGTCGCCTGGGGCGTCGCCTGGGGCAGAGGCGGCGCGCCCTCGGCCATGCGCGGCGCGTCGAACCCGTTCAGGCCAGCCTGCGATGGGCGAGCACCGGCATATCCCGGCGGACCCGCTCGGTGAGCTTCGTGTCGATGCGTGCGGTGGCCCAGCCTATCCCGTCCGAGGCTTTCGCGACGACGAGGCCCCAGGGGTCGCAGAGCAGCGAGTGGCCGTAGGTCCAGCGCGGCTCGCCGCTCGCATCCTTGTGCATGCCCTGACAGGCGGGAGCCGCGAACCAGCACTGAGTCTCGATCGCGCGGGCGCGCAGCAGCACCTCCCAATGGTCCTTTCCGGTCTCGCGGGTGAATGCCGCGGGGAGGAAGATCAGCTCCGCGCCGGCGCGGCGGAGCGCGAGGAAGAGCTCGGGGAAGCGGAGATCGTAGCAGATCGCGAGACCAACCTTCACGCCGTTCGCCTCGCAGGTCACCACCTGCTCGCCGGCGCCGAAGCTGGCGCTCTCGCGATAACCCGTGCCGTCGGGGGCGACGATGTCGAAGAGGTGGATCTTGCGGTAGCGCACGACCTCGGTTCCGTCCGGGCTGAAGACGATGGTGGTGTTGAAAAGCCGGTCGCCTTCCTTCTCGCCGATCGAGCCGCCATGCACATGGATGCGCTTCTCGCGCGCGACGCCCCGAAGGAACTCGTAGGCCGCGCCGCCCGGCTCATTCGAGCCCGGCGGCGGGAGGGTTTCCGCCTGGTCGAATTTCGCTGCGCGGTCGCCGCCGAGGCAGGTCCAGATCTCGGGCAGGCCGAGCATATCGGGCCGGTCGGAGGCCACGGCGCCGTCGATCAGGCGGGCTGCCTGTGCAATGTTCGCGGCCTTGTCGTGGCCGGGATTCATCTGCAGCACGCTCACGCGCATCGCTTCTCCTCCGCTCTGTGGGGCAGGGCATCAATACGCCGCTCGGGGGCCGGTGCAAGGTGCGGCTCGGTTGCCTTGCCCGGGCGAGGCACGACGCCGGCGAACCGCGCCAGCAGGGCGGGGCGGGAGATCCAGAGCTCCTGGCGGGAGCGGAAGAAGCCGTGGCTGTGCAGCGCCGCCGGGTTGAAGGCGCGCAGCATGCCCCAAAGGAGAAAATCCTGCATCAGGTCGTGAACCCGGTGTGCGACCGTCCGGTCCGGGGCGAAGATGTCGAGCCTGAACTCCTCGATCAGCCGGCGCTGGTGGGTGGCGTCGAAGGCGCCGGCAAAGGCCCAGCGGGCGAAGACGGCGCGGAGGCCCTGCCAGCCGGGATCGTTGCCGAGCGCGCTGGCGAGGAGGACGAAGGAGCGCCGGAGCCGCCGGCAGGTCTCGACGGCCCAGCCGAGATCCGGCCCGGTGCGGGGAAAGGCCGGCATGTGCTCGCTCCAGAAGTGGAGCTCGCCCACGGGCTGGCCGGCGGCGATCGGCGTGCCGTCGGAGAGGAGAAGGCCGCGCCAGGCTTTTTCATGCGAGAGGCGGAGAATGCAGAGCGGGTCGTCGGTGAATTCGCGGATCCCGTAATAGCGGCGGAGCGTGGCATCGACCTGGCACACAATGCCGGCCACCGGATCGAACCGGCGCCGCCGAGAATAAGGCCCCTGGCGCATAGGCTGCATGCCGGGTTCCGCTCCAGCCGGTCCGAAGGAAACGGTAATCGAGCGTGGCGGCTTTTGTCACGCGAGCTGGGGGCGGAACTGCCCCGCGGGCGAGCGGGTTACCCCGGCCAGTCGAGCCGCGGCTCGGTACGGGCCCCCGGGGCGGCTGATTCGCGGCCGCGTCTCTGGGCCATGGCGGGGGCGGAATTCGGGTCCGGCGCCCGCAGCGGAGCGTGCGGCGGGGGAGGGATGGGCGGGCGCATCGGTGTCTCGGCCGGGCGGCGGATAGGCATGCCTGGAGGCGCGCCCAGCGGCGGCAGGTCATCGCCATAGCCGTCGCCCGCCAGCGGCTCGGGCAAGCGGAGCGCGAGCCGGCGGATTTCGGCCTGGATCTCGTCGAGCCGCGCCTCCACGCCCTCGAGCCGCCCTTTCACCCCGAAAATGCTGAACGGCATCAGCAGGAAGGCAAGCAAATAGAGCACGCCAGGGACGAGGACGACGAAGGGCAGCCACCAGGGCACCCAGTCGGGCAGCGAGAATGGCAGGGTCATCACCGGCCCTTATAGCAGCGCCGCGGAGCGGCCGCGAAGCCGCGGGACCGGGGGGACAAATCGTGAGGCCCGGGGCGGCTGGATTTCGCGAAAGCTCCATGCCAATCCTGCACGCCCAGGCCAGACCGTTCCCAAGACCGCTCGTGTATCATTGCCCATGAAGCTCCTGATTCCCGGCCCCGTGACCACTCGCGCCGAAGTCCGCGCCGCGCTCGCGCAGGATTTCGCGCCGTGGGACCAGGATTTCTACCCGCTCTATGCCGGGGTGCGCGAGCGTCTGTTGCCGCTCGCCGGGGTGACCGCGGAGACCCACGCGAGCCTGCCGCTGCAAGGCTCGGGCCACTTCGTGGTCGAGGCCGCGATCCGCACCTTCGTGCCGCGCGGGGGGAAAATCCTCGTGCCGATGACCGGCAGCTACGCGAGCCGGATGACCCGCCTCGCCCGCGAGTGCGGGCGCGAGGTGGCGAGCCTCCCGGTGGGCGAGAACGAGCGGGTCGACCCGCGCATGGTGGGCGTCGCGCTCGCGGCCGACCCGGCGATCAGCCACCTCGCCTTCGTCTATAGCGAGACCAGCACCGGCGTGGTGCATGATGCGGCGGCGCTCACCGCCGTCGCCGGGGCCGCGGGGCGGCGGGTGATCATCGACGCCGTCTCGGCCTTCGGCGCGCTGCCGCTCGATCTCTCCGCGATGCCGGAGGTGGATGCCGCCCTTTTCACCGCCAACAAATGCCTCGAAAGCGTTCCGGGCCTCGCCTTCGCGATTTCGCCCAAGGAGGGGCTCGCCCGGCGGGCCGGGCAGGCGGAGAGCTGGTGCCTCGACCTCGCCGACATCCATGCCCATGCCGAACGGGTCGGGACGGGGAGCTTCCGCTTCACCCCGCCCGCCCAGGTGCTGGGCGCGCTCTCCGTGGCGCTCGCGCTGCTCGAGGCGGAAGGCGGCGCGCCGGCGCGGCTTGCGCGCTACGAGGCCAATCTGCGCGCCCTTTACGATGGCGTGCGGGCGATCGGCCTCACGCCCTGCCTGCCGCGGACGCTGCAGGGGCCGATCGTGATGAACGTGCTCGCCCCGGACGATCCGCGCTGGGACCTGCAATCCTTCGTCGACCTTCTCAAGCTGCGGGGGTTCCTCATCAGCAACTTCTACGACACCACCCTGCCGAGCTTCCGCGTCGGCCTGATCGGCGCGCTCGGGCCGGAGGATTACCGTGCTGCCGTCGCGGCGATGGACGAGGCCCTCGGGGGGCTCGGCATCCGCAAGCGCAAGGCGGCCTGATTATGCCGAACGATCTCGAGATCGCCCGTAGCGTCCGGCTCAAGCCGATTGCGGAGATCGCGGCCAAGGCCGGAATTCCGGCCGAGGCGCTGGAGCTCCATGGGAAGTTCAAGGCGAAGATCGGGCTCGATTTCATCGCCGGCGTCGCCGATCGTGCGGATGGGGCGCTGGTGCTGGTCACCGGCATCAACCCGACCGCCGCCGGCGAGGGCAAGACGACCACCGCGATCGGGCTCGCCGATGCGCTCAACGCGGCCGGCCAGCGAACCATGCTCTGCCTGCGCGAGCCGAGCCTCGGGCCCTGCTTCGGGATCAAGGGCGGGGCGACCGGCGGGGGCCAGGCGCAGGTCGCGCCGATGGAGGAGATCAACCTCCATTTCACCGGCGATTTCCACGCCATCACCGCCGCCAACAACCTGCTCGCGGCGATGCTCGACAACCACCTCCATTTCGGGAACGCGCTCGGCATCGATGCGCGGCGGATTTTCTGGCGCCGCGCGCTGGATGTGAACGACCGCAGCCTGCGCGCGACGGTGGTGGGCCTCGCGGGCAATGGGCCGGTGCGGGAGGACGGGTTCGACATCACCGCGGCCTCCGAGGTGATGGCCCTCTTCTGCCTCGCCCGCGACCTGCCCGACCTCGAGGCAAGGCTCGCCCGCGTCGTCGTCGCCGAGCGGAGCGACGGCAGCCGGGTCACGGCGCGCGAGATCGGCGCCGACGGCGCGATGGCGGCATTGCTGCGCGATGCGCTGATGCCGAACCTGGTGCAGACGCTCGCGGGCTCGCCCGCGCTGGTGCATGGCGGGCCTTTCGCCAACATCGCCCATGGCTGCAACTCGGTGATGGCGACGCGGCTCGGCCTCAAACTCGCTCCGATCACCGTCACCGAGGCGGGGTTCGGCGCCGATCTCGGCGCGGAGAAATTCTTCGACATCAAGTGTCGCCTGGCCGGCCTCACGCCCGGGGCCGCGGTCGTCGTCGCTACCGTGCGCGCGCTCAAGCTGCATGGCGGGGTGGCGAAGCGGGCGCTCGACGCGGAAGATGTCGCGGCCGTCGAACGCGGCATCGCCAACCTGGCCTGGCATGTGGAGAACGTCGGAAAATTCGGCGTGCCGGTGCTGGTCGCGCTCAACGAATTCACGTCCGACACCGCGGAGGAGATCGGCGCCGTCAAGCGGGCGATGGCCGCGCGCGGGGTAGAGACGGTGCTCTGCACGCATTGGGCGGACGGAGCCGCGGGGGCGGCGGGACTGGCGCGCGCGGTGCTCGCCCGGCTCGGCAAAGGCGGGGCCCGCTTCGCGCCCCTCTATCCCGACGACATGCCGCTCGCTGAGAAAATCCGCACCGTGGCGCGCGAGATCTACCGTGCCCGCGGCGTCGTGATACCGCCCGCGGTGGCGCGCCGGCTCGCTGCCTTCGAGGCAACGGGATTCGCGAAAGCGCCGGTCTGCATCGCCAAGACACAGTACAGCTTCAGCGCCGATCCCACGCTGCTCGGTGCGCCCGCCGAGCACGTGCTGCCGATCCGCGCGGCGCGGCTTTCGGCCGGCGCGGGATTCGTCGTCGCACTCGCCGGCGAGATCCTCACCATGCCGGGACTGCCGCGCGTGCCGGCGGCGGAGCGGATCGGGCTCGGGCCCGACGGCATGATCACCGGACTCTTTTAGTGTCCCGATTCTCAAGTTCGCCGCATTGAAATGCGGACGAAATCGGGACACTCGCTCTTTGTTTTCAGTGGCCTGCTTATCCCCTCCGTTCGTCGCGAAATGCGAAGAACTTCGGGGGCAGGACACTCTCTCATGTTCGCCGTTTCAAGCAGCAGGTAGCAGATTTCCTTTGCTTGTTGAACAAGCCGCATCGGCGTCGCTGCAACTGGGCAAGGCAGGAGGCGCGGTCGTGAGACGACGGTTGATCATCCTCTGATGCGCGGATCGGAACCGCAGGACCTGATGCGTCGTGGAGCTGCCTCGGTCTAGGTACCAGCGTCGGCATTATCCGGCTGATAGTGTTTGCGAGGGTTCTCCGGCTGTGACCGCGCCTCCAGCCTTGCCCGGCTGCAGATTCTGCAATGAGAGTATCGCGCCTCCCTGAGCTGGACTGGTTCGCCGCCGATCAGCTGGCCCGGATGTCTGTCTGGCGGGCGATTGCCCAGGCGAAACCGACCAGCTCGCGGGCGATCGCTGTGGTAACCACGTTCGGCGGCTTGCCGCTCATGGCGAGCCTGCGATAACGGCGACAGAGCCGGAGCTGTGCTTTCCAGGCAATGGCGCGGACCGGCTTGGGCAGGCCTTCCTGCCGCAGCAGCAGTTCCCGGCTGACCCGGGCGGGGAAGCGGTAGCTCCAGGCGGCCTCGATCAGCATCCGCCGGGCGGCCCCGTTGCCGGCCTTGGTGATCCCACCCTGGCGCCGTCTCCGGCCGCTGGATTGCTCTGAGGGGACCAGTCCGAGATAGGCCATCAGCTGCGGCGGGCTGGCAAATCGGGTAATGTCGCCCAGCTCGGCCACCAGCGTGGCCGCGTTCACCAGGGCGACACCACGCAATGCCTGAAGAGCTTGCGCGAGCGGTGCCAGGGACCACTCCGGCAGCACGGCCTCGATCTGACGTGTCAGACGGTCGCGACGCTCCGTTGCCGCTTCGACGGTCGCGATTAGGTCCTCGAGCACGATATGATGCACGGGCTGCTCAAAACGGAGCCCGGACAGCCAGCGTCGATGCATCACCGTCCACGCCGGGCGGCCGTAGTGTCGGCCATGGCGCAGCAGAAAACCCGAGAGTTGCTGGCGCGCTTGCCGCAGCGCTCGGACAGCGGCCAGCCGCGCCCGCGTCAAGTCACGCATCGCCTCATGAGCCGGATCCGGAACCCAGACCGGGGTCAACTCGCCGGCTCGATGCAGTTTCGCCAGGCTGATCGCATCCCGCCGGTCGGTCTTGATCCGCTCCCCCGGCTTACGTGGCATCAAAGAGGGAGCAATCACCACACACTCCTCTCCCGCAGCCGTCAGTTGGCGCTGGATCCCGTAACCGCACGGACCGGCCTCGTAGCAAAATCGCACCTCGCGACCCGGCCGCTTCACCTTGCTCAGCAGCCCCTTCACCGCCTCCGGCGTGTTTGCAACCCGACCATATTCGCGCACGTCGCCTCGCCGGCCGTTCTCCGCCAGCGCCAC
>DATJTV010000225.1:0-2511 GCA_035503055.1 Acetobacteraceae bacterium
ATCAAGATGGCGACCGACCAGGCGCGGCGGATGGTCACCGAATGGGGCATGAGCGACCGGCTCGGCATGATCGCCTATGGCGACAATTCCCAGGAGCTGTTCCTTGGCCACTCGGTGACCCAGCACAAGAACGTCTCCGAATCGACCGCCCAGGACATCGACCGCGAGATCAAGCAGCTGATCGACCGGGCCTATGCCAAGGCGCGGCAGATCCTCACCGAGAACCTGGAGGAGCTGCATCTGCTGGCGCACGGCCTGCTCGAGTACGAGACGCTGAGCGGGGACGAGATCCGCACGGTGCTGCGCGGCGAGCCGGTGATCCGCAAGGTGGTGGACGAACCCTCGCCCGAATCGCGCCGCGCCTCGGTGCCGACCAGCGGCCGGCCCGCGATACCGCCCGCCGGCGGCCTCGGCCCGGCGCCCCAGCCGGGCTGAAGCGGCCGGGCTGACGGCTCCGCGATGCCGGCTGGGCGATGATGGCGCTCATCGAGCCGCTCGGCCTCCTCGATGGGCCGGGCGCGGCGGACGCGATCGCCGCCGGCACCGCACTGCCGCTCGCCGGCGGCCCCCTCGCCTTCAGCCTCGCGCGGCTCCTCCCGGATCCGGCACCGGTTGCGGTTGCCGACATTCCGCCTGGCTGGCACGCGGCCCTGGCACGTCTGACCAGCCCCCCGGAGACGTCCTGGTGCGCGCGGCCCGCGGTGATGGGCGTCCTCAACGTGACCCCGGACAGCTTCAGCGACGGCGGCCCGCATCTCGATCCGGGCCGCGCCACCGCGGCCGGGCTGGCAATGGCAGCCGCCGGCGCGGCCATCGTCGATGTCGGCGGCGAGAGCACGCGGCCGGGTGCCCGGCCCACCCCGCCCGAGACGGAGCAGGCGCGGATCCTGCCGGTGATCCGCGCGCTGGCGCGCCAGGGTGTCACCGTCTCGGTCGATACGCGCCATGCCGCGACGATGGAGCGGGCGCTCGCCGAGGGTGCGGCCATCGTCAACGACGTCTCCGCCCTCGCCCACGACCCCCGAGCGGCCGCTATCGTGGCGCGTGCGGGCGCGCCTGTCGTGCTGATGCACATGCGCGGCAATCCGGAGACCATGAGTGCGTTTGCGCGCTATGAGGACGTGGCGGTCGAGGTGGTCCGGGAACTCGCGCTTCGCCTTGCCGCCGCGCTCGAGGCCGGCATTTCGCGCGACCGCATCGCCCTCGATCCCGGCATCGGGTTTGCGAAGACCGCGGCACACAATCTCGAGCTTCTCGCCCGCCTCCCGCTTCTGCTCAATCTCGGCTGCCCGCTGGTGGTGGGCGTCTCCCGCAAGGGGTTCATTGGCCGGCTCTCGGGCGTCTCGGAGCCGCGCGGCCGGCTCGCCGGCTCGCTCGCCGCGGCGCTCTTTGCGCTCGGGCGCGGCGCCGCCGTGCTTCGCGTCCATGACGTGGCGGAGGCCGCGCAGGCCGTTCGCGTCTGGCAGGCGCTTTCGCAAGGGGCGCCGCTCGCGCCGGTTTCATTTGCCGCCGCGGCCGGCTAGTGCCAGCTTTCACGGAAAGCTGGCACGGAGCTCTTTGTCCAAGTGCCTGATTCACGCGGCGTTTCGTGATCGCTCCGCTTCCCACGAAACTCTGCGATCAGGCACTGGCTTTCTGCCCCTTTTTCCCTCGGAGGCTGCGAGGCGCGTCATGTTCAAGGGTTCGCTCGTCGCTCTGATCACGCCCATGCGCGCCGACGGCGCGATGGACGAGAAGGCATACGAGGCGTTCGTGGACTGGCAGATCAGCGAAGGAACGCACGCCGTGGTGCCGGTCGGCACGACAGGCGAATCGCCGACCCTCACCCACGCCGAGCACAAGCGCGCGGTCGCCATCGCGATCGCGGTCGCCAAGGGTCGCGTGCCGGTGATCGCCGGCACCGGCTCGAACAGCACCGCGGAGGCGATCGACCTCACGCGCCACGCCAAGGAAGCCGGCGCCGACGCGGCCCTGGTGGTTACGCCCTACTACAACAAGCCGACGCAGGAAGGGCTCTACCTCCACTTCACGGCGATCGCCGATGCGGTCGATCTGCCGATCATCATCTACAACATCCCTTCGCGCTCCGTGGTCGATATGAGCGTCGAGACCATGGCACGCCTCGCCAGGCACCCGAACATCGTGGGCGTGAAAGACGCAACCGCGAACCTCGCCCGGCCGCTCTACACGCGGCGGGCCTGCGGGCCGGAATTTTGCCAGCTCACGGGCGAGGATTCGACCGCGATCGCCTTCCTCGCCGCCGGCGGCGACGGCTGCATCAGCGTCACCGGCAACGTCGCACCGCGCCTCTGCAGCGAAATGCAGAGCGCCTGGCAGGAGGGGCGCGTCGCCGACGCGATGGGCCTGCAAGACCGGCTCCTGCCGCTGCACGACGCGCTCTTCACCGAAACGAGCCCCGGCCCGGTGAAATACGCGGCGAGCCTGCTCGGCCGGTCGAGCGAATTCTGCCGCCTGCCGCTCGCGCCGATCGCCGAAGCGACCCGCACCAAA
>DATJTV010000226.1:0-9537 GCA_035503055.1 Acetobacteraceae bacterium
GGCGCGTGGCGGTCGGACCGGCGGGGCAGCCTGCTCGTGCTCGGGCTGGTGGCGCCGCTCGGGGGGCTGGGCGCGGGGCTGATCGGGGCGCTGTTCCGGCTGACGCTCGATGAGGCGGACCGGGCGCGCGGGGCGCTGATCGGCTGGGCGCAGGGAAGCGGCGCCGGCGGGTTCGTGCTGGTTGTCGCCGCGGTTGCGGCGGGGGCGGCGATTGCCGCGTGGATGGTGCGGCGGTTCGCGCCGCCGGCGTCGGGGAGCGGCATCCCGCAGGTCGAGGCGGTGCTGAACGGCGAGATGAAGCCCTCGCCGCCGCGCCTGATCGCGGTGAAGTTCGCGGGCGGGGCGCTGGCGATCGGGTCGGGTCTCGCGCTCGGGCGGGAGGGGCCGAGCGTGCAGATGGGGGCGAGCATCGCCTACCAGGCGGGGAAGCTGTTCCGGCGGAACTGGGCGGATTGCCGGGTGCTGCTGGCGGCCGGGGCGGGGGCGGGGCTGGCGACCGCGTTCAATGCGCCGATCGCGGGCGCGGTGTTCGTGCTCGAGGAGCTGGTGAAGCGGTTCGAGGCGCGGATCGCGATTGCGGCGCTCGGGGCGTCGGCCGCGGCGATCTGGGTTTCGCGCGAGGTGCTCGGCAACGCGCCGGATTTTTCGGTGGGCCCGCTGGTTCATGCCGGGTTTTCGAGCGGGCCGCTCTTCGTCCTGCTCGGGATCGGCGGAGGGTTGTTGGGGATCCTCTACAACCGGACGCTGATGAGGGTGTTGGCGACGGTGGACCGGTTCGGCGGGCTGCCGGTGGAGGCGAGGGCCGCGATGGTGGGCGGGGCGGTGGGGGCGCTCGCGTGGTTCGCGCCGGAGCTGGTGGGCGGGGGCGATCCGCTGACGGCGCGGGCGCTGGCCGGGGTTGGCGCGATCGCGGTGCTGCCGTTGCTGTTCCTGCTGCGGCTCGGGGTGGGTGCGGTCTCCTACTCGGCGGGGACGCCGGGCGGGCTGTTCGCGCCGCTCTTGGTTCTGGGGGCCGAGATGGGCTTGTGGTTCGGCAAGGTCGCGGCGCTGGCGCTGCCGGGGTTCGCGATTCAGCCGGAGGGGTTCGCGGTGGTGGGGATGGCGGCGCTGTTCACCGGGATCGTGCGCGCGCCGCTGACCGGGATCGTGCTGGTGACCGAGATGACGGCGAACGTGACGATGCTGCTGCCGATGATCGTGGCGTGCTGTGCGGCGATGCTGGTGCCGACGGTGCTGGGCGATGCGCCGATCTATGATTCGCTGAGAGCGCGGCTCTTCGTCCACCGCCAGCGGGTGGCGGCGGAGGATGGGTGAGGCGGGGCGGTTGCTTGCCTTCCTATTCTGGTTGGATTAGCCATCTAGTTGGAATTTTTGTACGGAAGACAATGATTGTGGTGGGTGCCTTCGAGGCGAAGACGCATCTTGCGGCGCTGCTCGACCGGGTCGCCGCGGGCGAGGAAGTGGTGATCACCCGGCACGGCAAGCCGGTCGCGCGGCTTGTGGGCGCCGAGCGGAGCGACCGCGCGCGTGCCGGCGCGGCCTTTGCGAAGCTGAAGGCGCTCCGCGTGGGCAAGACGCTGGGCGGGGTTTCCTGGAAGGAGCTGCGGGACGAGGGGCGCCGTTGAGCGGCGTCGTGATCGATTCGTCGATCGGCTTGAGCTGGTGCTTCGAGGACGAAGCGGCGCCCGAGATCGATGCGCTGTTCGAGCGGGTTCGCGATGAGGGTGGGATCGTTCCGGGGCTTTGGTATCTCGAGATGGGCAATGCCCTGCTCGCAGCCGAGAGGCGCGGCCGGATCGGCGCCGGGGAAGTGGCGGTCCGGCTCGATCTGATGGCTGAGCTGCCGATCGCGGTCGATGCGGAGACGACGTTGCGGGCATGGCGCGAGATCCTGGCGATCGCGCGGGCGGAGGGTCTCACGACCTACGATGCAAGCTATCTCGAGCTTGCCGTGCGCCGGGGGCTGCCGCTTCTGACGAAGGATGGCGCGCTGGCCGGTGCGGCGCGGCGGCTTGGCGTGGCGGTTCTGCCCTGAGGCCTCGGGAAGCGAACGGGCTCAGTGGGCGAGGGCGGCGGGCTCGGGCGGGGGCTCGTTGGCGGCGGAGGTGCGGAGCGGCAGATCGCGCATGCCGCGCATGACGACGAGGCCGGCGGCCATCGCCAGCGCGCAGGCGATGAAGGCGAGGTGGAAGGCGCCGGCGAGCGCGGCCTGGACGTGCGGGAGCATGGCGGGTGCGACGCCGGGGAGCGCGCCGGTGCCCTGGCGAATCTGGCCGAGGTCGATGTGGGTGGCGATGCCGATGGCGGCGAGGCGGGCCGCGAAGCTGCTCGCGAGCAGCGTGCCGACGAGCGTGATGCCGAAGGCGCCGCCCATCGAGCGGAGGAAGAGGATGCAGCCGGTGGCGGCGCCGACATCGCGGCGTTCGGCGGCGTTCTGAACGCAGACGAGGCTGCTCGGCATGACCATGCCGATGCCGAAGCCGAGGATGAGCTGGGAGGCGATCAGCGGGAGGCGCGGCGTGGCCGGGCCGGTGAGGGCGAGGAGGACGAAGCCCGCCATCGAGGCGGCGACGCCGGCGACCATGATCGCCTTCATCTTGCCGCGCCGGCGGGCGAGCGAGCCCGCGAACCAGGCGCCGGCGCAGTTGGAGCCGAGGAAGGGCACGACCAGGAGGCCGGAGGCGGCGGCGTTGACGCCGCGGACGAGCTGAAAGAAGAGCGGCAGGAGGAAGGTGCCGGCGAAGAGGGCGAAGGCGCCGAAGAAGGCGATGGCGACGCCGCGGACGAAGACGGCGTTGGCGAAGAGGCGCGGTGGGAGCGGCGGATCGCGGACGCGCCGCTCCTGGCGCGCGAGCAGGGCCATCAGGAGGAGGCCGAGGGCGGCGAGGCCGAGGAGGGGCGGCGCCGTCCACGGCATCTCCACCCCGCCCCAGCTCAGCACGAGGAGCCAGGCGCTGACCGCGGCGGTGAGGAGCACCGCGCCGATCCAGTCGATCCGGGCCTTGCCGCCGCGCGCCTGGATGAGGCGGAGCGCGCGGTGGCAGAGCACCATGGCGACGAGCGCGACCGGGAGATTGAGCCAGAAGATCCAGCGCCAGGTGAGCGTGTCGGTGATCCAGCCGCCGATGATCGGGCCGGCGATCGAGGCGACGCCCCAGGTGGAGGCCATGTAGCCCTGGTAGCGGCCGCGCTCGCGCGGGCTCACGACATTGGCGATCGAGGCCTGCGCCATCGCCATCAGGCCGGCGCCGCCGATCCCCTGCAAGGCGCGCGCGGCGACGAGCTGCCAGAGATTGGCCGAGACGGCGCAGAGCGCCGAGGCGAGGCCGAAGACGGCGAGTGCCACAAGAAGCGGCCGGCGCGGGCCATAGATGTCGGAGAGCTTGCCGTAGACCGGCGTCATTGCCGTCGAGGTCAGGAGATAGGCGGAGACGATCCAGGCGAGATGGTTGAAGCCGTGGAGGTCCGCGGCCATGGCCGGGACCGCGGGGATGACCACCGTCTGGTCGATCGCGGCCAGGAAGATGCAGAGGAGGATCCCGCTCAGCACCTTCAGGATCTGCTGGTGGGTGAAAGACGGCGGCGCTTCGCGCTCAGCTTCCGCAACCGAGATTTGCATGCGTGCCGTGTTCCAGCTCCATCGGCCCTGCGCCGCGCGGGAGACGAAAAATCCCCGAGCTTCTAGCTGGGGAGAATCATACCGCAGTGCAACATGGAAAACAGAGCCGGCGGGCTCAAGCCTGGTCCGCGTGCGAAGCGCGGAGCGTCACCGCTCCGGGAGCATGAGCTCGGGGACGCGGGCGCCGTCGCGGACATGGCGCTCGAGCACGGCGTCCACGTCCGCGGTGGAGGAGACGCGGTACCAGACGCCCTCGGGGTAGATGACGACGCAGGGGCCGAGTTCGCAGCGGTCGAGGCAGAGGGAGGTGTTGATGCGGGTTGCGGGCAGGCCGAGCTCCTTGGCCCGCGCCTTCATGTAGTCGCGGAGCTTCTCCGAACCCTTGGCCGCGCAGGAGCCGCGGGGATGGCCGTCGGGGCGGCGGTTGGCGCAGACGAAGACGTGGGAGCGATAGTAAAGAGGCGGATCGGCGGCGTCGCGGCTGCCCATTCTCGTGCGGTCCTCAAACGGTGCGGTGGTCCCTATGTGGCAGGGAGACCGCGAAAGGGCACCCCCCCGATGGATACTGCCGGGAACCGGCTCAGCCTCGCCTCCTCGCCCTACCTGCTGCAGCACGCGGGCAACCCGGTGCATTGGCGGGAGTGGGGGGCGGAGGCGCTCGCGGAGGCGCGGGCCGAGGGAAAGCCGATGCTGCTCTCGATCGGCTATGCCGCCTGCCATTGGTGCCACGTGATGGCGCACGAATCGTTCGAGGACCCGGGTGTCGCGGCGCTGATGAACCGATGGTTCGTCAACGTGAAGATCGATCGGGAGGAGCGGCCGGAGATCGACCATTTCTACATGAGCGCGCTCCAGGCGATGGGCGAGCATGGCGGCTGGCCGCTGACGATGTTCACGACACCGGAGGGCGTGCCGTTCTGGGGCGGGACCTACTTCCCGCCCGCGCCGCGCTGGGGGAAGCCGTCGTTCCGCCAGGTGCTGGAGGGGATCGCCGAGGCGTGGGAGCGGGATGCGGCGAAGGTCGCGGAGAATGCACGAGGGCTCGCGCGGCACCTGGGCTCGCTCGGGCGCTCGGCGCCGGGCGCGCTGCCGGACGGCGAGACGCTGGGGCGGGTGGCGGCCTCGGTGCTGGCGGGGACGGATCCGGAGTGGGGCGGGTTCCGCGGCGCGCCGAAATTCCCGAACGCGCCGATGTTCCGCTTCCTCTGGCAGGATTCCTTCCGGTCGGGCGAGGCGGCGGGGCGTGACGCGGTGCGGCTGATGCTGGCGCGGATGAGCCTGGGCGGCATCTACGACCATCTGGGCGGCGGCTATTCGCGCTACGCGACCGATGCCCATTGGCTGGTGCCGCACTTCGAGAAGATGCTTTACGACAACGCGCAGATTCTCGAGCTGCTGGCGCTGGCGCAAGCCGATGAGCCGGAGGCGCTGTTCGCGGCACGTGCGGCCGAGACGGTGGGCTGGCTCACCCGCGAGATGCGGGCGGGCGAGGCGTTCGCTTCGTCCCAGGACGCCGACAGCGAGGGCGAAGAGGGAAAATTCTACGTCTGGGACGAGGCCGAGATCGACGCGGTGCTTGGGGCCGAGGCGGCTCCGTTCAAGCGCGCCTACGGGGTGAGCGCGCAGGGCAACTGGGAGGGGCGGACGATCCTCAGCCGGGTGCTGCCGTTCGGGGACGCGGAAGCGGAGGCGCGGCTCGCCGAGGATCGCGCGCTGCTCTTCGCGGTGCGGGCGCGGCGGGTGCCGCCGGCGCGGGACGACAAGGTGCTCGCGGACTGGAACGGGCTCGCAGTTGCCGCGCTGGCCAGAGCAAGCATCGTGTTCGGCGAGCCGGAGTGGCTCGGGCTCGCGGAGCGCGCGTTCGATTTCGTGCTCGCGAATCTCGGGCAGGTGGACGGCCGCATCGCGCACGCCTGGCGGGCAGGGAAGGTTTCGGCGGCCGGGCTGCTCGAGGACCAGGCTTCGATGGCGCGGGCGGCGCTCGCGCTCCACGAGGCGAGCGGGAAGGCCGGGCTGCTCGACCAGGCGCTCCGAATCGTTGCCATAACGGAAGGAAAATTCGCGGGCCCCGACGGCGCCTTCTTCAGCAGCGCGGACGACGCCGCGGACCTGCCGCTCGGCGCCGCCGGACGGGCGCTCGTCGCCGAGGACAACGTCGTCCCCTCGGGCAACGGCATGCTCGCGGAGGTGTTCGCCCGCCTCTTCCATCTGACCGGCGAGGATGGCTGGCGGGTGAAGGCGGAGCGCGTGATCGGCGCTTTCGCCGGGCGCGCACAGGCGCTCGTCGCGATGCCGGGGCTCCTCGCCGCCGCCGACCTGCTGGCGAACGGAGCGAGCGTCGTGATCGTGGGCGAGGCACCGGCGCTGGTCAGCGCTGCCCTGACGGCCGCCGATCCCGCGGTCGTCGTCATGCAGGCGGGCGAGCCGGGCCACGTGCCCGCCGGACACCCCGCGCACGGCAAGAACTTCGGCGCCTATGTCTGCCGCGGCGGCGTGTGCAGCCTGCCGGCCGGCGATCCCGCTTCGCTGGCAGGCTTGCTGCGGCGCACTTGACAGAGGCCGCGGCCGGGTTTGCCATCCCTTTCCCGTGAGGGCGACGCAAAAAAGAGACGCCTGAGCTGTGCGGGAATGCGACCAAGCCGGCGGCAAGCCGGCCTCCATAACCAGCGGGGCGAGAGAATGACGAAGGCGATCCGAATCCATCAGACCGGCGGCCCGGACGTGATGCAGTGGGAGGACGTGCCGACACCCGAGCCGGGGCCGGGCGAGGTGCTGGTGAAGCAGGCGGCGGTCGGGATGAATTTCGTCGACGTCTACTTCCGCTCCGGCCTCTACAAGGCGCCGAACCTGCCGTTCACGCCGGGCATGGAAGGCGCGGGCACGGTCGCTTCGGTGGGCGCCGGCGTCGAGGGGTTCAAGGTGGGCGACCGCGTCACCTACGGGACCGGGGCGATGGGCGCCTACGCCACCGAGCGGGTGATCGCGGCAGACCGGCTGCTGCACCTGCCGGACAATATCGACCTCAAGACCGCGGCGGCGATGATGCTGGCGGGAATGACGGCGCAATACCTGCTGCGCCGGACCTACACGGTGAAACGCGGCGATACGATCCTGGTGCACGCGGCCGCCGGCGGGGTCGGGCTCATCATGTGCCAGTGGGCGAAACACCTGGGCGCCACCGTGATCGGCGTCGTCTCGACGCCGGAGAAGGCGGAACTCGCACGAGCCAACGGCGCAGACCACGCCCTTGTGGGACACGCAACCCTCGCGGCCGACGTCAAGCGGATCACCGGCGGCGCCATGGTGCCGGTGGTGTACGACAGCATCGGCAGGGACACCTTCATGGCAAGCCTCGACTGCCTCGCACCGCTCGGCATGATGGTGAGCTTCGGCAACGCCTCGGGGCCGGTGCCGCCGGTGGATATCGCGATCCTCGCGGCAAAAGGGAGCCTGTTCCTTACCCGGCCGACGCTGGCCACCTACGCGGCGAAGCGCGCCGACCTCGAGCAGACGGCAGGGGAGCTGTTCGAGGTGGTGGGAAGCGGCGCGGTGAAGATCCACATCAACCAGACCATCCCCCTGGCCGAGGCCGCGGCGGCACACCGCGCGCTCGAGAGCCGGCAAACGACGGGAAGCACCGTCCTCGTTCCCTAAGGCCAGGGGCTCTGCCCCTGGACCGGGTCCCAACGCGCGAGCGCGTTGGGTGCCCGACCCCGCCAAGGGCGAGCCCTTGGAACCCATTCGTTTTGATGTTGGCCGCCCCACCGGTGGTGCCGGGTCCCGAGGTGGTGGGGGGCGGGCCTGTTCGGCGCTGCATCCGCTCTGGCCTCGGCGCGTACGCGCCGAGGCCAGAGCGGATGCAGCGCCGATAAGCCAGGCATAGCGCTGGGACGCCGGGCGTCAGCCTCGCTGCGGGGTCGGGCAAAACGTCGGCGGGTCTGGGGCCTCTAGGCCCCAGCGGTCGGGTTCCCATCGCGCGAGCGCGATGGGGCCCGGTCCAGGGGCGGAGCCCCTGGCCGGCGCTGTTACAAAACGTCACGATCGGGCGGGGAAACGCAGGGCGGCTTCGCAGTTGCGAGGGGTTTTCGGCCTGCGCCGCAGGGGCGATGATTGGCGAATGCCCAGCGGAGTGCGAATCGCCCGGCCGGGGGGCCCTTCCACCCAGCCGGCGATGTCCCGGCGTGCGCGCACCACGGCCATGATCGTTGCCTGTGCGCTCTTTATGGAGAATCTGGACTCGACGGTGGTCGCGACGGCGCTGCCGACGATGGCGCGCACCTTCCACACCGCGCCGGTGAACATGAGCGTGGCGCTCACCTCGTATCTGCTGAGCCTGACCGTCTTCATTCCGGCGAGCGGGTGGGTCGCGGACCGCTTCGGCAGCCGCACCGTGTTCCGCATGGCGATCGTCGTGTTCACGCTGGGCTCGATTTTGTGCGGGCGGGCGGGGAGCCTTTGGTTCCTCGTGCTGTCGCGCATCCTCCAGGGGATGGGCGGGGCGATGATGGTGCCGGTCGGGCGGCTGGTGCTGCTCCGGACGGCGCCGAAGAGCGAGATTGTCGGTGCGATGGCCTGGCTGACGACGCCGGCGCTGCTCGGGCCGGTGCTCGGCCCGCCGGTCGGCGGGTTCATCGTGACCTATGTGTCATGGCACTGGATCTTCGACATCAACGTGCCGATCGGCGTGCTCGGCGTCGTGCTGGTGAGCCTCTATATCGAGGAGATCGAGGACGCGCCGGCGGGCCGGTTCGACTGGGCCGGGCTTGGCTTGAGTGCGACCACGCTCGTCTGCCTGATGTACGGGATTTCGCTCGCGAGCAAGGGCGTGGTGCCGTGGACGGTGGGGATCGGGATGGCGGGGGTGGGCGCGGCGGCGGGCGTCATTTATTACCTGCACGCGCGCGTGACCGAGCATCCGCTCGTCGATCTCTCGCTCATGCGGATCCCGACCTTCGGGCTTTCGGTGACGGCGGCGAGCCTTTTCCGCATCGGCATCGGCGCGCTGCCGTTCCTGCTGCCGCTGATGCTGCAGGAGGGCTTCGGGATGAGCGCCGCGCAGAGCGGGCTCATCACCTTCTCGAGCTCGGCGGGTGCCTTGGTGATGAAGCCCGGGGCGCAGTACGCGCTGAGGAGATTCGGCTTCCGCAGGACGCTGATCGTCAACGGCGCGCTTTCGGTCGCGACGATCGCGCTCTGCGCGGGGCTCCGGCCAAGCTGGCCGGTGGGCTGCATCTATGCCGTGCTGCTCGCGGGGGGCTTCTTCCGTTCGCTGCAATTCACCGGGTTCAACTCGATCGCGTTCGCGGATATTCCGGCGGCGAGGATGAGCGCCGCGACCAGCTTCTACAGCACCGCGCAGCAGCTCTCGATCACGATGGGCGTGGCGGCGGGGGCGACGGCGCTGCAGATGTCCGCGACGTTCCTCGGGCATCCGGAGCCGCTGCTCGTCGATTACAGCGCGGCTTTCCTGGCGGTGGCCGTGCTCGCCGCGGCCTCGGTCCCGGTTTCGACGCGGCTCGCAGAGGACGCGGGGGCGGAGCTGAGCGGCCAGCGCGCGGCCGCGGAATGAGGGCGCGGCCCGAGCGAGAGAGCCTTGCGGGGCCGGCGATGTCCCGGCGGGCAAGGATCACCGCCACGATCGTTGCCTGTGCGCTCTTCATGCAGAACCTCGATTCGACGGTGGTTGCGACGGCGCTGCCGGCGATGGCGCGCGCTTTCCATACCGCGCCGGTGAACATGAGCGTGGCGCTCACCTCGTACCTGCTGAGCGTCGCGGTCTTCATCCCGGCGAGCGGATGGGCGGCGGACCGGTTCGGCAGCCGCACCGTGTTCCGCGTGGCGATCGTGGTGTTCACGCTGGGCTCGATCCTGTGCGGGCGGGCGGAGACGCTCTGGTTCCTGGTGGCCGCGCGCATCGT
>DATJTV010000227.1:0-2081 GCA_035503055.1 Acetobacteraceae bacterium
GACGCGGGGAAGCGCCCGATAATCGATGCGGGCGGGCAGCCGGAAGAGCGCCCGGCGGATGACGATGCCCGCATGGTAGCTGCCGACATGGGTGAAATAGCGCGGCCCGATCCCGGCCGGATCGGCGATGTCGCCCACCGCATAGACCAGGCGGTTGGAGAGGCTGCGGAGCCCACGGTCGGTTTCGATGCCCGCACGGGACGCGCGGATATTTCCCGCCGCGAGGCCGAGATTTTCGAGGTTCGCGCGCCGTCCGGTGGCGATCAGCAGATGCGTGCCCGCGATCCGCGTCCCGTCGGCGAGCAGGAGCGCGGGGCCGGGTTCCACGGCGGCCACCGCGACCCCCTCGAAGAGCCGCACGCCGCCGGCGATGAGCGCCTCGCTGAGGCCCGCGACCAGCTCGCGGTCCTCGCGCGCGGCGATCGTCGCGGCCTCGACCAGGCTCACCTCCCAGCCGAGCGCGGCGTGCGCCGCGGCCATCTCGAGCCCGACCGGTCCGCCGCCGAGGATCAGGAGATGTCCCGCCGGGCCCGGTATCCCGAAGAGCGACGCATTCGTGAGGAAGGGCACTTCGTCGAGGCCCGGGATCGCCGGCACCGCAGGCCGGCTCCCGGCGGCGATGACGAAGCGGCGGGCGGTGATCCGCCGCCCCTCCACCGCGATCGCCCCGGGGGCCACGAACCGCGCCTCGGCCTTGAGCACGGTGGCGCCCAGCGCCCGGAAGCGCTCCACCGAATCGTTGGGCGCAATCGCGGCGATGGCGCCGGCGACATGGGCCGAGACCGCGTCCCAGTCGATCTCGGGCGGGGGCAGGCGGATGCCGAACCGGCCGGCGGCGCGCCCGCCCTCCGCTTCATGCGCAGCCGCGAGCAGCGCCTTGCTCGGCACGCAGCCCGCGTTGAGGCAGTCCCCGCCCATCCGCTCGCGCTCGACGAGCAGGACCCGAAGCCCGAGCTGGGCGGCGACCGCAGTGACCGCGAGGCCGGCCGCGCCGGCGCCGATCACCGCGAGGTCGAAATCAGCCATGCCGGGGCTTCCAGCGCCGCCAGGCGATCGGCAGCAGGGAAAGGAGGGCGAGCGCCACCAGCGGGCCGAGCACCGCGGGCGCGAGGATGAGCGAGAGGTCGGGGCTGCGGCCGGTGGCCAGCACGGTCGAAAGGCCCGCGCCGATCGAGGCGAAGACGAAGGTCGCGGGCAGGATGCCGAGCGCGGTCGCGGCCGCGTAGGGGGCGAGCCGCATGCCGACGAGCGCCGGGGCGAGATTGACGAGCCAGAAGGGGAAGGCCGGGATCAGGCGCAGCGCGAGGAGATAGCTGAAACCGTCCCGCTCGAGCCCGGGGCGGATCCGCCCGATCACCGCCCGTGCGTGGCGGGCCATCAGCGGCCCGAGCGCCGTGCGGGCGATGAGGAAAAGAAGGACCGCGCCGGCCGTGGCGCCAACGGCGGCGAGCGCGCCCCCGAACCACGTGCCGAAGAGGAGCCCGCCGGCGCAGGTGAGCACGGCGCCGCCGGGCAGCGAGAGCGCGACCGCGGCCGCATAGAGCCCGACATAGAGGGCGGGTGCGGCGAACGGGCGGCTTGCGACGAACAGCCGGAGATCGTCCTGGCGGCGGGCCAGTTCGGGGAAGGAGATTTTGTCGGCGACGCCGAGCCTCCAGGCCGCCGCGATCGCCAGCGCCAGGAGCAGGAGGGGCCAGAACCGGGCGCAAGAGGAGAGAGAACGGGGCATCATCGGCCTGCGGTGCATCGGCTTATACGCGGCTTGCCGCGCCGCGGAGCCCGCCGCGATTGACGCGCCTCCCCCGGCACCCCTAATAAGCCGCGGCCTGCAACGGGGTCGCCTCCGGGCGCCCCCGCGTTCGTTGATGGCGTGGCCCCGAGACAAGCGGAGACGACCCGTGAAGCGCACCTACCAACCCTCCAAGCTCGTCCGCAAGCGGCGGCACGGGTTCCGCGCGCGGATGGCGACCAAGGGCGGGCGGAGGGTCCTGGCCAACCGTCGCGCCAAGGGCCGCAAGCGCCTTTCCGCTTGAGGCGCGATGCCGCGCCCGCCCCTTCGCCTCCGGCGCCGCGCCGAGTTC
>DATJTV010000228.1:0-10040 GCA_035503055.1 Acetobacteraceae bacterium
CCGGCAAAGGCGGAGCCTTTGCAATCCATTCCTTAAAAGGTTCGGGGGTCTGGCGCCTCCAGGCCCCAGCGGTCGGGTTCCCATCGCGCTCGCGCGATGGGGCCCGGTTGCAAGGGGCGGAGCCCCTGGCTAACTGGTGAACTGCTCGGCGATGATGCGCTCGGAGAGGGCCTGGTCGGGGTCGAACAGCACCGTGACCGAGAGCGAGCTGTCCTCGCGGACGACGACGCTCTGGACGTTGCGCACCTCGGTGAAGTCCGCGGCGACCGAGACCGGGCGCTTCTCCGCCTCGAGCACCTCGAAGGTGACTTCCGCGCTGCTGGGCAGGAGCGCGCCGCGCCAGCGCCGTGGGCGGAAGGCGCTGATCGGCGTGAGCGGCAGGAGGTTGGCGGAGAGCGGAACGATCGGCCCGTGCGCGGAGAGGTTGTAGGCGGTCGATCCCGCGGGGGTCGAGACGAGCACGCCGTCGCACATCAGCTCCGGCAACCTCACCCTGCCGTCCACGCTGATGCGGATCTTGGCGGTCTGGCGCAACTGGCGGAGCAGGCTCACCTCGTTGAAGGCGAGCGCCTCGGAAGTCTCGCCGGCGGTCGTCCGGGTCCGCATCCGGAGCGGGTAGAGAACGGTCTTCTGCGCGGCGGCAAGGCGCTCGGGCAGGTTCTCCTCGCCGTAGGCGTTCATCAGGAAGCCGACCGAGCCGCAATTCATGCCGTAGACCGGCAGGCCGTGGCTCAGCATGGCGTGGAGGGTTTCGAGCATGAACCCATCGCCGCCGAGGGCGACGACGATTTCGGCCTCCTCGGCGGTGCAGTTGCCGTAGCGGGCGACGAGGCGGGCGCCACTCTCCTCGGCGAGCGGCGTCGGCGCGGCGAAGATCGCGATGCGGCGCAGCGCCGGCGGCAGGGGCGCCGCGCCGCTTTCCATCCGTGGCGCGGCGAAGCCGTTCAGATCAGCCTGCGGTGGGCGAGCACCGGCATGTCCCGGCGTACCCGCTCGGCGAGCTTGGTTTCGATGCGGGCGGTCGCCCAGCCGATGCCGTCAGAGGCTTTCGCGACGACGAGGCCCCAGGGATCGCAGAGGAGCGAGTGGCCGTAGCTCCAGCGTGGCTCGCCGTTCGCGTCGCGGTGTAGCCCCTGGCAGGCGGGCGCGGCGAACCAGCACTGCGTCTCGATCGCGCGGGCGCGGATCAGCACCTCCCAATGGTCCTTGCCGGTCTCTCGGGTGAAGGCCGCGGGGAGGAAGATGAGCTCGGCGCCGGCGCGACGCAGCGCCAGGAAGAGCTCGGGGAAACGGAGGTCGTAGCAGATCGCGAGCCCCACCTTCACGCCGTTCGCCTCGCAGGTGACGACCTGATCGCCGGCGCCGAAGGTCGCACTCTCGCGATAGCCGGTGCCGTCGGGCGTCACGATGTCGAAGAGGTGGATTTTGCGGTAGCGCGCGAGCTCGATTCCATCGGGGCTGAAGACGACGGTGGTGTTGAAGAGACGGTCGCCGTCCTTCTCGCCGATCGAGCCGCCGTGGACATGGATGCGCTTCTCGCGCGCGACGGAGCGGAGGAACTCGTAGGCCGCGCCCCCTGGCTCGTTCGAGCCCGGCGGCGGGAGGGGTTCCGCCTGGTCGAACTTGGCAGCGCGGTCGCCGCCGAGGCAGGTCCAGATCTCGGGCAGGCCAAGCATGTCGGGCCGGTCGGAGGAGACCGCGCCGTCGATCAGCCGGGACGCCTGCGCAATGTTCTGGGCCTTGTCGTGGCCGGGATTCATCTGCACCACGCTCACGCGCATCGCCTCGCCTCCGCTGGTTCGGGGGTCTGATCAATACGCCGCTCGGGGGCGGGCGCAAGGTGCGGCCCGGGTGCGCTGCGCGGGGCGGCGGCGAAGCGGGCGAGGAGCGCGGGGCGGGAAATCCAGAGCTCCTGGCGGGAGCGGAAGAAGCCGTGGCTGTGGAGCGCGCCGGGATTGAAGGCGCGGAGCATGCCCCACAGCAGGAAGTCCTGCATCAGGTCGTGGATGCGGTGCGCGATCGTCCGGTCCGGGGCGAAGATGTCGAGGCCGAACTCCTCGATGAGGCGGCGCTGGTGGGTGGCGTCGAAGGCGCCGGCGAACGCCCACCGGGCGAAGACGGCGCGGAGGTTCTGCCAGTTCGGGTCGCCCGCGACCGCGTCCGCCAGGAGGATGAAGGAGCGGCGGAGGCGGCGGGAGGTTTCGACCGCCCAGCCGAGGTCCGGCCCGTCGCGGGCGAAGGCCGGCATGTGCTCGCTCCAGAAATGGAGCTCGCCGACCGGTGCGCCGGCGGCGATCGGCGTGCCGTCGGAGAGGAGGAGACCGCGCCAGGCCCGCTCGCGCGAGAGGCGGAGGATGCAGAGCGGGTCGTCGGTGAATTCGCGGATGCCGTAATGGCGGCGCAGCGCCGCATCCACCTGGCGGACGATGCTCGCGACGGGGTCGAAGGGGCGGCGGCGTACGATCCGGGCGAGCCGTCGCGGGGGCGCCGGCCCCGTCAGCGACCGCTCGCCGGCCGCCTCGGCCGAACACCCGTCCTTCGGTGGCACTTCTCGCTTCCGTCCGCTGCGGTGTCAGCCCTGCCGGTCCGGGGCAAACGGTAATCGAGAGCGGCCGGGCTTGTCACGCGACGAGACAGGAGCGGAATGGCTAGCCCGGCCAGTCGAGCCGCGGTTCGGTCCGCGCGGGGCGGGGGATCGGCTCCGGGGCGCGCCGGCGGCCGGCGGCGGGAACGGAACGGGGCTCAGCTTCCATCGCGGGGGCCGGAGGGATCGGCGGTCGTTCGGAGAGCTCGGGCAGGCGGGGGGCGGAGCCGCCGAGCGGCGGGAGGTCATCGCCGTAGCCGGTGGGGCCGGCGAGCGGCTCCGGCAGGCGGAGCGAGAGCGCGCGGATCTCCGCCTGAATCTCGTCGAGCCGCGCCTCCACCCCGTCGAGCCTTCCCTTCACGCCGAAGACGCTGAAGGGCATCAGCACGAAGGCGAGCAGATAAAGGACTCCCGGCACCAGGACCACGAAAGGCAGCCACCAGGGAACCCAGTCGGGCAGCGAGAACGGCAATGTCATCGGCGGGCTTATAGCAGCGCCGCGCGGCGAGGGGGAACCAGCGCCCAGGGCGGCTGGATTTCCGGAAACGTCCGTGCCAATCCTGGGCGGAGAAGACCGGCCTCCCTCACAAGACTCGCGCATCCGCATGAAGCTCATGATTCCCGGCCCTGTGACCACTCGCGCCGAGGTCCGCGCGGCGCTCGCGCACGACTTCGCGCCGTGGGACCGCGATTTCTACCCGCTCTACGCCTCGGTTCGCGAACGCCTGCTGCCGCTCGCCGGCGTGAGCGGGGAGACCCATGCGAGCCTGCCGCTGCAGGGCTCGGGGCACTTCGCGATCGAGGCCGCGATCCGCACCTTCGTGCCGCGCGGGGGGAAGCTCCTCGTGCCGATGACAGGCAGCTATGCGAACCGGCTCACCCGGCTCGCGTGCGAGTGCGGGCGGGCGGTGGTCAGCCTCCCGGTGGGCGAGGGCGAGCGGGCCGACCCGCGCGCGGTGGCGGCGGCGCTCGCCGCTGACCCCGCGATCGGGCATCTCGCCTTCGTCTATAGCGAGACCAGCAGCGGCGTGGTGCACGATGCGGCGGTGCTCGCCGCGGCGGCGGGCGCGGCGGGGCGACGGGTGATCATCGACGCCGTCTCTGCGTTCGGCGCGCTGCCGCTCGACCTTTCGGCGATGCCGGAGGTGGATGCGGTGCTGTTCACCGCAAACAAGTGCCTGGAAAGCGTGCCGGGGCTGGCGTTCGCGATCGCGCCCAAGGAGCGGCTGATTGCGCGGGCGGGGCAGGCGGAGAGCTGGTGCCTCGACCTCGCCGATGTTCATAGCCATGCCGAGCGGGTGGGCGCGGGGAGCTTCCGCTTCACCCCGCCGGCGCAGGTGCTGAACGCGCTCTCGGTGGCGCTGGCGCTGCTCGAGGCGGAGGGCGGCCCGCCGGGGCGGCTGGCCCGCTACCGGGCCAATCTGCGCGCGTTCTATGACGGCGTGCTGGCGATCGGGCTCACGCCCTGCCTGCCGCGCGCGGTGCAGGGCCCGATCGTGATGAACGTGCTGGCGCCGGACGATCCGCGGTGGGATCTGCAGGCGTTCGTCGATCTCCTGAAGATGCGGGGGTTCCTCATCAGCAATTTCTACGACACCCCCCTGCCGAGCTTCCGCGTCGGCCTGATCGGCGCGCTCGGGCCGGAGGATTACCGTGCCGCCGTGGCGGCGATGGACGAGGCCCTCGCGGGGCTCGGCATCCGCAAGCGCAAGGCGGCGTGAGGATGCCGGACGATCTCGATATCGCCCGCCGTGTCCGGCTCCGGCCGATCGCCGAGATCGCGGCGAAGGCCGGCATCCCGGAGGAGGCGCTCGAGCCCTATGGGCGGTTCAAGGCGAAGATCGGGTTCGATTTCATCGGCGGCCTCGAGGGGCGGGCGGACGGCGCGCTGGTGCTGGTGACGGGGATCAATCCGACGGCGGCGGGCGAGGGCAAGACGACGACCGCGATCGGGCTGGCGGATGCGCTGAACGCGGCGGGCGAGCCGACGATGCTGTGCCTCCGCGAGCCGAGCCTCGGGCCTTGCTTCGGCGTGAAGGGCGGGGCAACGGGCGGGGGGCACGCGCAGGTCGCGCCGATGGAGGAGATCAACCTCCACTTCACCGGCGACTTCCACGCCATCACGGCCGCCAACAATTTGCTCGCGGCGATGCTCGACAACCACCTCCACTTCGGCAACGCGCTCGGGATCGATGCGCGGCGGATCTTCTGGCGCCGCGCGCTCGACGTGAACGACCGCAGCCTGCGCACGACGGTGGTGGGGTTGGGAGGCAACGGGCCGGTGCGGGAGGACGGGTTCGACATCACCGCGGCCTCCGAGGTGATGGCGCTCTTCTGCCTGGCGCGCGACCTGCCGGACCTCGAGGCGAGGCTAGCGCGCGTCATCGTCGCGGAGCGGCGGGACGGAAGTCCCGTCACGGCGCGGGATCTCGGAGCCGACGGGGCGATGGCGGCGCTCTTGCGCGATGCGCTGATGCCGAACCTGGTGCAGACGCTGGAGGGCTCGCCGGCGCTCGTGCATGGCGGGCCGTTCGCCAACATCGCCCATGGCTGCAACTCGGTGATGGCGACCAGGCTCGGGCTCAAGCTCGCGCCGATCGTCGTCACCGAGGCGGGGTTCGGCGCCGATCTCGGCGCGGAGAAGTTCTTCGACATCAAGTGCCGGCTGGCGGGCCTCACGCCCGGGGCCGCGGTGGTCGTCGCCACGGTGCGCGCGCTCAAGCTGCATGGCGGTGTGGCGAAGCGGGCGCTCGACGCGGAGGATGTCGCGGCGGTCGAGCGCGGGGTGGCGAATCTCGCGCGGCATGTGGAGAACGTGAAGAAGTTCCGCGTGCCGGTGCTGGTCGCGCTCAACGAATTCACCTCGGATACGCCGGCCGAGATCGCGGCCGTGAAGCGGGCGATGGCGGCGCGCGAGGTGGAGACGGTCCTCTGCACGCACTGGGCCGATGGGGCGGCGGGGGCAGCGGGGCTCGCGCGCGCGGTGCTTGCGCGGCTCGGCGAGGGCGGGGTGCGGTTCGCGCCGCTCTATCCCGACGAGATGGGGCTGGCGGAGAAGATCCGCACCATAGCGCGCGAGATCTATCGTGCGCGCGAGGTCACGATTCCGCCCGCGGTGGAGCGCCGGCTTGCGGCCTTCGAGGCGGCGGGATTCGGGAAGTTCCCGGTCTGCATCGCCAAGACTCAGTACAGCTTCAGCGCCGACCCCGCTTCTCTCGGCGCGCCCGCCGGGCATGTGCTGCCGATCCGCGCCGCACGGCTTTCGGCAGGCGCGGGGTTCGTGGTGGCGCTGGCGGGCGAGATCCTCACCATGCCCGGGCTGCCGCGCAGCCCGGCCGCCGAGCAGATCGGCCTCGGGCCGGACGGGATGATCACGGGACTTTTCTAGAGCGGGATGCGTTCGCTTCGGCTCACGCATCCCGCTCTAGGTCTTTGTTTTCCCGCGTGATTCACACCTTCGGTGATTCCACCTTCGGCGATCACGCTCTAGTTAATCTTCCCCGCCGGCCGCCGCTCGGGCGCGGAGAAGTCGCCGCCGGCACCGCGCACGAGGCCGCAGCCGCTCTGCCGCTGAAAGACCAGAAGATCGAGGGACGGGGCCTCGCCGGCGAGCTTCGTCAGCAGCGCGTGGGCCTGGCCGCGATGATGGGTCTGGTGATTGAAGAAATGGACCAGGAGGGACGCAAGGTTTTGCTCGATTTCGGCCGGAGCGCGCGTGGTGCGGTAGCGGATCGTCCCGGCGAGCGCGTGCTCCGTGAGCGCGCCGACATAGGCGATGATCCGCGCATCCTCCGCGCTTCTCGCTTGGCGCAAGCCGGAAAAATCCTCGTAGAGGATGGCATCGAGCGCCGCGGGCTCCTGCCCCTCGCCGGTGAAGCGGTGCATCCAGATCCGATCGCCGAGCAGGAGGTGGTTCAGGGTGCCGTGGAGCGAGCCGAAGAAGGCGCCGTGATCGGCGCGATAGTCGTGGTCGGAGAGCTTCGCGACCGCGCCGTAGAGGCGACGGTTCGCCCATTCGTTGTAGGAGGCCAGCATTTGGAACGGCGGCTGCATCGGAGGCTTCTCCGCGTGACGTGACGACCACGGTCGTCACTCTCGTCGGCTGGACGGGCGGCGCCGCGCCCGTGCGCAGGCCGCGCGGCCGTCGACGCTTCGGTTCGGGACCCGGCTCACGGCGGCTCGCCCGGGGCCGGGGTCAAAGGCACGGCGGCACCGCCGAGCTTCGCGAGCGCGAGCGGTGCGTCGCCCGGCGGAACGGGCGGGCCGGCCTCGCGCAACGCGCCCACCTCCTCCGCGCGCAAGGGCATCGAGAGAAAGTAGCCCTGCACCTCGTCGCAATCCTCCTCGGCAAGGTGGCGGAGCTGCTCCGCGGTCTCGACCCCTTCGGCGAGCGCCCGCGCGCCGAGGCTGTGGGCGAGATTGATGATCGCGCGCACAATCGCCGCGTCGGCGCGGCTGGTGGTGAGCGGCCCGACAAAGCTCTGGTCGATCTTGAGGCGATGCACGGGGAACATCTTAAGGTAGGTCAATGACGAATAGCCGGTCCCGAAATCATCGATCGCGAGCCGCACGCCGATGTCGTGGAGCTGGCGAAGCTCGCGGGCCATGGTCTCCACGTTCGCCATCACCACGCGCTCGGTGAGCTCGAGCTCGAGATTCGCGGGATCGAGCCCGGTCTCGTCCAGCACCGCGAGGATGAGATCACGTACGTTCTGCTTGCGGAACTGCTCGGCCGAGAGGTTGACGGCGACGCGGAGCGGCGCGCCGTCGGTTCCGGTCCAGGCGCGCGCCTGGGCGCAGGAGCAGCGGAGCACCCATTCGTTGAGCGGAACGATCAGCCCTGATTCCTCGGCGAGTGCCAGGAACTCGCCCGGCGGCACGACGCCGTGGCCAGGCCGGTTCCAGCGCACGAGCGACTCGACGCCCACGATCCGCAGCGTGCCGATCTCGAACTGCGGCTGGTAATAGACCTCGAACTCCTGCCTCTGCAGCGCCATGTGCAGCTCGGACTCGAGTGCCATCATCCCGGTGGCGCGGCGACGCATCTCGTCGGCAAAGCAGCAATAGGAGTCCCGGCCGCTGCCTTTCGCGCGATACATCGCGAGGTCCGCGTTGCGCAGCAGATCATCGGCGGTCGTCGCGTCGCGCGGGCAGATCGTGATGCCGACGCTCGCGGTTGCCTTCAGCTCGTGCCGCTCGAAGAAGAAGGGCTGGCGCATCGCCTCGATCACGCGGCGGGCGAGCGCGATCGCGTCCTCCTCGGTCGTGATGTTCGGCTGGACGATCGCGAACTCGTCCCCGCCGAGACGGGCGACGATGTCGCTGGCGCGAACCGACGCGCTGAGCCGCGTCGCCACCACCTTGAGGAACTGGTCGCCGACATGATGGCCGAAGGCGTCGTTCACCGCCTTGAATCGATCGAGGTCGATGAAGTGCAGCGCCAGCATGCTCCCCTCGTCCCTGGCGCGCGCAAGCTCCGCGTCGAGGCGCTCGCTGAGCAGTGTGCGGTTCGGCAGATTGATGAGCGTGTCGTAGTGGGCGAGATAATGCAGCCGCTCCTCGGCGCGCTTGCGGTCCGTGATGTCGAGCGAGGTGGTGAGGACCGCGCTCACGCTGCCGTCGGCGTTGCGGAGCGGCGATTTCGTGGTGATGAAGAAGCGCCGCCGGCCGCTGTAATCGACCAGCTCCTCCTCGAACTCGTGCGTCGCCTCGCCGATCGCGAGCACCTCCGCGTCGAGCTTGCGGTTGCGCTCCGCGTGGGCTTCGCCGAAGAGCGCGCTCAGCTCGCGGCCGGCCAGCCTCGCGGGGTCGGACCCGGCGAAATGCGCCAGGCAGACATTGGTGAAGATGAGCCGCCCTTCGGCGTCGGAGGCGCTGATCATCGCCGGCACGGTGTCGATGACCTGGATCAATCTTTCGTGATTGTCGCGCAGCATCTGCACCTTGGCCTGCTCGCTCGTCTGCAGGCGGCGCTCGAGCGCGCGGGCCCAGCGGCGCAGCACCACCTGCTGGCGGCGGAGCTTGAGCAGGTTCTTGGCGCGGGTGAGGAATTCGACATGATCGACCGGGCTGAGCAGGAAATCCGTGGCGCCCGAGCGAAGGGCAAGGATGCGAAAATCATAGTCGTCATGGACGGTGATGATGATCACAGGGACCTCGCCGCCCTCGGGCAGCGTGCGCAGCGCGCGGGTCATTTCCGCGCCGTCCATGAGTGGCATCTTGAAATCGGCGATCACGAGGTCGGGCATGTTCTTTTCCGCCTCGGCCAGCGCCTGGGCGGGGTCGGCGAAGGACATCACTTTGCAATGCGCACCGATCGACTGGGCCAGGCGCGAATAGATGCGCCGGTTGGTCGAAAGGTCGTCGACAATGAAGATCAGCGGCATGGGCCCCGTCACCCGATCTCGCGGCTAGCCCGTCCTTCTCACAGTTGACAAGTCCGGGATTGGTGGGCTCCGCGGCCAACGCTGCGGCGAGGGCCTCGGGACGCCCTAACCAAGGCTGTCATAGCTATACGAAGAGTAAATATCTATCGTTTGGTTACTGTGACAGGAAAGGCCGCCGGCTCGCTGAAGTTGCGGAGGGTGCGACATCCGCGCCATGCTCGCCAGCTCTGTCTCACTGGGTGAGACGGCCCGTTCAGGGCATTTGCGTCCCCTGCACGTTCAGATAGAGCGAATAGACCGATGTGCTCGCCGCCATGAAAAGCCGGTTCCGCTTCTTCCCTCCGAAGCAGAGATTGGCGCAGACCTCGGGCAGATGGATCTTGCCGATCAGCTCGCCGTCCGGCGCGTAGCAGCGCGCGCCGTCCTCGGCGGGCGCGCCCCAGCCCATGCTGCACCAGACATTGCCCGCAACGTCCGTGCGCACGCCGTCGCTCATGCCGGGCGCGAAATTCTCGGCAAAGACCCGGCCGTTGCGAAGCCGCCCCTCCTCCACCTCGAAGCGGCGGATATGCGAAGGCCCGCCATGGGTAATGCCGGTATCGACCACGTAGAGCAGCTTTTCGTCTGCTGAGAAGGCTATCCCGTTCGGCCGCACGAAATCGTCCGCGGCCACCGTCAGTTCGCCGGACCGCGGATCCCAGCGGTACACGTTCCCCTGAAGCTCGAACTCATCCTTGTGGCCCTCGTACTCGCCGTCGATCCCGTAACCCGGATCGGTGAACCAGACCGTGCCATCGGAGCCGACGGTGACGTCGTTCGGCGCGTTCAGCCGCTTGCCCTGATAACGTTCGGCGAGCACGGTGATACGCCCGTCGGGCTCGGTGCGCGTCACCCGCCTCAGGTCATGCTCGCAAGTGACGAGCCGCCCCTCGCGGTCGCGCGTGTTGCCGTTCGAATAGTTGGAGGGCGCGCGGAAGACGCTCACATGCCCGTCCTCCTCGAGCCAGCGCATGATCCGGTTGTTCGGGATATCGCTCCAGAGGAGATAGCCGCCGTCGCGGAAATAGACC
>DATJTV010000229.1:0-12859 GCA_035503055.1 Acetobacteraceae bacterium
GCCGATTTCTCCCCGATCCCCGTGAAAGCCTGCGCCTTCGCGAGCAATTCGTCATCGAGCGCCAGCGTCGTGCGCATCGTCCCTCCTCCGGAAGGCACGAATTTATCATCATATGATGCCGAAAACAATGATCGGCCCGGCCGGCGCCGCCCGCGCAATTTCCCGGCGCGGCGCGTAGGGGCTAAAAGCCGCCGCCCTCATGACCCCACCGCTCCACCTCGCCCTCACCGCTACCGACGGCGCCGCGCGCGCGGGCCTCCTCCAAACCGCCCACGGCCCCGTCCGCACGCCCGCCTTCATGCCCGTCGGCACCCAAGCCACCGTCAAGGGCATGACCGCCGACGCCCTCCGCGCCGCCGGCGCCGAGATCATCCTCGCCAACGCCTACCACCTCATGCTGCGCCCCGGCGCCGAGCGCATCGCCGCCCTCGGCGGCCTCCATCGCCTCATGGATTGGCCCGGCCCCATCCTCACCGATTCCGGCGGCTTCCAGGTCCTTTCCCTCGGCGCCTTGCGCAAGATCACCGAGGAGGGCGTGGTCTTCCGCTCCCACATCGACGGCGCGCGCCACAACCTCACGCCCGAGCGCGCCGTCCGCGTCCAGCATCTGCTCGACGCCACCATCACCATGGTGCTCGACGAATGCACCGCGTTCCCCGCCACACTTCCCGCCGCCCGCCTCTCCATGGAGCGCTCGATGCGCTGGGCCGCCCGCTCCAAATCGGCCTACGAGCCCCGCCCGGGCTACGGCCTCTTCGGGATCGTCCAGGGCAGCCTCTATCCCGACCTCCGCCTCCGCTCCGCTGCCGCGCTGACCACCCTCGGCTTCGACGGCTACGCGATCGGCGGCCTCGCCGTCGGCGAAGGCCAGGCCCGCATGCTCGCCACGCTCGACGCCACGCTGCCCGCGCTGCCGCCCGATCGCCCCCGCTATCTCATGGGCGTCGGCACCCCGCGCGACCTCGTCGCCGCCGTCGCCCGCGGGGTCGATCTCTTCGACTGCGTGATCCCGACGCGCGCCGGCCGCACCGCCCGCGCCTTCACCTCCGCCGGCATCTTCAACCTCCGCAACGCCCGCTTCGCCGCCGATCCGCGGCCGCTCGACCCTGCCTGCGCCTGCCCCGCCTGTCGCCGCCACGCGCGGGCCTATCTCCACCATCTCTTCAAGGCCGGCGAGATGCTCGGCGCGATGCTGCTCACCTGGCACAATCTGGCCTACTATCAGTCCCTGATGCGCGGCCTCGGCGCCGCCATCCTCGCCGGCGACCTCGCCGGGCACGTGGCCGCGCTCGAGGCGGCCTGGGACGAGGGCGAGCCCGACGCTCGCCCCGAGCCGCATTCCATGGGGGATTGATGAACGAGCCCACCCTGCTCGGCCGCCAAGTCAAGCTGCCCCCGAACCCGGACGCGGCCGTGCTCGAGCGCGTCCCCAATCCCGACCCCGGGGCCGACTATGTCGTGCGCTTCACCTGCCCCGAGTTCACCGCGCTTTGCCCGATCACCGGTCAGCCAGATTTCGCCCACATCGTCATCGACTATGTGCCCGGCCAATTTCTGCTCGAGAGCAAGTCCCTGAAACTCTTCCTCGCCAGCTTCCGCAACCACGGTGCCTTCCACGAGGCCTGCACGATGCTGGTCGCCCGCCGCGTCGTCGGCGCCATCGCCCCGCGCTGGCTCCGCATCGGCGGCTACTGGTTCCCCCGCGGCGGCATCCCGATCGACGTCTTCTGGCAGACCGGGGAGCCGCCTGCCGGCATCTACCTTCCGGCCCAGTCGGTGGCGCCCTACCGTGGCCGCGGCTAAGGCAGAGCCGCACGAGCCGCCCGCCGCGAAAGAGGCAATCCGCGCCCGCGCCCAGGCGCTCGGCTTCGAAGCCGTCGGCTTCGCCACCGCGACGCTCGCCCCCCGCCACCGCGCCGCGCTCTTGGCCTTCCTCGCCTCCGGCAGCCACGGCACGATGGACTGGCTCGCCCGCAACCCGGCCCGCCGCGCCGATCCGGCCACGCTCTGGCCCGCCGCGCGGAGCGTCGTCGCCGTCGGCCTCTCCTACGCCCCCGCCGAAAACCCGCTCGCCGTCCTCGCCCGGCCCGATCGCGGCAGCATCTCCGCCTACGCCCGCGGCCGTGATTATCACGACGTGCTGAAGGGCAAGCTCAAGAACCTCGCCGGCTTCATCGCTGCCCGCTTCGCCGCCGGCGTCAAGGTCTTCGTCGACACCGCTCCGGTCATGGAAAAGCCGCTCGCCGAGCGCGCCGGCCTCGGCTGGCAGGGCAAGCACACCAACCTCGTCTCCCGCCGCCACGGCTCCTGGCTCTTCTTGGGCGAGATCTTCACCACCCTCGCACTCCCGCCCGATCCCCCGCACGAGAACCGCTGCGGCATTTGCCGCCGCTGCCTCGATGCCTGCCCGACCAACGCCTTCCCCGCGCCCTACAAGCTCGACGCCACCCGCTGCATCTCCTACCTGACGATCGAGCACGAGGGCCCGATCCCCGAGGAATTCCGCCCCGCGATCGGCAACCGCATCTATGGCTGCGATGACTGCCTCGCGGTCTGTCCCTGGAACCGCTTCGCCGAAGCCGGCCGCGACGCCAGGCTCGCCGCGCGCGCGGACCTCGCCGCCCCGCCGCTCGCCGAGCTTGCCCGCCTCGACGATGCCGCCTTCCGCGCCCGTTTCGCCGCCACGCCGATCAAGCGCACCGGCCGCAACCGCTTCGTCCGCAACGTCCTCATCGCCATCGGCAATTCCCGGGAGAAGGCGCTCGCCGCCTCCGCGGCCCCGCTCCTCGCCGACCCCGACCCCGTCGTCGCCGAAGCCGCCGCCTGGGCCATGAGGCACCTCTCGGCCGCGCCCTGATGCTCGACAAGCGCAGCTTCACCCTCTCCGGGCACCGCACCAGCGTCGCCCTCGAGCCTGAATTCTGGGCCGCGCTCGCTTCACTCGCGGTCGCGCGCGGCCGCTCGCTCTCGGCCCTCGTCTCCGAGACGGACCAGCAACGAGCGCCGGGCCGCTCGCTCGCCTCGGCGCTCCGCGTCCGCGCGCTCAGCGACCGCCCGCCCGCACCCTCCGGGGAATCATCGCCCGATTAATCATTACGTAACGAACCCGTCGGAACATCGACTCGGATCGCCGGAAAACACTGGCGCAAGTGAGGTGAACATGCCTCTCGCATCGCAGACTGACGTGCCCGCCCCCCACTCCTTCAGCCCGCTCGTCCTGATCGACCGGCTGATCACGCTCGCCGAGCAGGCCGACCGTGCCGGCATGGACGCCGCCGCCGGCCACCTCGTCCGCCTCGCCTTCTCCGTCGGCGACGAAGCGCCCGCCGCCGGCAGGTAAAACCAAAGGCCCGTTTCAGGGGCTCGCCTTCTTCCGCCCCGCGAGCCAGTGCAGCGCCTCGGTGGTCTCCATCAGCCGTTCCGGCTTCGCCACCGGCCCGACCAGCCGCACGACAATCTCGGGCGCCCCTTTCGGTGCGGCCACGAGCGCCAGGCGCAGATTCTCCGACCGCGCGGGCAGGTCCACGCTGCCGGTCGCGCTCATCGTCCCGTCATTGCCCGCAAGCTCGGCGCGGCTCAGCGTGAAGCGTCCGGCGCTGCCGCTCGCGGCAAGCGAGAGCCGCGTGAACGCGGTGCTCCCGCCCGAAAGCGACGCGGCGAGGGACTTCTCCGTCTCCGGCCCGTCCGCCGCCGCCAGCACCGTTCTCACCCCGCCGAGGCTGACGCCCGCGACGGTCCCGTTCTCGCCCGTCAGCTCGGCGCTGCCGGCGAGGGTCGCTTCGAGCGCGGCCGGGCTGCTGCCCTTCCCCGCCAGCGCGAGCTTCCCCGAGACCGTCCCCGCCACGATATCGAGCGGCGTGCGGAAGAGCCCGCCCGCGAGGCGCACGCCGCCGAACGCCGCTCCCAGCCGCACCACGGGCGGCGCGGCCTTGGCGTCGATCCGCAGCACCGAGGTCACCGCTCCGCCGCCCGGCGGCCGGCCGTTCGCCTCGACCGAGAGCACGCCGTCCGTCGCGCTCACCTCGCCCGCGGCGTCGCTCAGCACCGTGCGCGGCCCGGCCAGCACTTTTCCCGCCGTGAAGCGAAGGTCTCCCTGCCAGCCCGCGAGCAGCCCGAGCGGCAGCGGCGCCCGATCGCCCGCCGCCGGCAGCGGCAGCGGCAGCGTCGCCAGGTGGATCGTGCCCGTGAGGTCCGGCCCGTTCGCCACGTGGAGGCTGCCGCTCGCGGCGAGCGCGCCCGCGATCAGCCGGAAATCGCCGAGCGTCCAGGCGTAGGGATCGCCCTTGGCCTCGGCGATGAGCGAGAGCGATCCCTCGCCGAGCCACGAAGACGGGTCGCCGAGCCCCAGCGCGGCGATCAGCTGAGCTGCCCCAGGGTGGCGCAGCGTCACCACGCCCTGCCAGGCGCCCGTCGCGAGATCGACGACCGGCGCGGCCGTCAGCCTGAGATCGCCCGCCATCGCATTGAGCGAGAGGTGAAGCGCGCCGGGCGGCCCCGCCGCCTCCGCGTCCAGCGCAAGCGGCACTTTCCAGCGCTTGAGCGCGGGCCCGAGCGGCGCCGGCAGCAGCCCCGCCACGGCCGCCAGGCCCGGCGCCGTCAGGGCCAGCCGCCCGGCCGCCATCACGCCGCCGGGGCCGAGCGTGCCCGAGGCGATCGCGTGCACGCCCGCGATCGTCGCGTCGAACCGCCGGACGATCAGCTGGCTTCCCTTCGGCCCCGGGATCGAAGCCGCGTCGAGGGCGAGCCCGCCGATCTCCGTCCGTCCCAGCTCCGCCTCGCCGACCGAGAGCCTGAGCTCGGCCGAGACCCCGGCGAAGAGAGGCGGCAGGGCGGCGAGCCCCGGCGGCGAAGGGCCGAGCCAAGGATCGAGATCGAGCCGGTCGAGCGTGAGGCCGGCGTTGATCGCGGGCGTGCCGCCGAGCCCGAGGCTGATGCCGCCGCCAACATGGCTCTGGTCGAAGGTGCCCGCGATATCCTCGAGCGCGATCCGCCCCTCGTCGATCGTCACCCGCGCGCTCAAATCGGCCGCGCCCAGCACGCGCGCGGGCAGGCGCGGTAGCACGCCGGGCGCCGCCGCCTCCAGCCAGTGGAGCGTGGTGTCGAGCGCCGGCGCGCCGAGCCGCGCGGTCCCCGTGAACTCCCAGCCGCTCCCCTTGCCCGGCGCCGGCGCGAGCCTTCCCTCCGCCGCGAACCGCGCCTCGCCGGGCAGGATCGCCTGGAAGGCACCGATCTCCGCCCCGCCGGGCCCAAACACGACCGCCAGCCGCACCTGCTGGAGCAGCCCGCGCGCCAGCGTCGCCAGCGGCGCCGCGAGCGTGAGCCCGACCGGCAGCCGGCTCTCCCCGCCCGCGCGCAGCACCGCGAGCCAGGGATCGAGCGGCACCGCGCCTTCGGTGGCAAGCACGAGGTTGAGCCGGGGGCTCGGGGCGAGCGCCAGGGTCCCCCCGCCGGTCGCCGCCACCGTGCCGAGCGTGAGCTGCAAGCCAGCCAGCCGAACCGCGTCGGTGCCGGTCAGGATCGTGCCGTCGAGATGGAAGGGGAGGGGGGGTGCGGCCATCAGCCGCGCCAGGTCCGGCCCCTCGATCGCCACGCGCCCGCTGATCTCCCCGTTCGGCGCCAGCGCGCCCGTGAACCTCGCCTCGGTCCCGGCGGTCGTATCCTGCCCGCTCAGGCTCGCCTCGATCGGCGCGTTGCCGTCCGCGGCCTGATCGCCGAGCCGGAACCTGAGCTGCCAGCTCCCCGTGTCCGTCGTCGCGCTGCCCGAGAGCATCAGCGCCGCGTCGCCCCGTCCCTCCGCGAGCGTCGCGCTCACGTGCGTGAGCACGAGCCCGCCCGCCTCGATCGTCCCGTCGTCGATCCGCGCCGAAAGGGCCGCGAGCCAGGGCGGGGTTTCGAAGGGCTGGCCGAGCCGCGGCGGCCACGGCAGGTGCAGATTGGGCTGGCGCAGCGTCAGCTCGCGCGCGTCCACCTGGCCGGAGAGCAGCGGCATCAGCGCGACGCGCAGCCTGAGCTCCGCCACCAAGATCCGCGCCCCGTCGCCCCCGCCGCCCACCCGCACGCGCGAGGCGGTCAGCACCGGCTCGGGCAGCAGCGAGAGGGAAATCGGCCCGGCGATCGTCACCGGCCGCCCGAGCGCATCGCTCGCGAGAAACTCCAGCGTGCCGCGGTAGCGGTTCCAGTCGAGCGCCGAAGGCAGCACGGCCACCACGGCGATCGCGACCGCGATCACCGCCGCCGCCGCCAGGATCAGGACGCGCGCGCGCCGCACCGCCTCAGGCCCCGCTCACGCTTCCGTAGCCTCCACCTCCGGGGGTCTCGATCACGAAGGCATCGCCCGGCGCAAGCTCGGCCGCCGCGGTGCCGGACAATGTCTCGATCGTCCCCCCCGCCCGCTCGACCCATTGCTTCCCCGTCGCGCCGTCCGCCCCGCCGGCGAGCCCGAACGGCGCCACCGTCCGGCGCGAGGCGACGATCACCGCCGTCATCGACGCCAGGAACCGGAGCTTCCGCACCACCCCGTCCCCACCGCGATACTTCCCCGCCCCGCCCGAGCCTCGGCGGATCGCAAAGCGCACCAGCCGCACCGGATAGTTCAGCTCGAGCACCTCGGGATCGGTCATCCGCGTGTTGGTCATGTGGGTCTGCACTGCGGAGGTCCCGCAGAACCCGGGGCCGGCGCCGGTCCCGCCGCAGATCGTCTCGTAGTACTGGCGGGCCGCGTCGCCGAACAGGAAATTGTTCATCGTCGCCTGGCTGCACGCGATCGCCCCGAGCGCCCCGAACAGCGCGTTGCACACCGCCTGCGAGACCTCCGTGTTCCCCGCCACCACCGCGTGCCCCGGCGAGGGCGAGAGGAACGTCCGCTCCGGGATGATGAGCCGGATCGGCTTGAGGCAGCCGTCGTTGAGCGGAATCTCCTCGCCCACCAGGCAGCGGAACACGTAGAGCACCGCCGCCCGCGTCACCGCCGCCGGCGCGTTGAAATTGTCGTTCCGTTCCGCCGCCGTTCCGGAAAAATCGACCGTGGCACTCCGGCTCGCGCGATCGACGCTCACCGAAACCGCGAGCCGCGATCCGTCGTCCATGCGGTACTCGAAGGAACCCTCGCCGAGCCGCTCGATCACCGCGCGCACGCTCTCCTCGGCATTGTCCATCACGTGGCGCATGTAGGCCCGCACGGTGTCCCAGCCCTGCTCGGCGATCACCCGATCGAGCTCGCCCGCCGCCTTCTCGTTCGCCGCCACCTGCGCCTTGATATCGGCAACATTCACGTCCGGGCTCCGCGCCGGATAGCGGGCTCCCGCAAGCAGCGCGCGGAACTCGGCCTCGCGGATCCGCCCCTCTCCGACGAGGAGGAAATCGTCGATCACGACGCCCTCCTCCTCGAGGGTGCGCGAATTGGGCGGGGTCGAGCCCGGCGTGATTCCCCCGATATCCGCGTGGTGCGCGCGCGCGCCGAGGAAGAAGCGTATCTCGCTTCCCTCCTCGTCGAACACCGGCGTGATGACGGTCACGTCCGGCAGATGCGTGCCGCCGTTGTAGGGGTTGTTGAGCGCGATCACGTCGCCCGGCTTGAGGCTCTTTCCCCGCCGCGCGAGCACGGTCTTCACGCTCTCGCCCATCGCGCCGAGATGCACCGGCACGTGCGGCGCATTGGCGACGAGATTGCCCTCGCCGTCGAACACCGCACAGGAAAAATCGAGCCGCTCCTTGATGTTCACGGAAAGGGACGTGTTCTGCAGCACCGCCCCCGCCTGCTCGGCCACGTTCATGAAGAGGTTGTTGAACAGCTCGAGCAGCACCGGGTCCGGCCGCGCGCCTTCCGTGATTCCCATGATCCTTCCCGCGCGCGGCGCGGTCCGCCGCAGCACGAGCCCGCCCGTCTCCGTGATCTCCGCCCGCCATCCCGGCAGAACGACCGTCGTCGCATTCTCCTCCGCGATCAGCGCCGGCCCCGCGATCCGATCGCCCGCAAGCAGCCTCTCGCGCGCGAACACCGCACTCTCGCGCCACGCTCCCTCGCTCCACATCGGAACCCGTTCGATCGGCTCGGGCTCGCCCGTATCGCGGCGCGCGAGCCGCGCCTCCGTCACCGCCTCGCCCGCCGCGCTCGCCTCCAGCGCCACGACCGCGGCGATCAGCTTCCGCTCGGGCGTGACGAACCCGAACCGCGCCCGGTGCGCGCGCGTGAACGCCTCGGTCATCTCGGCGAAATTGCCGAGTGGCACGGCAATCGGCGCGTCCGTCCCGGCATAGCGCAGATGCACGAGCGCCGTGGTCGCGATCCGCCGCTCCTCCGCCCCCGCCGCGATTCCCTGGGCGATCAGCGCGCCGCGCGCGTCCTCAGCCAGCCGTTCCGCGAGCGTTGCCAGCGCCGCCGGCGCGTCCTTCTCGAACGCGATCTCCACCGCCTGCTCGCGAAGCTGCATCTGCGGCGCGAGCCCCATGCCGTAGGCCGAGAGCACGCCCGCGAGCGGATGGAGGAACACCGTCTCCATCCCGAGCGCATCGGCGACCGCGCACGCGTGCTGCCCGCCGGCGCCGCCGAAGCAGACGAGCGCAAAGCGCGTCGCGTCGTATCCCTTCGCAACCGAGATCTCCTTGATCGCGTTCGCCATGTTGGCAACCGCGATCGCCAGGAACCCCTCCGCGAGCGCCGCCGGCTCGCGCGGTTCCTCGCCCCTTCGCCGCGCCACCTCGGCCGCGAGCGCCCTGAACCGCTCGGCCACCAGCGTCGCGTCCAGCCGCTCGTCCCCGCCCGGCCCGAAGATCGCCGGAAAATACGCCGGCTGGATCCGCCCGAGGCACAGATTGGCGTCCGTCACCGTGAGCGGCCCGCCCTTGCGGTAGGAAGCGGGCCCCGGATCGGCGCCCGCCGAATCCGGCCCAACCCTGAGCCGCGCCCCGTCGAAACCGAGGATCGATCCGCCGCCCGCCGCCACCGTGTTGATCGCGAGCATCGGTGCCGCGATCCGCACCCCCGCGATCACCCGCTCGAAGCTCCGCTCGTAGCTGCCCGCATAGAGCGCGACATCGGTCGAGGTGCCGCCCATGTCGAAGGTGATCACCCGCTCGAACCCGGCCATCGCCGCGGTCCGCACCGCGCCCACGATTCCCGCGGCCGGCCCCGAGAGCACGGCGTCCTTACCTTGAAACGCCTCGGCCGCTGCGAGCCCGCCGTTCGACTGCATGAAATAGAGCTTTTCCCCCCCAAGCTCCGCGGCAACTTCAGCCACATAGCGGCGAAGGATCGGCGAGAGATACGCGTCCGCAACGGTGGTGTCGGCGCGCGGGATCAGTCTCAGGAGCGGGCTCACGCGATGGCTCGCCGAGACCTGGCCGAAACCTGCCTGGCGCGCGAGCCGCTCCAGCGCCCGCTCATGCTCGGGGTATTTCCACGCATGCATCAGCGCGATCGCAGCGGCGCCGATCCCGCGCGCCCGCGCCTCGCGCAGTGCGGCCAGCGCCTCCGCCTCGTCGAGCGGCTCGATCTCGGCCCCGTCCGCCCCGATCCGCCCGCTCACCTCGATCACCGCCTCGTAGAGCATCGAGGGAAGCCGGATCGCGAGGTCGAAGAGCCTGGGCCGCGCCTGGTTGCCGATCCGCAAGGCATCGGCGAAGCCGCGATTGACAACGAGCACCGTCGGCTCGCCCCGCCGCTCGAGCAGCGCATTGGTCGCGACCGTCGTCCCTATCTTCACCGCTTCGATCGTGCGCTCCGGAATCGGCGCGCCCGGCGCGAGCCCGAGCGCGGCGCGGATTCCGGCGATGGCGGCGTCGCGGTACTGGCGCGGATTCTCGCTCAGGAGCTTCCGCGCGCTGAGCCTTCCCTCCGGATCCCGCGCGACGATGTCGGTGAAGGTGCCGCCGCGATCGATCCAGAATTGCCAGCCCGCCATCGTCCCATCCGCTGCCCCAAGGCCGGCGGAGGATGGAGAGGCCGGCAAGCGCCGGCAAGGTGCGCCCCGTTTTGCCGCGCGCAACACCTGCGTGCTACGCTTCCTGACTCTGCGGCAAGGGCGGCATGGGGTACTGGGGCAAGATCATCGGCGGCATGGCGGGGCTGGCCGTGGCGGGGCCGTTCGGCCTCTTCGTCGGCGCGGCCCTCGGCCACGCGGCGGACGCCGGCGTGCTCGGCGATCTCCGCCGCCAGATGGGCGGCTCCCTCGGCCGCGACAGCTCGCCGATCGGCCCGGCGCGCATCGCCGCCCTCTTCGGCCGGCGCGAGGAGGTGTTCGCAATCGCCGTCACCGTGCTCGCGGCCAAGCTTGCCAAGTGCGACGGAACGGTCAACCGCGCCGAGATCGAGGCCTTCAAGCGGCACTTCCGCATCCCGCCCGAGGCCGTGGGCCATGTCGGCCGCCTGTTCGACCAGGCGCGCTCCACCGCCGCCGGCTACGAGCCCTTCGCCGAGCAGCTCGCCCAAACCTTCGCCGACAATCGCGGCACGCTCGAGGAGGTGCTCACCGCCCTCTTCGTCATCGCCCGCGCCGACGGGCCGGCCAACGCGCGCGAGGAAGCCTATCTCGCCCGCGTCCATCGCGCCTTCGGCCTCGACCCCGCGGCATGGGACCGCGCGCGCGGCGCCGCCCCCCGCCACGGCACCGAAACCGGCGATCCCTACGCCGTGCTCGGCCTCAAGGCGACCGCGACCGACGTCGAGATTCGCGCGACCTGGCGCAAGCTGATGCGCGAGAACCACCCCGACAGCCTCGCCGCGCGCGGAGTCCCCGAAGCCTTCATCGCCAAGGCGAGCGAGAAGGTCGCGCGCATCAACGCCGCGTGGGATAGAATCAAGCGCGACCGTGGCCTTTGAGGACCCGCCCGAGCCCCAACCACAACGAGCGCGCCCCCGGCACCAAGATCGACACGCTCGTCCTGCACTATACCGGGATGCAAAGCGGGCAAGCCGCGCTCGATCGACTTTGCGACGAAGCGGCGCGCGTCTCCTCGCACTACCTCCTCGAGGAGGACGGCACGCTCTGGCAGCTCGTCCCCGACGAACGCCGCGCCTGGCACGCGGGACCCTCCTTCTGGCGCGGCCACACGGATATCAATTCCCGCTCGATCGGCATCGAGATCGTCAATCCCGGCCATGAATGGGGCTATCGCCCGTTCCCGCCCATCCAAATGGACGCCGTCATCGCCCTCTGCACGACGCTCCTCGCCCGCCACCCGATCCCCGCCCGCAACGTCCTCGCCCATAGTGACATCGCGCCCGACCGCAAGCAGGATCCCGGCGAGCTCTTCGACTTCTCCCTCCTCGCCCGCCACGGCATCGGCCTCTTCCCCGATATCCAAGACCTCGGCACCGCCGAGCCCATCACCGGTGCCTCCGCCCTCGCCCCGCTCCGCACCCAACTCGCCACCATCGGCTACGACGTCGCACCACAGGGTCCCTGGAACCACGCCCTCGGCCTCGTCCTCGCCGCCTTCCAGCGCCACTGGCGCCCGGAATCCATCACCGCCCGCGCCGACGCCGGCACCCGCGCCCGCGCTTCCGCGCTCGTCCGGCTTCTGGACGCGACAATGACCACACCGGATCTCAACGCCTTCAGGGACAGGTGACCATGGCCGAGCGCCTCGTCGTCATCACCGGTGCCAGTTCCGGCATCGGGCTCGCGATCGCGAAAGCCTTCGCCCGCGAGGGCAATAAGCTGCTCCTCATCGCGCGCCATATGCAGCCCATCGCAGCGTTCGCCGGCGCGGAGGTCGCCTATGCGGAGGCGGATGTGGCCGACTATGCGGCGGTCGAGGCCGCCGTGCGCGCCGCCGAAGAGCGCTGGGGCGGGACGGAGTGCCTCGTCAACAGCGCGGGCTTCGCCGACGCGCGGGACTTCCACGCGGTCCTGCCCGCGGATTTCTCCCGTGAGATCGATGTCAACCTCAAGGGGATCCTCAACTGCACGAAAGCGGTGATCGATGGGATGTCGCACCGCAAGTCGGGCACCATCATCAACGTAAGCTCGATCAGCGACCGCAAGACCTCGCCGGTCGCGATCGCCTACACGGCGTCCAAATACGGCGTTCGCGGCGCAACCGAATCGCTCCGCGAGGCGGAGGGAAAGAACTTCGTGCGCGTGATCAACATCGCCCCGGGCTACGTGAAGACGAACATCCACGCTGCGATGGGCATCAGCTTCGAGGAATATTGCGCGCTCCTCGGCAATCCCGACTTCATGTCCGCCGAAGAGCTCGCCGAGATCGTGCTCTTCTGCTGGAAGCTCCCGCAATCGATCTGCGTCCGGGACCTCGTCGTCGCTCCCACCCGCACGAGCTTCTGATCAGTTTTCCCCATCGCGCAAACAAGCATTCCGATACCGCGATCCATAACGTAAGCTCCTGGCGGCGGCGCGTGCCCCTCGGGGGGAAAACGATGATGGATTCGGAATGGAAGCTTGCGAACCCGGCGGAAGCGGGCTTCGCCCCCGATCTCGCGGAGCGCTTCGAGATTGCCCGCGAGGCGGGAACGCTGCCGAACGTCCACGGCGTCGTTGCGGTGCGCGCCGGGCGCATCTTCTTCGAGCGCTATCTCGCCGGGCCGGATCGGGCGCGGGCGAGGCCGCTCGGGATCGTTCGCTTCGGTCCGGACACGCTGCACGATCTGCGCTCGGTGACGAAGAGCGTCGTCGGCCTGCTCTGAGGCATCGCCCTCGCCCCAGGCCAGGTGCCGCCGCCGGAGGCGAACCTGCTCGCGCAATTCCCCGAATATCCGGACCTCGCGGCCTCGGGCCTGCGCATGACGCCGCGCGACCTCGCGCGCATCGGCGTGATGGCGCTCGGCGGCGGCCAGTGGGCCGGGCGCCGGATCGTTCCGGCCGACTGGCTCGCGGCCTGCTTCACGCCCGCCGTCTCGCTC
>DATJTV010000230.1:0-12169 GCA_035503055.1 Acetobacteraceae bacterium
GCGGGTGCGCGGCGCGCGCACGCTCGTTGCGGGCGACCGCATCGATATCGGCCCCTTCCAATTGACGTTCGACGGCGCGGCGCTCACCCGCGCCTGGCGCGTCGGCAATGCGGCACTTTTGGCGCGCGGCGTCAGCTACGACGTAAAGAGCCGGCGGGCCGGCGGGGTGCCACGACGGATCCTGCATGAGGCGAGCCTCAGCATCCAGGCGCGCGAGTTCGTCTGCATCATCGGCTCCAACGGCGCGGGAAAATCGACGCTGATCAATATCCTCGCCGGCCGGGCGCTGCCGAGCGAAGGGACGGTGCTGTTCAACGATTCCGATCTGCACGCGAATTTCGAGGCATTGAAGCGGGAGATCGCCTTCGTGCCGCAGCAGGACGTGTTGCACGAGCAGCTCACGCTGCGCCAGGCGCTCGACTACGCGGCCCGGCTGCGCCTGCCGCCGGATACCACGCCGGCGCAGCGCCGCGCGGCCGTGAGCGAGGCGGCGCGCAGCGTCGATCTCCTCGACCGGCTCGATCAGCGCATCGGCTCGCTGAGCGGCGGGGAGAAGAAATGCGCAAGCCTCGCCAGCGAGATTCTCAACCGCCCGAGCCTTCTCTTCCTCGACGAGGTGACGAGCGGGCTCGACGAGAGCACCGATTGGGAGATCATGCGGCTGCTGCGACGGCTCGCCGATGAGGGCATGACCATCGTCATGGTCACCCACACCCCGGCGAACGTCGCCGAGTTCTGCGACAAGGTGCTCTGCATGGGCCGCGGCGGCCATCCGACCTTCGTCGGCAGCCCGTCCGAGGCGCTCGATTTCTTCGCAGTACGCCGGCTGGGCGAGGTGTTCAACCGCGTGGACGAGCTGGGCGCCGAGCCGTGCCGCGCCAGATTCGAGCAGGCCGAAGGTGGCCATCTTCAGCTTCCCGCTGCCGCGGCGCCGCCCCTCGGCGTGCGGCGTGCGTCGTCGCGCCCTTTGGGCCCGGCGGCGGCGGCCGCACCCGTTTCGCTGCGGCGGATCGTGCGCCAGGGCGCGATTCTCGTGCATCGCAACACGCGGCTTCTGCTCGCCGACCGTCGCGCGCTGGCGATGGCGGCGGTGCAGAGCCTGGTGATCGGCGGGCTGGTCGGCTACGCCTTCGGCAAGTTCGGCACCGGTCTCGAGCGCATCAACGCCGAGAACGCGCTTCTGTTGCTGCTCGGATTGAGCGCGATCTGGCTCGGCTGCAACGCCGCCTCGAAGGAGATCGTGGGCGAGCTTCCGATCTACCGGCGCGAGCGCGACATCAACCTCTCCACCGCTGCCTTCATCGGCGCGAAATACCTCGTCTCCGCCGTGTTCACCGTGCTCCAGCTCGGCGTCGTCTATCTGCTCGTGGCCGCGCTCGCCGAAGCCATTCCGGGGAACCGGCTCGATCAGTTCCTGCTGCTCGTTCTGGGCGCGCTCGCGGGCACCGCGATCGGGCTTTTGATCTCGGCGCTTGCCAACACGCGGGACCAGGCGACCACCATCGTCCCGCTGGCGCTGGTGCCGCAGCTGCTGCTCTCGGGCGTGCTGGTGCCGAAGCTGCCGTATCTCGCCGAGAAGCTCGCCAAAATCGCGGTCAGCGGCTACTGGCTGACCGAGGCGATGAAGTCCGTGTTCATTGCCGCCGAGGGGCCGATCCGGGTGATCAACGCGGAGAGCGGCCGGCTTATGGACATGACCGCCGAGCCTGCCGCCCTCGGGGCGGCGATCGTCGCGGCGCATGCGGCAGCCTTCCTCCTCCTCGCCTATCTGGCGACGAAGCTGCGCCATGGGGGGCGCATTCGCGGCACCTGAGCCTGAGGGGGCGGCGTGCCGCGGCCCGGCTTACGGGAGCGCGTCGATCCCGGCGGCTCCGCCATCCGCGCGGAGCGCGAGGCGCCCTGAGCCGGCGGCCGAGAGCGCGAGAAGTCCGCCAGCGATCGCAAGGTTCTTGTAGAAATTGATGTGCGCGGCGATCGACGCCGGCGGGTGCATCTGCCAGTAGCGGTGCGCGACGAGCGCCGTGCCGACGGTATAGATCGCGAGGATCACGGAGAGCGGACGCACCAGCACCCCGAGCAGGATCAGCCCGGTGACCAAGACCTCGCAGAGCACGGCGACGATCCCGGCGAGCAGGGGGACCGGCGCGCCGTGTACGGCGACCTCGTGCACGATCGCCGGCCAGGCCACGATCTTCTCGATGCCGGCCGGCAGGAACAGCACCGCGATCAGGATCCGGCCGAGCAGGAGTTCCGCGTCTCGTGCGCTCTTCATCGCTTTCTCCGGGGCTCGGGGAACCTGCGCCGCACTCTCAGTTGGCATGGCCCCAGACATGCACGCCCTGATTGCCCAGGCAATAGCAGGGTGACCCGGAGGCCACCGGGTTGTCCATCGGGCAGACATAGGCCCCGGCGTAGCAGGACTGGCCGCTGCCGGATGAGGGCGGCGGCGCGGGCGCGTAGCTCGCCGGCGGCGGAGGATAATAGCCCGGCGGAGGCACGTAGCCCGGCGGGGGCGCGTAGACCGGGGGTGGGTAGTAATAGGCCGGCGGCGGGTAATAGAGGGGCGGGGCGATGAAGAGCGGGAAACCGAAGCCGAAGCCGACATAGACGCGGCTATAGGCTGGCGCGACCATGCCGAAGACGCCGAGCCAGACGGCGGCAAGCCCGGCCACCGCTCTGAGCCGCCAACGCGCCACCTCAGCAACCTCCTTCATGGAGGCCTCATTTACCAAGCGCGTGTATCCGAATTATGACAGCGATCGCGCCGCGACGGCCAGGCTGAGCTGAGGCCAGCCTCTCAGATCTCGGCTTTGAAGGTGCGGCCGAGATCGAGGCCGGTTCCGAAGTAGTGGCGGAACACGTAGAGCAGCGGGCTCCACTTGGTGGTGTCGATGTGGTTCGTGCCGGGGATGACGAGCGCCCGGTGCGCGTGCACGCGCGTGACCCTCGTCTCGACGATCTGAAAGCGCCCCTCCGGCCCGTCCGGCCAGTCGGCGCCGGGATCGTTGACGCTCACCACCTGGGCCTCGAACTGGATCGGACATTCGGCGATCCGCGGCGGCCGCACGGTTTCCGAGGCGAGCGGCGTGAAGCCCGAGCGCGCGAACTTGTCGGGCTCGAATTCGTAGCCGATCGCGACCTTGTGCGGTGGGACCGGATTGCGCGCCGTCGCGCGCGCGATGGCTTCCACCTTGGGCCAGAGATCCGAGGAGGGGAAATTGATCACCACTTCGCGTTCGCGAACGGCGTTCTCCCGCCCCATGCTCGTGCACGACATGCCAAGGACGGCGCGGTCGGAGAGCGCCCAGGCCGACGACATCGGCGAGATGTTGGGCGTGCCGTCGGGGTTGAGGGTCGTGATGGGTGCCACGGGCGTTCCGACATAGAGGATCGTAGGCCGGACCGAGATATGCCCGTTCCCATGCTGGGTTTCGGCAACGAGGGTGCTTCCGAAGCTCATCGCTGATCTCCGTCGCATTTTCGACCGACGCGGCTTAGCGCACTTCGCCGCAGCGATGCTTCGGTTAGGGGCGAAGTTTTGGATCGGGCGGTGGTCGGGCTTGCTGTCGCGCCTCGCGCTCAAGTGCGGCGGGATATCGCACCCAACTGCTCGAGCATGCCGAACCTGTCCCAACTGACCCAGCTCTCGGCGATCCTGCCGTTCACGATGCGGTCGATCGCAATGCCCGACCAGCGGATCTTCTTGTCGGAGGGCGGAAGGTTCATGCCCTCGCCTTTGTGAGTGCCGGCCGAGGTAAAGCGTGTGACGACGCGGTCTCCCTCGGCGACCTGATCCTCGATCGTATCGTGAAAATCCGGGAAGGCGCGGCGGAACTCGGTGATGAAGTCCGTCCACTTCTCGAGGCCATGGATGGTGTGGGCACCATCTGCGGAGTGGGGCTGATGGTTGACGTAATCCGGGGTAAAAATCTCGCTTGCGGAACCCGTCTCTCCGTTGCTCCAGAGAGCGAGGGCGCGCCTCGACAAAGCCTTGTTCTGCTCGAGTGACATCCGTTCTCCTCCGTGTTCCTTCATCGGCGTTTGTCGGAGCGTGTCCGCCGAAGGCGGATTCGGGGCGCCGGCAGGCCCCATCACGTGAGACAACCATGAGCGAAAACGGGAAGGGAGCGACGCAGGGCCCGCCTCACCGCTCGCCGGCTCCGTGTTTGCCGGGCCTCACCCCGCCACTTCCGTGGCTTTCCATTAACCCTTTGAAAAGATTGGCGGACCCGACACGATTCGAACGTGCGACCTTCGCCTTCGGAGGGCGACGCTCTATCCAGCTGAGCTACGGGTCCCTGGCACGTCTGCTTACTCCGCCTCAGCGCTGCCCAGCAAGCCAGGCGCGGGCGGCGCGGTCCGCGCCGGACGGGAGTGGGGCGTGGGGATCGCGGATCCAGGCGATGATGTCGCCGATCGGCAGGCCGCGATCGAGGTCGCGAAGGAGGAGATGATAGCCCTGCGCGTAATAGGCGAGCCGGATCGGCGCGCCTTTGGGGAGCGCACGCCAGAGCGCCGCCATTGCCCGCTTGGGCACGAGCTGGTCGTACGCGCCGTATTGGATGAGGGCGGGGCCGTGGAAGCGTGGCGCCGCATCCAGCGCCCGGGTCATCAGATCCACCAACCCGTGGATGGTGTCGATGCGGGTGTCGAGGATGGTGAGCGGGTCGCTGCCGAGCGCCTCGAGCGCGGCCCGATTGTCCGAGGCCTTGACCAGCCCCGCGCCCGAGACCGTGAGCCCGGGCACCAGCTTCCAGCCGAGCCAGAGCGTGCTGCGGAAGACGAAATTCATGTCCGCCCGGCCCCAGACCGCGGGGGCTGCCAGGATGTAGCCCGCCGCCGGCGGCGGATCGGGCGCGCTCGCCAGCAGAATGAGCACCGCACCCCCCATGCTCTCGCCGAGGAGGTAGAGCGGCAGGTGCGGGTAACGCCGATGGAGGAGATCGGCCATGGTGCGCGCGTCGTTCACGAGCGTTGCCGTGCCAGGCCAGTAGCCCCGCCCGGGGGCGGCGCCGAAGCCGCGCTGGTCGGGCGAGAAGACGGCGATGCCGGTCGCGGCAAAGAGCGGAGCCGGGATCGCGAAGGCGTCGCGGCTGTCGTTGAAACCGTGCAGCGCCAGCATCACCGCCTTGGGCCGCCCTTCGGGCATCCAGGTGCGGTAGGGGAGGCGCGCGCCGTCCGGCATCACGAAGACGTGCGCCGCGAGCGAAGGCGGCGCGACGGTCGGGCCGGCGGGCACGAGATGCGCCGCGCAGCCGGCGAGAGAGAGAGAAACGGCCATCGCCAGCACCCCGCGCCGCGAGCGCCCTGGCCGCGCTGACCCCCCTTGGGACCCCCCTTGGGATCCCCCTTGGGCGCACATTGCACCGACCGCCCGCATGCCTCACATTCGGGGCTCGGTTCGAACAAGCCAGAGGATACGATGCCGGAGGGCGCCGCCACCCCCACGGAGATTATTCCCGTGACCGAGAACGTCGTCGCCTGCGACGGCGGCGAGGAGCCGCTCGGCCATCCGCTTGTCTATCTCCACCTCGAGGACGGCAAGATCCTCTGTCCCTATTGCTCGCGTCTTTTCGTCCTCCAGCCCGGGGCGGCGCCGGCGGAAGGGCACTGACCGGGCGTGGATCGGGAGAACGCAGCGCCTCTCCGCCTCGTCCTCGTCGACGGGTCGGGCTTCCTGTTCCGGGCCTTCCACGCGCTCCCGCCGCTCACCCGGCCGGACGGAACGCCGGTCAACGCCGTGCTCGGCTTCACCAACATGCTGGCCAAGCTCTTGAAGGAGCACACGGGCTCGCATCTCGCGGTGATCTTCGATGCCGGCCGCGAAACCTTCCGCAACCGCGTGTTCGCGGAATACAAGGCGCACCGGCCGCCGCCCCCGCCCGAGTTGCTGCCGCAGTTCGCGCTGGTGCGCGAGGCGACGGCGGCCTTCGCCGTCCCCGCGATCGAACTGCCCGACTGGGAGGCGGACGACCTGATCGCCTCCTACACCGAAGCCGCGCGGGCGGCCGGCGGGCAGGTGACGATCGTCTCCTCCGATAAGGACCTGATGCAACTCGTCGGGCCCGAGGTGACGATGCTCGACCCGATCAAGCAGCGCCCGATCGGGCCGGCGGAGGTCGCCGAGCGCTTCGGCGTGCCGCCGGAGAAGGTGATCGAGGTGCAGGCGCTGATGGGCGACCCGACCGACAATGTCCCGGGCGTGCCGGGGATCGGGCCGAAGACCGCCTCGGAGCTGGTGCGCGCCTACGGCGACCTCGAGGGCGTGCTCGGGGCCGCGCCCGCCATGCCGCCCTCGAAGCGGCGCGAGGCCCTGATCGCGCATGCGGACGATGCCCGCCTCTCGCGCCGGCTGGTGACGCTGCGCGCCGATGCGCCGCTCCCGCTGCCGCTTGCGGAGCTCCGCGTGCGCACGCCCGAGCCCGAAACCCTGGGCGCGTGGCTCGCGGCCCAGGGGTTTCGCAGCGTGCTGCAGCGGCTCGGGATCGAGCCGGCGCAGCCTCCGCCGTCCGCCCCCGCGCCCGCGCAGGGGCCGGAGGCCGCGCCCTTCGGCCCCTACGAAGCGGTCACGAACCTGGCGGCACTCGCGGAATGGATCGCCGAAGCGCGCGAGAGGGGCGTCGTCGCGGTCGATACCGAGACCGATTCGCTCGCCTCGCTCACCGCCAACCTCGTCGGTTTCTCGCTCGCGACCGCCCCGGGCCGCGCCTGCTACGTGCCGCTCCGCCACCAGGGCGGCGCCGAGCAGATGGCGCCCGCCGATGCGGTCGCGGCCCTGGCCCCGCTGCTCGCCGACTCTTGCGTGCTCAAGGTTTTCCAGAACGCGAAGTTCGACCTGCACGTGCTCGCCCGCGCCGGCGCCCGCACGGTGAGCCCGATCGACGACACCATGGTGATCTCCTACAGCCAGGAGGGCGGGCGGCACGGGCACGGGATGGACGAGCTTTCGCGGCTGCATCTCGGCCACACGCCGATCACCTACGACGAGGTGACGGGCACCGGGCGGGCGCGCGTGGGCTTCGCCGCCGTCCCGATCGAGCGGGCGGCGGCGTACGCCGCGGAGGATGCCGATGTCACGCTCCGCCTCTGGCACGCGTTGAAGCCCGGCCTGCGTGAAGTGCGCGCGCTCGCTCTCTACGAGCAGATCGAGCGGCGGCTGATCCCGGTGCTGGCGGCGATGGAGCGCGCGGGCATCAAGGTGGACGCCGCCGAGCTCTCGCGCATCTCGGTCGAGCTGACCGAGCGGATGGGAACGATCGAAGCCGAGATCCATCGCCTCGCAGGACGCGAGTTCAATGTCGGCTCGGGCAAGCAGTTGGGCGAGGTGCTGTTCGACCAGATGGGGCTCACCGGCGGGCGGCGGATGAAGACGGGCGCCTGGGGCACGGATGCGAGCGTGCTCACGGCCCTCGCCGAGCAGGGCGAGGAGCTGCCGGCGCGCGTGCTCGAGTGGCGGCTGCTCCAGAAGATCAAATCGACCTACGCCGATGCGCTGGTGAACGAGATCAACCCGGAAACCGGGCGCGTCCACACGAGCTTCATGATGGCCGGCACCTCGACGGGCCGGCTCGCCTCCACCGACCCCAATCTGCAGAACATCCCGATCCGCACCGAGGAGGGCGGGCGGATCCGCCGCGCCTTCATCGCCGAGCCGGGCCATGTGCTGGTGAGCGCCGATTATTCGCAGATCGAGCTCCGGCTGCTCGCGCATGTCGCGGATATCGGAGCGCTCAAGGAAGCCTTCGCGGGCGGGGAGGACATCCACACGCGGACCGCGTCCGAGGTGTTCGGGGTGCCGGCCGCGGGGATGGACCCGCTGACGCGGCGGCGCGCGAAGGCGATCAATTTCGGCATCATCTACGGCATCAGCCCCTTCGGTCTCGGACGCCAGCTTGGCATACCGCCGGCGGAAGCACGGGCCTACATCGACACCTACTTCGCGCGCTACCCGGGGATCCGCGCTTACATGGAGCACGCGAAAGAAGAGGCGCGGACGAACGGCTTCGTGCTCACCGCCTTCGGACGGCGCTGCTACATCGAAGGGATCCGCGACAAGAACCCGGCGCGGCGCGGCTACGCCGAGCGGGCGGCGATCAACGCGCCGCTGCAAGGCGGGGCCGCCGACATCATCAAGCGGGCGATGGTGAGGATGCCCGCTTCACTCACCAAAGCCGGGCTCAGCGCGCAAATGCTGTTGCAGGTGCACGACGAATTGTTGTTCGAGGCGCCGGCGGCCGAGGCGGAAGGGACGGCGAAAACCGTCGCGGACGTGATGACGCATGCGGCGGAGCTGAGCGTGCCGCTGGCGGTCGAAACCGGCATCGGCCGCAACTGGGCCGAGGCGCACTGAAGGAAGAAAGGCCAGGGGACCCTGTCCCCTGGACCGACACCCCATCGCGCAAGCGCGATGGGGGCCCCGCCGCCTGCCAGGGCCCCAGGTCCTGGCGGGGGGTCAAGGGGGGCAGAGCCCCCCCTTGCCTTGCCGGATCAGCCCTGGTTGCCGGCGCCTTTGCCGAGATTGATCGCGACGAAGACGGTCTCGCCGTCGTGCAGCACGCGCAGCGCGACCGCGCCGCCCTTGTGCTCGGCCGCATGGATCGCGTTCAGCGCCTCGTGCACCGAGGTGACGGACGTCTCGCCGACGCCGATGATCACGTCGCCGGGCTGGATGCCGGCGGTCGCCGCCGGCGAGTTCGGCGCCACCTCCGCCACGACCGCGCCCCGTGTGCCCGCGGGCAGGCCGAGCTGGTTCTGAGTGTCCGGCGTCATGGGTTCGAGCGCCAGGCCAAGCTCCGCGTGGCTCGGGCTTGGCGTCGCGTTGGACGCCGTCACGTTGTTGGGCAGAGTCGCCAGCGCCACGGTTACGTTGGAGGCGCTGCCGTTGTCGAGCACCTGGAGATGCGCGGTTTCGCCGGGCTTGATGGCGGTGATGTCGAGCGCGAGATCGCGCGGGTTCTTGACCGCCGTGCCGTCCACCGCGGTGATCACGTCGCCCGGGTGCAGGCCCGCGCGCTCGGCCGGCGTGCCGGGCTGGACCGAGGCTATCAGGGCACCGTTCGCGCTCGACAGATGCAGCGCCTGCTGCATGGCGGGCGTGATCGGCTGCGCCTCGACGCCGAGATAGCCCCGCGTCACGTGGCCGCTCTTGCGGAGGTCCGCGACGATCGTGCGCACGGTGTTCGAGGGGATGGCGAAGCCGATGCCGACGCTGCCGCCCGAGGGCGAGATGATGGCGGTGTTGACGCCGATCACCTGGCCTCGCAGGTTGAAGAGCGGGCCGCCGGAGTTGCCTTCGTTGATCGGCGCGTCCGTCTGGATGAACTGGTCGTAAGGGCTGTCGCCGATATTGCGGCCGAGCGCCGAAATGATCCCCGCGGTGACCGTTCCGCCGAGGCCGAACGGATTGCCCATCGCGATGACCCATTCGCCGGGCTGCACGTCCTTGGAATTGCCGAGATGAACGAAGGGCAACGGGTGGCCCGCGTCCACCTTGATGACGGCGAGGTCGGTTCTTGGATCGGTGCCGATCACGTGCGCCGGCAGGTTGGTGCCGTCATCGAGCGTGACGGTGAGCGACTTCTCATCCTTCACGACGTGGTTGTTGGTGACGATGATCCCCGAGGCGCTGATGATGAAGCCCGAGCCACGCGCCTCGACCGCTTCGGGCTGCTGGGGCTGCATGCCGAAGGGGAACGGAAAGAGACCCGGCGGCGGGCCCTGCATGTCGGCCGGGTGGCTCTGCAGGTCGTTCGTGATCGATACCACCGCCGGCTTCACCCGGGCCACCAGGGGAACGAAGCTCGGCAGCGCTGCCGAGGCGTCGGTGGCGGCCGCGGCCGTTGTTGCCGCTTTGGCCGGGGTGACGATGAGGTTCCGGCCGGCCGCGAAGCCGCCGAGGGCGGTGCCGGCCAGCAGGACCGCGAGCAGCGAGGCGCTGAGCACTCGGCCCCCCAGGCGGCGGGAGGTGGTCGGTTGAGGCATCATAGTCTCCTTGCATGGGCTGAGAGGTCAGCGCCGCTCCGGCGCGTCTCTGCCGATCAAACTGGGGATCCGCGGGTGAACGTTACCCTGGCGCAGTGATGAAACCCCCGTCATGCGCCTCGCTTGCCGGCAGGTTTGGCTTGCGCGCGCCCGCGAAAGCCGGTTGCCAAGGAGGAAGATGGGGGCGCAAGAGGGCCTCGGGCCGGGTTAGCACAGTGGTAGTGCAGCGGTTTTGTAAACCGAAGGCCGGGGGTTCGAATCCCTCACCCGGCACCGGGCCCGCCGATCACGATTACGAGACCGTGCATGCGCCTTGTGCGGTGCAGCAAATGTAGGACGTCAGCGCTGCATCCCCCAGCGACGGACGGTGCGCTCCTCGATCGCGCGGAAGATCACCGATTCCACGAGGAGCCCGATCAGGATGACGGCCAGGAGGCCGGCGAAGACCCGCGCCGTCTCGAGCTCCTCCCGCGCCTGGAAGATGTACCATCCGAGCCCGCCCGAGCGCGAGGAGACGCCGAAGACGAGCTCGGCCGCGATCAGCGTCCGCCAGGCGAAGGCCCAGCCGATCTTGAGCCCAGCCAGGATCGGCGCCGCCGCGGCCGGCATCAGGATCAAGACGACGTAGCGCGGGCCGGAGAGGCCAAAATTGCGCCCGCTCATGCGCAACGTCTCGGGCACGGCGCGGAAGCCTGCGCTGGTGTTCAGGACGACCGCCCAGAGCACGCCGTGAATGAGCACGAAGACGAGCGAGGGCGTGCCGAGGCCGAACCAGATCAGCGCCAGCGGCAGGAGGGCGATCGCGGGCAGCGGATTGAACATCGCCGTCAGCACCGAAAGAATGTCGTTGCCGATGCGCGTCGCGACCGCGAGCGTGGTGAGGACGGCGGCGAGCGCGATGCCGGCGGCATAGCCGATCAGCAGGACGCGGATCGACGTCAGGATGCGATCGCTGAGCGCGCCCGAGAGCATGTCGGCCACGAACACGCGCACCGTTTCGGTGAAGCTCGGGAAGAGAAGCGAGTCGTCGAGCCAGACCGCGTAGAGCTGCCAGAGAAGTGCGAGGCCCACGAGCACCAGCGCGCGGCGCAGCGCGGTGTTGCCGGAGATGCGTTCGATGAGCGAAAGCGGCGCCTCGACCGCCGCGATCGTCCCGATATCCTTCGGCGCGAGCTCGAACTCCGGCCGGCTCGCGGCGGCGGAAGGATCAGGCATCGAGGGGCTCGTGCTCGGCAAGCTGCGCCGCGGGGCCGAAGAGGAGATCGTGGATGCGCCGCGTGAGCGCTCCGAAGGCGGGATCGGACGCGTCCCGCCCGTCGAGATGCGCCGCGTTCAGCTCCGCCCGCACCTGGCCCGGATGGGCGGAGAGCAGCAGGATGCGCGAGCCGAGCAGGGTCGCCTCCTCGATCGAGTGGGTGACGAAGAGCATCGTGAAGTTCAGCATCTTCCAGAGCTCGTAGAGCTCCTGCTGCATGTGCCGGCGCGTCAGCGCGTCGAGCGCGGCGAAAGGCTCGTCCATCAGCAGGATCTCGGGCTCCATCGCCAGCGCCCGCGCGATCGCCACGCGCATCTTCATCCCGCCCGAAAGCATGTGGGGATAGACGCCGGAAAAATCCGCGAGATGCACCTTCTCGAGCGCCGCCATCGCCCGCTCCCGGACCTCGCGCGCGGGGAAGGAGCGCGCGACGCGCATCGGAAACATCACGTTGCCGAGCACCGTTCGCCAGGGCATGAGCTGCTCGAATTCCTGGAACACCATCATCCGGTCCGGACCGGGGCCGGCGATCGGGCGGCCGGCGAGCGTGATGCTGCCCTCGACCGGCGCGAGGAAGCCGCCGATCGCCTTCAGCAGCGTCGTCTTACCGCACCCCGAGGGGCCGAGGATGATGAAGCGGTCGCCCTGATGCACGGCGAGATCGACCCGATAGGTCGCCGTCACCAGATGCTGCGCCGTCTTGTACTGCAGCGTGACGCCCCGCGCCTCGAGCAAGGGCGCGCTCATTGGACCGTCCGCGACCTCAGCTTCCCGGCCGATCGCCGATCGCGGGGAAGAAGAGATCCTTCCAGCTCGCCGGCGCTGCCGGGATCATGCCGATCTTCGCCATGAACGCGGCATACTGCATCGTCCGCTCGGGCGAAATTGTCCAGCGTACCTCCGGATTCTTGATCATGCTCACGAGCTCGGCCT
>DATJTV010000231.1:0-10261 GCA_035503055.1 Acetobacteraceae bacterium
CAGGGCGCGCCCTTCCCCGAGGAGCTGGCGCTCGCGGAGGAGGACGCGCTCGGCCGTGCCGCCTGATCCGGCGGACCTCTCGCTCAACGAGGTCGCGACGCTTTCGGCCAAGGCCGCGCGCGGGGCCGGCCTCACCTGGGGCGCGGCCGAGGACACGAGCCGCAGCGCCGCTTGGCTCGCCCGCCATCTCGGCGCCTGGGCCGAGCAGCTCCTTGCACTTCTCGAAATTCCCCCGCCCGCCGGCCAATCCCCGCTGATGCTCGCCGGCCCGCTCGCCGACGGCGCGGTGACCGAGGCCGCTCACGTGGCTGCGCCGATCTGGGTGGCCCCGCTCTTTCTCCTCGGCCCCGGCCGTTGCAACCCGGTTTCACTCCGCCTCGGCACCGCGGAAATCCAGGCCAATCCGGGCGAAATTCCGAGCGCCTCACTTCCCGCCTCCGCGCTCGCCTCGCTCCCGCCCGGCGACGTTTCCCTCCGCCGCTCCGCGACGCGCCTCGCGCCGCTCGCGCACGCGCTGCCCGCGCGCTTTCGCCGCAGCCCGGTCGCCCTGTCGGCGCTCGCCCGGCTGGAAGCGCTCGCCGCGCTCACCTACGTGCCCGCCTCCGACGAATCGCGCCTGCGCGGCGCCGGGGCGGGGTTGCTCGACGATGAATGACGGAGAAACCACAATGGCCGAACCGGCCCCGCTGATCCGCATGCGCGACGCCGGCTATTACAGCCTGCACACCACCGGCGCGAAGATCGCGATCGACAAGGCGCTCCCGCTCATGCTGGACGCCGTCCGCGCGATGGACCTCTCGGGCACCGCGCCCTTCGCCGTCGCGGATTTCGGCGCGGCCGACGGCGGCACCTCGCTCGCCTTGCACCGCGCGCTGCTGAGCGAGCTCCGCGCGCTCGCACCTCACCGCCCGCTCACGCTCACCCACACCGATCTCCCGCACAACGATTTTTCCGTCCTCTTCCGCCTCCTGCAAGGTCTCCTGCCGGACCGCGAGGGCCTCGGCATCCCAGGTGTCTTCAGCTTCGCGAGCGGCACCAGCTTCTACGAGCAGATTTTCCCCGATGCCACGCTCTCACTGGGCTTTTCCGCAACCGCGATGCACTGGCTGAGCCGGCTCCCGGCGCTGATCGCCGACGAGGTGCACGCCGTCTTCGCCTCCGGCGCCGCGCAGACGGCCTTCGCCGCCCAGGCCGCCGCCGACTGGGAGCGCATCCTGCTCCATCGCGCCCGCGAGCTCGCGCCCGGCGGGGCGATCGTCTTCGCCAATTTCTGCACCGACGAGGCGGGCCGTTATCTCGGCGCGACCGGCGGGCGCAACATGCACGCCACCTTCGGCCGCCATTGGCGCGCACTGCACGAAGCAGGCGAAATCAGCGCCGACGAAGTCGCCCGGGCGACCTTCCCGCAATATTACCGCACGCTTGGGGAATTCCGCGCCCCCTTCGACGATCCCGCGAGCGCGGTCCGGCGCGCCGGCCTCCGCCTCGAAGCCTGCTTCACCGACCTCACGCCCTGCCCCTATGAAGCGCGCTTCGCCGCCGGCGAATGCTCAGCCGCCGAATTCGCCCACGCCTATGTGCCGACGTTGCGCTCCTGGAGCGAGAGCATGTTCTTCGGCGCGCTGGATCCCGCGCGCGACGAGGCCGCGCGCCGCGCGATCATCGACCGCTTCTACGCTTCCTACGAGGCGGACGTCGCCGCTGCCCCCAAGGGCCATGCGATGGCCTACGTGCACTGTTACATGCGGGTGCGCAAAGAGGGTTAGGGAACGAGCAGCTCGAAGAATCTGATGAGATCGTCCACCACATACTCCGATCGGACGATCTCCAGCCCGGCGCCCGGGATATGCGCCTCCGTGCGCCGATCGAAGCCGGCCCCGTACGCCCATGCCATCCAGGGCGCCCAGAGTCCGGCCACGAACCGCCGCACCCTGCCCCTCGGGCGCACATATTCCAGCAGCCGGATCCGCCCGCCGGGCCGCACCACCCGGCGAAGTTCCCCGAGCGCCGGCCCCTGCTCGCTCTCGGGCAGCACGCAGAAGAGGAAAGTGGCAACGGCCGCATCGAATGACCTGTCCGCCAGGTCGAGCCGCGTGGCGTCCATCTCGCGCAGCTCGACCTCCGCCCCGCATCTCCGCCGTCTACGCTCCGCGCGCGCCAGCATCGCCGGGCTGTTATCGATCCCGACGACAGACGCGCCTTGCGGGTAGTACGGAATGTTCCGCCCGGTCCCGACGCCCGCGTCGAGCACCCGCCCGCGCAGCCCGTCAAACAGGAGCGGCCGGATCCTGCGGTAGCGCATCCGCTCGAACGGCCAGTCGAGCAAATCGTAGTACGGCGCGATGCGCTGGTATCGCGCAGGATCGGACGGCATGGCGGACTCTCCCCAGGGCGGCGATTGCGGTGCCGCGGCGCGGCGCTGCACAATCCCCATCCCTTCTTTCATAACGTTCGAACCGGGGGCGCCGATGCGTGGCTGCGACGACCTCGAACGCCAGCCCGCCGGCGCCCCGGCCTGACGGCGTGGGAGCCTATTATGCCGCCACGGTCGCCGATTTCCTCGCCGCGGATCCGGCTTCCATCGCCGAGCGCCTCGCCGCCGAACAAATCCGGCACTTCCGGCTGACCGAGGCGGCGGTCATCGGCGCCTGGGAGACGACGATCGCGGTGCTCCGCGCCGCCCTCGCGACCCTCCCGACGGCGCGTACCTGGCGGCTTCTGCTCGAATATCCAATGCTCCGTCTCGGACGGCGCATCGACGCGATCCTGATCGCCGAGCGCATGGTGCTCGTGCTCGAGTTCAAGGCGAACGCCACCACCTTCGCCGCGGAAGACCTCCGCCAGGTCGAGGATTACGCGATCGACCTCCGCGATTTCCATGCGCTGAGCCGCGCGATCCCGCTGGTGCCCATCCTCGTCGCCACCGAGGCCCGCGCGCCCCAATTCGAATGGCCGCTCGCGCTCGACGGCGTCGCCCCGCCGATGCCTGCCTCCGCTTCCTCGCTCGCCGGCCTGATCGCAGCGCTTGATCACCATTTCCCCCCGCTCGCCGCGCCCATCGACGCCACCGCCTGGGAGCGGGCCGCCTATCGCCCGGTCCCGGGAATCGTCGAGGCCGCCCGTATGCTCTACGCGCGGCACGATGTCGCCGAGATCGCAACCGCCCGCGCCGGCGCGGCCGAGCTCGCGCGCACCACAACCGCGATCGTCGATGCGGTCCGCCGCGCCGAGACCGAGCACCGCCATCTCGTGCTCTTCGTGACCGGTGTCCCGGGCGCCGGCAAGACGCTCGTCGGCCTCAACGCCGTTTTCGGCGCCGGCCGTACGCTCGGTGCGGCCTATCTCACCGGAAACCCGACGCTCGTGCACGTGCTCCGCGAGGCGCTCGCACGCGATGCCGGGCGCGGGCGCAAAGGGGCGCTCCGCGCGGCACGCCAGAAGGTCGAGGCAAAAATCCAGGCCCTGCCGAAATTCCGCGACCATTACGTCCTTCATGGCGACGAAATCCCTGCCGAGCGCGTCGTCGTGATCGACGAGGCGCAGCGCTGCTGGTCGCGCGACCACGCGGTGCGCAAATCGCAAAGCCGCCTTCCCAGGCTCACCGATTCCGAGCCCGGCCACCTGCTCGAGATCATGGCGCGCCATCGCAACTGGGCGGCGCTCGTCTGCCTCGTCGGCGGCGGGCAGGAAATCCACACGGGTGAGGGCGGGCTCGCCGAATGGGGAACAGCGCTCCGCGAGCGCGCGCTTTGGCAGATCGAGGCGTCCGGCGCGGCGTGCGAAGCCGCCGACCCGCGCCAGCGCCTCCCGCGCCTTCCGCACCTCACCGAAAACGCCGCACTCGCCCTCACCGTGCCGATGCGCGCGATCCGCAACGAGGCCGCGCCCCGATGGGTCGACGCCGTGCTCGCCAATGCGCCCGAAGAGGCCCGCCGCATCGCCGAGCACGAGGGCGGCGTACCGTTCCGGCTGACCCGCGATCCCGCCGCCATGCGCAGCACCTTGCGCGCGCTCGCAGCCGGCGGCTGCCGCGCCGGGCTGCTCGCGAGCTCCGGCGCCCGCCGGCTCCGCGCGGAGGGAATCGGTGCCGAGCTCGCGCACATGGACGTCGCCGCGGTCACGCGCTGGTTTCTCGACCGCTGGCCCGACGTCCGCGCCTCGGACGCGCTCGAGGTCCCCGCGACCGAGTTCTGCTGCCAGGGCCTGGAGCTCGACTATGTCGGCCTCTGCTGGGGCGGAGACCTCATCCGCCACGGACCCCGCTGGCAGGTGCGCAATTTCCGCGGCAGGAAATGGACGATCCCGCGCACCCCCGAACCCATCGCCAACGCGATGAACACGTACCGCGTCCTGCTCACCCGTGCCCGTTATGAGACGATCCTCTTCGTCCCGCCCGGCAGCGCGGAGGACGAGACCCGCGAACCAGCAATCCAGGACGCGATCGCCCGATTCCTCCTCGATTGCGGCGCCCAACCGCTGGACGATCAGCCCGGCCGCGCCGGCCTTGTTGGCCAGCCCGAATCGGCGCAACGTCCCTTCCGCCTCCGCTGACGCGGGCCCGGATCCCCGGCCCCGCCCTTCGGCCGCCGATGCGCCGCGGAGCGCGCTTTCAGGAGCCCCGTAGGTTGGCCAGCGGATCGGTATGAGCAAGGGCAGGAAAACCGCCGCGAAGCGCGTGCGCCGCATCGCCATCCTCGCGGTGATCCTGGTGCCCGCCGCCTGGTTCGTCCCAGTCCCCACAGGCATCCTCGTCGCCTGCGGCGTCATCGACGTGCTCCGCCACCGCCGAATCACCGTCCGCCTGGTCGAGCAGTATTTCACCGGCAACGGCATCCTCACCTGGCTCCTCTCGCCCCTGAACCTGCTCGCCGACCTCCTCTCCCACCGCAATCCCGGCATCTCCACGCTCGCGAGCCTCCCGCCCGCCCACCGCGCCGAGATCGAGTCCTGCACTCGCGCGCTCACCGAGAACGCGGACCTCGTGAAGGCGCACGTCGCCAAAACCCTCGCCGCCAACCGCCGCGGCATGTTCACCTTCCAATGGTACGGCCGCCCGCAATCGCCGGAGATGCGCATCCCCGCCTTCGAGCGCGATTACCGCTATATCAAGACGATCGCCCTCTCGGTCTTCAACACGCGCGAGCGGACCTCCTGGCATTTCGGCCCGCTCCGCCTCACCTTCCGCGTGCTCTTCAACCTCGATCCGATCGACAGCCGCGCCGTCTTCATCGAGGTGGACGACCGCATCCACTACTGGATCGACGACCCCCTCTTCATCTTCGACGACACCTTCTTCCACCGCTCCACCAACGACGTCGAGCAGGTGCGCTACTGCCTTTTCATGGACATCGTCCGCCCCAACCGCTGGGACGCCCTCTTCGATGTCGCCGTCCACGCCGTCAGCGTCATCTCCCGCTCCTTCCAGCGGATGTTCTACAAGAACTGGTCCTTCCTCCGTTAAGCGGCGGCATCCCTCTCGACTGTAACGCGCATCCGGCGGATGATGCGCAACCTTTACACTCCCTCCCCACACGCGGTCCCCCGATGATCCGCCGCCTCCCGCTGCTGCTCGCCCTGCTGCTGCCGCTCCCGGCTGCCGCCGCCGTTCTCAAGGTCGCGACCTGGAACATGGAGTGGTTCACCCTCCGCCCGGCCGGCGATCCCTCCCTCCCCGCCTCGGTCAAGCCGAAGCAACCGGCGGACATCGCGAAGCTCCGCGCCTATGCGAACATCCTCGATGCCGACGTGGTCGCGATGGAGGAGGTGGACGGCCCGGTCCCCGCCGCCGAGGTCTTCACGCCCGACCGCTACGTGCTCCACTTCACCGCCGACCACGTCGTCCAGCGCGTCGGCTTCGCCATCCGCCGCGGCATCTCCTTCACCGCCAACCCCGACCTCACCGCGCTCGATCCCTATCCGCCCGACGCGCCCGAGCAATTGCGGAGCGGCGCCGACATCACGGTTCATCTCGGCGGCACAAATCTCCGCATCCTCGCCGTCCACCTGAAAACCGGTTGCTGGGAGGTCCCGCTCGACCAGCAGCGCCCTGCCTGCGACGTGCTCCGCGAGCAGCTTCCCGTGCTCGAGCGCTGGATGGCAGCCCGCCGCGCGGCGGGCACACCCTTCCTCATCATCGGCGATTTCAACCGCGTGCTCGGCCCCGATGAGGCCTTCCTCGCCGGGCTCGATCGCGTCACGCCCCTCGCGGTCGCCACCGCAGCCGTGCGCAATCCCTGCTGGGGCGGGCGCTACAGCACCTTCATCGACCAGATCCTCGCCGGCGACGCCGCCCGCGCCTGGATGGAGCCTTCCACCTTCCGCGTGCTCGTCTATCGCGAGACCGCGCCCATCTGGAAGGAACGCCTCTCCGATCACTGCCCGGTGATGGTCGATTTCAACCTACCCGGCTAAACACTCGCCATGCCCCAGACCTTCTTCATCTCCGGCGCCTCCGCCGGCTTCGGCGCCGCCATCGCGGGCCGCTCCGTCGCCGACGGAAACCGCGTCATCGCCGCCGCCCGCCGCCGCGACCGCCTCGCGGCCCTCCGCGAAGAGCTCGGCGAGCGCCTGCTCCCCTTCCCCCTCGACATCACCGATCCCGCCGCCGTCGCGGCCCTCCCCGCCGCGCTCCCCGCCGGCTGGCAGGAGGTGGACGTGCTGGTCAACAACGCCGGCCTCGCCCTCGGCCTCGACCCCGCCCAGCGCGCCAAGCTCTCGGACTGGGATAGGATGGTGGCGACCAACGTCACCGGCCTCCTCCATCTCACCCACGCCTTCCTGCCCGGCATGTTCGCGCGCAACCGCGGCCACATCGTCAATCTCGGCAGCACCGCCGGCCGCTACCCCTATCCCGGCGGCCACGTCTACGGTGCCTCCAAAGCCTTCGTCGCCCAGTTCAGCCTCAATCTCCGCGCCGACCTGGTCGGCACCAACATCCGCGTGACGGACCTCGAGCCCGGCCTCGTCGGCGGCACGGAGTTCAGCGCCGTCCGCTTCGGCGATCCCGCCCGCGCCGCCTCGGTCTATGCCGGCACCACCCCGCTCACCCCGGAGGACATCGCCGAGGCGGTCGCCTGGGCCGTCGGCCTGCCGCCCCACGTCAACGTCAACCGCATGGAGATCATGCCGACCTGCCAGGCGCCAGGCCCGCTCGCGATCAAGCGCCGCGAGTCCTGAGCGGGGCCGCCTCGATCGCGATCCTGGTCAGCTCCGACATCGCCACCGCGATCCCCGGCGCCGCGGCGAGCACCGGCGCCCCGCGCGCAAGCCCGCCCGCTTCCAGGAACGGGCTGATCACCCCTCCCGCCTCCCGCACCAGCAACAGCCCTGCCAGGCAGTCCCATGCATTGATGTGCAGCTCCGCATAGGCGTCCGTCCGGCCGTCCGCCACATAGGCAAGTCCGAGCGCCCCCGAGCCGCCGCGCCGCACCGCCGCCCCCGCCGCGAGCGCGCGCCCCACGCACGCCAGATATCGCTCGCTCTCGACGCGCGTGGACCAGCCGATCTCGACCATCGCCTCGGCCATTTCCTCCGTCCGCGCGACCGCGATCCGCGCCCCGTTCCGGCTCGCCCCTTGGCCGGCCCGGGCGAAATAGAGCTCCCCGCGCACCGGATCGAGGATCGCGCCCAGCGTCATCGCGCCACCGGCCAGGAAGGCGACCGAGACGCAGAAATGCGGCAGCCCCCGCACGAAGTTCGCGGTGCCGTCGATCGGATCGACCACCCAGAGCCGCGCGCCACTTCCCGCCGCCCCGCCGCCCGTCTCCTCACCGAGAAACCCGTCGCCCGGAAATTCAGCCAGCAGCCGCCCCTTCAGCAGCCGCTCCACCGCCCCGTCCGCCGCACTCACGAAGTCCTGCGGCCCCTTGCGCCCGACCGCAAGCCGCCCCGGCTCCGCGAGATAGGCCAGCACCTCCTTCCCCGCCGCCGCCATCACCGCCCGCAGGACCCCCTCGCGCGCATCGATCTCGCCCTCCCTCACGCGCCCGCCCCGCCCCGCACGCTGCCGCGCTCCACGAGCGCCACCGGCAGCACCACCGGCGCCGCACCCGCTTCCGGCTCCTCCTCGCGCCCGAGTGCCTCCATCACCGCCGCGACCAGATGCGGCACCGACTGGCGAAGCGTCGTCAGCCGATAGCCGAGCCAGGCTGCCTGCGGGATGTCGTCGAACCCGATCACCGAGAGATCGTCCGGCACCCGCAATCCCAGCTCGTGCCGCGCCCCGTCCATGAAGCCCATCGCGATGAGGTCGGTCGCGCAAAACGCCCCATCGATGTCGCGCCCCGCAAGCACTCGCCGCGCGGCGCGAAGCCCGGTCTCGTACCCGGTCGTCCCTTCCGCCCAGACCGCGCAGCCCATCCCCCGCACCTCAAGCTCGGCCCGGAACGCCTCGATCCGCCGCACGATGCTCGCCGTGCCGCTCGCACTCCCGATCACCGCGAGCCGCCTTCCGCCCGCCGCCACCAGGCGCTCCGCCGCCAGCCGGGCGCCCGCCACGTCGTCGCAGACGATGGTGTGCGCCGCAAGCGCCGGCAGCGGCTTGTTGATGAGCACGACCCGCAACCCCGATCGCCGGCATTCCTCCACGATCGCGGTCGGCGGCGTGCCCGAAAGGATCACCACCGCGCGCGCCCGGAACTCGAGCAGGGTCTCGATCAGCGGGGCCACGTCCGCCCCCCGCGCATCGGCGTTCAGCAGCAGGCACTGCATGCCCGCCGCGAACAGCGCCTCGCTCAGCGCCGCCACCTGGCTGCCGTGGAAGGGTGTCGCGAGATTGGAGCCCACCAGCCCGACCAGGTACGAGCGCGCCCGGATCAGGCTCTGTGCCAGCCGGTTGACCCGGTAGCCCATCGCGGCGGCCACCTCGATCACCCGGCTCCGCACCTCGGGCGAGACGCTCGCCCCCGGCGTGAAGGCCCGGCTCACGGTCGAACGCGAGACCCGCGCTTCCCGAGCCACCGCGCCGGCGGTGACGAACCGCCGCAATTCCGGCTCGCCCCGCCGGTTCATCGCGGGCGCGTTCCCATCCGAGCGGCCACGAATCCGTTGCACACGCGTCCAGACCCTCCCGCGCCCTCCCTGCCCTGTCAATCCGGCCGGCCCGCGCGCTCCCGCTCGTAGGAATCCCTTGCCGCCCGCACCTCCGCGCGCTCCGAGACCTCCGGCACGCCGACCTCCCACCAAGCCCCGCCTTCCTCCGTGGCCATCGCCGGATCGGTCTCGATCACCACCACGAAGGTCCGCTCCGCCGCCCGCGCCCGCTCGAGCGCCCCTTCGAGCTCGCCGATCCCCCGCACCCGCTCGGCGATCGCGCCCAGGCTCGCCGCGTGTGCTGCGAAATCGATCCCCGGCAGCGCCACATGCCGCGAATCGGCGAGCAGGTTGTTGAACGGCGCGCCCCCGGTCGCGCGCTGCAGCCGGTCGATGCAGCCGAAGCCGCCATTATCGAGCACGACCAGCACGAGCTTGAGCCCGAGCATCACCGAGGTCGCGATCTCCGAGTTCAGCATCAGGTAGCTGCCGTCGCCGAGCAGCGCGAAGACCGTGGCCTCCGGCCGCGCGAGCTTCACCCCGAGCGCGCCGGCGATCTCGTAGCCCATGCAGGAATAGCCGTATTCGAGGTGGTAGTCGCCCGGAACCGCGCTCTGCCAGAGCTTGTGCAGTTCCCCCGGCAGCCCGCCCGCTGCCGCGACGACGATCCCCTCCGCCCCGGCCGCCCGCCGGACCGCGCCGATCACCTCGGCATCGCTCGGCCGCGCCCGGTTGGAGGGCGCCGTTGCCCGCGCGACCACCCCCCGCCACGCCGCGATCTCCGCCCCCGCCCGCGCCTCCCAGGCCGCCGGCGCGCGGTAGCCCCCGAGCGCCTCGTCCAGCGCCGCGAGCCCCGCCCTCGCATCGGCCACGAGCGGCAGGCCCGCATGCTTCGCCGCGTCGAAGGGCTGCACGTTGAGCCCGATCATCCGCCGCCCCGCGCGGCGGAAGAGCGCGCGCGAGCCGGTGGTGAAGTCCCCGAGCCGCGTGCCCACGGCCAGGATCGCGTCGGCCTCCCGGGCGAGCGCGTTGGCCGCCGCCGTCCCGGTGACGCCGATCCCGCCGAGGTTGAGCCTATGCTCGGAAGCCAACGCGCCCTTCCCCGCCTGCGTCTCGGCGAACGGGATCCCGTGCGCCTCGCAGAACCGCCCGACCGCCGCCCCCGCCCCGGCATAGACCACCCCGCCGCCCACGATGACGAGTGGCGCTTCGGCCGCCCGCAACACCGCAG
>DATJTV010000232.1:0-19547 GCA_035503055.1 Acetobacteraceae bacterium
GCGCATCCTGAGCTCGGCCGCGTCGATCCCGAGCTTCTGCGCCAGGATGTCCATCGCGCGCTCGATGCAATAGGCCGCCTCGGTGACACGGAAGGAGCAGCGATAGGCGACACCGCCCGGCGCCTTGTTGGTATAAACCCCATCCACGCTCACATGCGCGGTCGGAAAATCATACGAGCCGGTGACGATATTGAAGAATCCCGCCGGCCATTTCGAAGGATCGGCGCAGGCATCGAAGGCGCCGTGATCGGCCAGCACATGGACGCGAAGCCCCGTCACCTTGCCCGCGCGCGTCGCCGCGATCTCGGCCGTCATGTGGTAGTCGCGCGCGAAGGCGGTGGCGGAGAGGTTCTCGATCCGGTCCTCGACCCATTTCACCGGCTTGCCGGTGACGATCGAGGCGACGATCGCGCACACATAGCCGGGATAGACGCCGACCTTGTTGCCAAAGCCGCCGCCGATATCGGGCGAGATGATATGGATCTTGTGCTCGGGAATGCCGGAGAGGATCGCCGCCACCGTGCGCACGACGTGCGGCGCCTGGAAGGTGCCCCAGACCGTCAGCTCGCCTTTGATCTTGTCGAAGGAGGCGACGCACTGGCAGGTCTCGAGCGGGCTCGGATGCACGCGCTGATAGGAGATCAGCTCCTTGATCGTCACTTCGGCGTCGCGGAACGCAAGGTCGGTCGCCTCGCGGTCGCCGACCTCCCAGGTGAAGATATGGTTGGGGTGCCGGCGATGGCCGTGCGCGCCTTCGGTCTTGTCCTTGATGTCCTCGCGGAGAATGGGCGCATCGGGCGCCATCGCCTTGAAGGGATCGACGAGCGCGGGCAGCGCCTCGTACTCGACCTCGATCAGGTCGGCCGCGTCGGCCGCGAGATAGCGCTCGGTCGCGATCACGAAGGCGATCTCCTGGCCCTGGAACAGCACTTTCTCGCCGGCGAGCACCGCCTGCACGTCGCCCGCAAGCGTCGGCATCCAATCGAGCTTGAGCGGCTTGAGGTCCGCGGCGGTGAGCACGGCGAGCACGCCGGGCGCGGCTTTCGCCTTCGATGTGTCGATCGATTTCACCCGCGCGTGGCCGTAGGGCGAGCGGTGGAAATCGCCATGGATCATGCCGGGCAGCTTGAGGTCGTCGACGTAATTGCCCTTGCCCTGGGTGAAGCGGATATCCTCGACCCGCTTGCGCTTGCAGCCGAGCCCCTCCAGCCGGGCCTCACGCGATTCCCGGCTCTCGCTGATCTCGTTCATATCGTCGCCTCCTGGGCGGCCTCCTTGAGGGAATCGCCGGCGAGCTTGGCGGCGGCGAACTGGATCGCGCGGACGATGTTCTGATAGCCGGTGCAGCGGCAGAGATTGCCGGAGATGCCGATGCGGATCTCGTCCTCGGTGGGGCGCGGGTTCTCCTGCAAGAGCCGCCAGGCGCGGACGATCATCCCCGGCGTGCAGAACCCGCATTGCAGCCCGTGCATCTCGCGAAATCCCTCCTGCAACGGGTGGAGCGTGCCGTCGGCCTCGGCGATGCCCTCGATCGTGCGGATTTTTCCCCCATCCGCCTGGACCGCGAAGAGCGTGCAGGACTTCACCGATCGCCCGTCGAGATCGACGGTGCAGGCGCCGCAATGGCTGGTGTCGCAGCCGATATGGGCGCCGGTGAGGTTGAGCTGCTCGCGGAGAAAATGAATGAGCAGCGTGCGCGGCTCGACCAGCGCCTCCACTTCGGCGCCGTTGACGCTGAGCGCGATCGCGGTTTTTGCCATCGTTTTTCCCCCCCCCTCACGCGGCGCGCGCGGCCGCGCGGGCGAGCGCGCGGCGGACCATCACGCCCGCCATCTTCCGCCGGTAGTCGGCCGGGCCGCGGCCATCTTCGGTGGGATCGGCGATCGCCTCGGCGCGGCGGGCGGCCTCGGCGAAGGCGGCCGCCTCGGGCGCCCGCCCGATCAGCGCCGCGGCGGCGTCTGCGGCGAGCAGCGGGGTCGGCGCGACATTGGTGAGGCCGATCGTTACGGTAGCGATCCGTCGACCGGCAAGCGTGAGCATCACTGCGGCCGCCGCGGTCGCATAGTCGCCGATCTTGCGCTTGAGTTTTTCGTACCCGTAGCCGTGGCCGGCAGGCAGGCTCGGGATACGGATTTCGGTGAGGATCTCCCCGGGCGCGAGCGCGGTGAGATAGGCGCCCCGGTAGAATTCTCTCGCCGCCACCTCGCGCGTGCCGTTCGCCCCAGCCAGACGGTAGCTCGCGCCGAGGCACATCATCAGCGCCGGCATGTCGTTGCCGGGATCGCCGTTGGCAACGTTGCCGCCGAGCGTGCCGCAGGCGCGCACCTGCGGATCGGCGATCTGCAGGGCGGTCTCGTGCAAAATCGGCACCGAAGCCGCGAGCCCGGCATCTTCGATCAGTGCGGCTTGGGTGGTGGTGGCTCCGATGATCCAGTCTTCCCCCTCGCGGCGCACGCCACGCAGCTCGCCGATGGCGCCGAGATCGATCAGGTGATCGGGCGTGGCGAGCCGCAGCTTCATCATCGGCACGAGGCTGTGGCCGCCGGCGAGCGGCCGCCCGTCATCCGGATGGGCGGCGCAAAGCGCCACGGCCTCGGCAAGGCTCCGCGGTCGGTGATAGGCGAAGGCGCCCGGGATCATGGCCGTTTCCTCCCCCCTTATTCTTGGGCCGCGAGTATGGGAGGGCCGGGTGGCCCCGGCCAGTCATAAAACATGCTGCGCTGCGGCCGCCGCCTCACCGCGCCGGCTTGCCCGATACAGATCCGACTGCGTCACGCCCTCCGTCTCCAGCGCCGAGCGCACACGGGCGAAAAGGGAGGATGCCCGGGCGGGATCGCCGCCCTTCTGGAGTTCCAGCATGGCAAGGGCGAACAGCATGTCGCGCCGAGTCACGGAGAGTGGGCCGGGCGCAAGCAGCGTCTCGCCCTCGCGATCGAGCCCCTCCGCCCGGGCGAGCGCGCGCCCGGGCACGTAATGCCCGGCATTCACGAGACCGACGAGCGCACGGCGCGCGATGTCGCGGCGGCGTTCGGCGCCCTCTTTCTCACCGGGTGCCGCGGGGAGATCGGCAAGCCGCGCGAGGAGCCCGGGCGCTCCAACTTCGGCGTCGCAAAGCAGCGCTTCCGCCGCCGCGGTCCACGCAAGATCCTCGGTCTCGCCGTCCTCGAGCATGCGCTCGGCGAGCGCCCGGCGGAGCGCGCCGGCCGCCTCGGCCGCGGCGGCGAAGAGCGGGCGGACCTCCGCGCGGCGCTCGCCGGCGTGGAGGCGCATGATGGCGCGTGCGAACAGGATCGCCGGCAGGTTGAGCGGCATCAGATCCGCAAGACCGGCGAGCGGTGACGTGCGGATTTCCGCGCGCAGCGGCAGCGGCGCGTCGATCGCGATGCCGAACTGCTGCTCGAGGCAGGCGGCGAGCGCAGGCGCGATCGCGCGGGCGGTCGCCAGGTCGGAGTCGTTGACCGATTCCCAAAGCGCGTGGCCGGCGAAGGCAAGATAGAGCCCCGGATCACGCTCAGCGGTCGCGGCGCGCTTGCGGAGCCAGTCGCGATAGAGCGCGCGCGCGGCCGCGCGGTCCGCACCGAGATCGAGCGGCGCGCGCGAGGCAAAGGCGACCAGCGAGTAGGAATCACGCTCGATCGCGACGTGCCCGAAACCGCATTCCGCGAGCAGAGTGGCCAAGCTCCGCTCGCTTTGCAGGATCAGGTGCAGGCCGGGCGAAAGCAGCGGCACGAGCGCGCCGGAGGGCGTTCCGGGGCTGATCGCGGCGGCGTCGGGCGTGGTCAGCACGAGCATACCGTCCGCGGCGAGAGCGTTGGCGAGCATGAGAAGGAATTCGCGCGGCGAGGGGACGTGCTCGATGACCTCGGCCGCCATCAGGACGTCGCAAGAATCGGGCTCGGTTGCAGAAAAATAGTCGAGCACGATCGGCAGGCTCAGGCGCGCGCCGCCCTCGGCCGCGATCGGCGAGGGATCGAAGCCGTGTCCATCCCAGCCGAGGCCGTGGATCGCGAAGTCGAGCCCGAAGCCGAGGCCGCAGCCGACCTCGATATAGCGCGTGCCGGCGGGTCGGCGGATGCGCGCGAGCAGGCCGGCGCTCTGCCAGAGTCCCGTGCCTTGCTGGAGGTAGAATTCGGCCCGGCCCTGCTCGGCGATGTTCGGGTCGGTGTAATCGGGCGGGGTCCGATCGTCGTAGAAGGCGGCCCCGCACGAAGGGCACGAAAGCACGTCGTTTCGCCGGTCCGGATTGTCCCTGGTGTGCCAGCCGATCGAAACGAGGACAGGCTTCTCGTCCGCCGCCTCGCACTGCGGGCAGCTCATGCGCCGCGCGGGAACTCCCGCCGCGGGCCAATGGAAACGGGGAAGGCCGGCCATGGCGCAGAGCCTAAACGGCCCGCTGCCGCACCGGCAATGCGTAGCGCGCGCGAAGCGGAATCAGGAAGAGGCCCGCGAATGAAGCGAGCAGGCCCGCGAGCAGAAAGAAATCCGAGGGTGGGAGCACGGCGATCACCGGCGCGGCGAGCGTGGGCGCCGCCGCTTGCGCAAGCAGCACCGGCATGGCGAGCCAGCCGAGCCGCGTGGCGTAGCCTGCGGGCCCGAAGATCACCATAGGCAGCGTGCCGCGGTTGATGGTGAGGACGCCGTTGCTCATGCCGTAAAGAACCGCGAAGGCGGCCGCCGCGGCGGGGCCCCCGAGAACGAGCAGGGCGACGCCGAGCGGGAGCAGCGCCGCCGCGACCCGGGCGCGCGCGAGAATGCCGAGCCGCCGAGTGAGCGCCCAATCGACGATGCGGCCTGCAACCTGGCTCGGGCCGAACAGTGCGGCGACGAACACGGCGTGCCCGCGCGTGAGCCCGACCCCGGTAAAAAGCTCCAGGACATAGACGGCGATCGCGGAAGTGATGAGCCAGCGCAGCGTGAAATAGACCGAGAGGCAGACGAGCGAGCGTCCATTCGCCTGGCTCGCGACGGGCGCACCCTGTTCCTTTCCTCGCTTCTCCCGGGCGAGCCCAGCTTCATGCCCGGAGCGAAACTTTGGCACGAACAACAAGACGAGCGGGAGGTTCACCGCAAGCTCGAGCGCGGCATAGAAGAGAAGAAGGCTGCGCCAGCCGATCCAGGCCGCGAGGAAGGCGCCGAGGGTCCAGAACACTGTGCTCGCGAAGCCGGCGATCAGCGTAATGCCGGTGATGGCGGGGGCCGCCGCGGGCCCGAGCAGCAACCCGACGGTCGCGAAGGCAGCGTCGTAGAGGCCCATCGCCATGCCGACGCCGAGCACCGTCCATCCAAGATACCAGAGCACGAGGCCGGGTGCGGCGGCGAGGAGGGCCAGGCCGGCCGCGATCACCGGCGCGCTCACGGCAAGGACGAGCCGGCCGCCGGCGCGATCGATGCGGCGCCCGACGCGCGGGGCGATGAAGCCGGCGACCAGCAGGGCCCACGAGATTCCGCCGACCGCGGCGACCCGCGAGGCGCCGAGGCTCGCGGCGGCCGGGGCGGCGATAACAGCCGGGAGATAGAACGTCACCCCCCAGGAGATGATTTGGGTGCAGCCGACCGCGAGCGTGAGGCGGCGCGGGTGGAGAGGGGGCTCGGGCACCTTCAGACACTGACCGCGGACGCCCGACGCTCCAAGGATATTTTTCTTATCCTCCGCATCAGGATAAGCTTTCCTTATGCCGATCTCCGCCCCGCCAAGCCCGAGCCTCCGCCAGCTCCGCACCTTCCTCGAGGTGATCCGGAGCGGCAGCATCTCGGCGGCCGCGCGCGCGCTCAACGTGACGCAGCCGGCCGCGAGCCAGCAGCTTCACGCCCTCGAGCGGACGCTCGGCGTGCGGCTGGTCGAGCGCGCCGGCGGACAGGTGATCGCAACGGCAGCGGGAGCTTCGGTCCTTGAACCCGCTCGCCGTGCCGCGGAAGCGGCCGAGGAGGCGGCGGCGGCCGCGCGGGCGCATCGCAGCGGCGGTGCCGGGCGCGTGCGGCTCGGCACCGGGGCGAGCGCCTGCATCTACCTCCTGCCGCCCGCGCTCGCGGCGCTGCGCCGGCGGATGCCCGGGCTCGAGGTCCTCGTGGCGACCGGAAACACGCCCGAGATGCTCGAACGGGTGGCGGCCGGCGAGATCGATGCCGCGCTCGTGACGCTCGCGGGGAGGGTGCCGCGCACGCTTGCCGTGCGGCCTCTCTTGGTCGATCCGCTCCTCGCGCTGCTGCCGGCGGGCGGAACGGTCGGTCGGGCGGTGCTCACGCCGGCGACCCTCGGCGCGCAGCCGCTCATCCTTTACGAACGCGGTGGCGCCACGCGCGAGATCATCGATGCCTGGTTTCGCCGCGCCGGGCTGGCGCCCCGGCCGGTGATGGAGCTCGGCAGCGTGGAGGCCATCAAGGTGCTGGTGGCGGGCGGGTTCGGCGCGTCCCTATTGCCGCGCCTCGCCCTCCAACAGAGGGTGCCGGGAACGGTTCTCGCCGGCCTGAAGCCGGGGCTGCACCGCCAGATCGGGATCGTGCTGAGGCGCGAGAAGGTGATGGAGCGCGGATTGAGGCTCCTGATCGAGGAGCTGGAACGCGCGGGCGCGAAGGATTCGATCAGCCGGGAAGAGCGGATTCCGACGCACGGATGTAATCGCGCGTGAGCGGCAGCGTCTCGACGCGGCGTGCGAGCTGAAGCTGGAAGACCATCAGCCCGCCATGGCGGAATCCCATCTCGCTGCCGGCGAGATAGAATTCCCACATGCGGCAGAAGCGTTCGTCGTAGATGTCGCGGAGCACCGCCTTCTTCGCGAGGAACCGCTCGCGCCAATGGCGCAGCGTCTCGGCGTAATGCAGACGAAGGATCTCGATGTCGGTCGCCCAGAGGCCGGCGCGCTCGACCGCGGGCAGCACCTCCGAAAGGGCGGGAATGTAGCCGCCCGGGAAAATATACTTTCGCGTCCAGGCATCGGTGAGGCCGGGCGTCTCCATGCGCCCTATCGAGTGGATCACGGCGACGCCGTCGGGCGCGAGGAGCCGGCCGATCGTCTGGAAGAAGCGTCCGTAGTGCGGCGAGCCCACATGCTCGAACATGCCGACCGAGACGATGCGGTCGAAATCCCCTTCGACCTCGCGATAATCGGCGAGCGAGAAGCGTACGCGCCGGCCAAGGCCCAAGGCGGCTGCGCGGGCGGCGGCGCTCGCGTGCTGCTCGGCCGAGAGGGTGATGCCGCGCACGTTCACCTCTTCCATGCCGGCGAGCGCCAGGGCGAGGCTGCCCCAGCCGCAGCCGATATCGAGCACGCGGTGTCCCGGGCGCAAGCGGAGCTTGGCCGCGATGTGCCGCTGCTTGGCGCGCTGCGCTTCCTCGAGCGAGAGACCGGGTGTCGCGAAATAGGCGCAGGAATAGTTGAGGTCGGAATCGAGGAAGAGACGGAAGAGCGTTTCGGAGAGGTCGTAGTGGTGGGCGACGTTGCGCCGCGCGGCCGGGATCGGGTTGTGCTGCTGGAGGCGGCGGGCGATCTCGCGGAAGGCGCGCCGCAGCGGGCCGCGCCGCGCGGATCCGCGATTGCGGAGATTGCGCCCGCAGAGCTCGAAGAGATCGGCCAACCCTCCCTGCTCGAGCACGAGGTCGCCGTTCATATAGGCCTCGCCGAAATGGAGCGTCGGGCGGAGCGCCACCCGGGCGAGGCTCGCGCGGCTGCGGAAGCGGATGGTGACATCCGTGACCCCGGGCGCGGACGCGCCGAAGGTCAGCCGGCGGCCGCCGGCGGTGAGCACGGTGAGCCGGCCCTCGCGGATGAAGCCGGCGAGCAGGCGTTCGAGCATGGCCATCCTTCTCCGCTCGTCCCTCCTGGCAAAGCCCAGCCTCCTGGCAAAGCCCTGGCCATGTTAAGCAGAGCACGGCCGAGAGAGTAGGGAGGACGGGCACGCGATGAGCCGGTTGGCGCCGATCGAGGTGGAGAAGCTCGATGCCGAGCAGCTTCGGGTCTATCAGGCGGTGGTCGCGGGGCCGCGCGGGGGCGTGCGCGGGCCGGTGCCGTTTTGGCTGAAGAGCCCCGGCCTCGCCGACCCGGCGCAGCGGCTGGGGGCGTTCCTGCGCTTCGAGTCGAGCCTGCCCGCGAAGCTCCGGGAGCTGGCGATCCTGGTCACGGCGCGGGCGACGACCGCCCAGTACGAGTGGTACATGCACCGTCCGCTTGCCGAGAAGGCGGGGCTCGCACCCGCGGCGGCGGACGCGATCGCCGCGCGCGCCGAACCCGCGTTCGCGGACGAGGACGAGGCGCTCACCTACGCGCTGGCGGCCTCGCTCAGCCGCACCCACGGGCTCGACGAGGCGCTCTTTCGCCGCGGGCTCGCCCGTTTCGGCGAGCGCGGCATGGTCGAGCTGGTCGGGCTGGTCGGCTACTACACGATGGTCGCGATGACGCTCAACGCCTTCGGCGCGGCGCTCCCGGAGGGAATGGCGCCGCCACTTCCGGCCTGAGAGGCGGGGCGTTTCCCGCTTGCCGGGTCCCGGGGCATCCCCTACCGTGAAGGCGGGAGAGCGAAAATTCCAACGGAGGCGATGGCGATGATGAAACGGCGCACCCTTCTGGGCGCGGCTGGCGGGATGGCTGCGGCCGCCGCCCTGCCCCGCCCGGCGACCTCGGCCGCCCCGAGCGTCCTGAAGTTCGTTCCGCAGGCGAATCTAACCTTGTTCGACCCGATCACCACCACCGCGGCGGTCACGCAGAACTACGCCTATTACGTATGGGACACGCTCTACGCGGTGGACGAGCATCTCGCGCCGCACCCGCAGATGGCCGCCGGGCACACGATTTCGAGCGACGGGCGCACCTGGACCATCACCTTGCGCGACGGGCTCAAGTTCCATGACGGCAGCCCCGTGCGCGCCGCGGACTGCATCGCCAGCATCAAGCGCTGGGCCACGGTCGATCCGTTCGGCGAGGATCTCGCTGCCGCCGTGGACAGCTACGTGGTGAAGAGCGACAAATCCTTCGAGGTCCGGCTCAAGAAGCCGTTCCCGCTGCTCGATGCGGCGCTCGCCAAGCCGGCGTCGAATGTTCCGTTCATCATGCCCGAGCACATCGCTTCGCAGCCGGCGGCCAAGGCGATCACCATCGATCAGGTGATCGGCTCCGGCCCCTGCGTGTTCGAGGCGAAAGAGTACGTCTCGGGCAGCCGCGCGGTCTTCTCGAAGTTCGCGGGCTATGTGCCGCGCCAGGAGAAGCCGAGCTGGGCCGCCGGCGGGAAGGTGGTGAATTTCGACCGCATCGAATGGCACGTCATCACCGATCCCGGGACGGCGGTGGCGGCGCTGCAGTCGGGCGAGGTCGATTGGTGGGAGCTCGTCCTGCCGAACCTGATCCCGCTGCTGGCGGCGAACAAGGACGTGGTGATCGGCCAGGGCAATCCCACCGGCTACATGGGGTGCCTCCGCTTCAACGAGCTCTTCCCGCCGTTCGACAACGTGCTCATGCGCCAGGCGGTGATGATGGCGACCGAGCAGTCGGCGTACATGCGCGCGGTGACGGCGAACGATCCCAAGAACTTCACGATCTGCCACTCCTTTTTCCCGATCGGCACGACCTACGGCGTTCCGCCCAGCCCCGACCCGATGGCCAAGGCGCCGGATCTGGCGGCCGCGAAGAAGCTGATCGAGGCGGCCAAGTACGGCGGCGAGAAGATCGTCATCATCAACCCGACCGACTTCCCCTCGATCCAGCCCTTCGGCGAGATCACCTATGCCACGCTCAAGAAGCTCGGGCTCAATGTCCAGCTCGTCGAGACCGACTGGGGCACGGTGGTGCAGCGGCGCGCGAGCAGGAAGCCGGTCGACCAGGGCGGCTGGACCATCTTCCACACCTGGTGGGAGGGAATTTCTCTGTACAATCCCGCCGTCAATCCGATCATTCTGGGCCAGGGCCTCAAGGGTTGGTTCGGCTGGTACAAGAGCGATGCGATGATGGCGCTGAACGCCGACTGGCTCTCGGCGCCGACCGAGGCCGCGCGGCAGGCGATCGGGGGGAAGATGCAGGCGCTCGCATTCCACGACGTCCCCACGGTGCCGCTCGGGCAGTTCTACATCCGCACCGCCTACCGCAGCACGCTCGCCGGCGTCATCGACGGGGCCGCGCCCTATCCGTGGAATGTACATCGCGTCTGAGCAACCGATGTAGGGCACCGGCGGAGCGATGCTCTTCTATATCGTCCGCCGCGTGATCGCGACGATCCCCGTGATGGGGATCGTCGCGATCACGGTCTTCTCGCTTCTCTACCTCGCTCCCGGCGATCCGGCGGCGATCATCGCCGGCGACCAGGCAACCACCCAGCAGATCGCCCAGATCCGCGCCTCGCTCGGGCTGAACCAGCCGTACCTGGTGCGCTTCGGGCACTGGGTCTGGCAGGTGGTGCACGGCGACCTCGGCACTTCGGTGTTCACCGGCCAGCCGGTGGCCCGGATGATCGCCCAGCATATCGAGCCCACCCTCTCGCTGATGATCCTCACCATGCTGATCGCGATCACGGTCGCCGTCCCGCTCGGGGTGATCGCGGCGTGGAAGCACGGAACCTGGATCGACCACGCCGTCATGGTTTTCGCCGTCCTCGGCTTCTCGGTGCCGGTGTTCGTGATCGCCTATCTGCTGGCCTATGTGTTCGGACTCGGCCTGCGGGTGCTGCCGGTGCAGGGATTCGTTCCGATTTCGCAAGGATTTTGGCCATTCCTCCAGTGCCTGATCCTGCCCTCGCTCGCCCTCGGCGCCATCTATGTGGCGCTGCTTGCGCGAATCACCCGTGCGGCGATGCTCGAGGTGCTGGCGCAGGATTACGTGCGCACGGCGCGCGCCAAAGGGGTGTCGCAGAGGGGCGTGCTCTTCGTGCACGCGCTCAAGAACGCGGCCAACCCGGTGGTGACGGTGGCCGGGCTCGGTGTCGCGCTCCTGATCGGCGGGACGGTGGTGACGGAGACGGTGTTCGCGATCCCGGGGCTCGGCACGCTCACCGTGAATGCGATCCTCGAGCGCGACTACCCGGTGATCCAGGGCGTGGTGCTGCTCTTCAGCTTCGCCTACGTGATCGTCAACCTGATCGTCGATCTGCTCTACAGCGTCTTCGACCCGAGGATCAGGTTGTGAGCGAGCTTCTGCTCCCGGAAGAAGCGGCAGCACTGCCGGAGATCCTCGCCCCGCCGCCAGCGCACTCCCGCGTGGTCGGCTTCGCGCTCCGCTATCCCGCGATCGCGATCGGCGGCGCGCTGGTGGCCCTGATGATGCTGCTCGCGATCTTCGCACCCTGGCTCGGCACGGTCGATCCCGAGGCGCTCGATCCGGCGAACATGCTGATCGGGCCCTCGGCCGGCCATTGGTTCGGCACCGATATGCTGGGGCGGGACATCTATTCGCGCGTGCTCTATGGCGCGCGCGTCTCCCTCGTCGTCGGCTTCGCGGTGGCCGCACTCGCCTCGGCGGGCGGAATGGCGATCGGCCTCGTCTCCGGATTCGTCCGCCCGCTCGATGCGCTGCTGATGCGCATCATGGATGGGGTGATGGCGATCCCGGCGATCCTGCTCGCGATCGCGCTGATGGCGCTGACGCAGGGCTCGGTCGGCAACGTCATCATCGCGATCACGATCTCGCAGGTCCCCCAGGTGGCGCGGCTGGTGCGGGGCATGGTGCTGGGCTTGCGCGAGCAGCCCTTCGTCGAGGCGGCGATCGCGGCGGGCACACGCACGCCGCGGCTGATCTGGCGGCATATCGTGCCGAACACGCTGGCGCCGGTGATCGTGCAGGCGACCTATGTCTGCGCCTCGGCGATGATCATCGAGGCGATCCTCGACTTCATCGGCGCGGGCACGCCGCCGGTGGTGCCGAGCTGGGGCAACATCATGGCCGAGGGTCGTGCGCTCTGGCAGGTGAAGCCGTTCATCGTCTTCTTCCCCGCCTTCTTCCTCTCGGTGACGGTGCTCGCGGTCAATCTCCTCGGCGATGGGCTGCGCGACGCCCTCGATCCGCGCCTCGGTGCCCGCAAATGAGCACGGGCCAATGAGCACGGAACTGTAGTGGCGCTGCTCGAAGTCGAGCGGTTGCAGACGCACTTCCGCGCCGGCAACGGCGTGGTGCGCGCGGTCGAGGGCGTCTCGCTTTCGATCGAGGCGGGCGAGACGCTCGCGGTGGTGGGCGAATCGGGCTGCGGCAAATCGGTGACGGCGATGTCGATCCTGAGGCTGGTGCCCGAGCCGCCGGCGCGGATCGCCGGCGCCGTGCGCTTCGAGGGGCGCGACCTTCTCAAGCTCCCGGAAGGCGAGATGCGGAAGATTCGCGGCAACGAGATCAGCATGATCTTCCAGGAGCCGATGAGCAGCCTGAACCCTGTGCTGACCGTCGGGCGGCAGATCGGCGAGACGCTCTCCCTCCACCAGGGGCTCGGGAACCGGGCGGCGCTCGCGCGCGCCGCCGAGATGCTGGCGCTGGTCGGCATTCCGGAGCCGGAACGGCGGATCGGCGAGTACCCGCACCAGCTTTCGGGCGGCATGCGCCAGCGGGTGATGATCGCGATGGCGCTCGCCTGCAACCCCAAGCTCCTGATCGCCGACGAGCCGACGACCGCGCTCGATGTCACCATCCAGGCGCAGATCCTCGACCTGATGCGCGATCTCAAGACGCGGATCGGGGCTGCGATCATGCTGATCACGCACGATCTCGGCGTGGTGGCCGAGATGGCCGGGCGCGTGGTCGTGCTCTATGCGGGGCGGACGGTGGAGGAGGGGCCGACAACGGCGATTTTCGCCGATCCCCTCCATCCCTACACGCAGGGGCTTCTCGGCGCGGTGCCGCGCCTCGGCATGGACGGCGGCGCGCCGGAGCGGACGCGGCTTGCCGAAATCCCAGGCCAGGTCCCGGATCTGCGCAAGCCGATCGTCGGCTGCGCCTTCGCCCCGCGCTGCGGCCGCGTCACGGATCTCTGCCGCCGCTCAGCACCCGCGCTGCTTTCGCGCCGCCCCGGGCACGCGGCTGCCTGCCATCACGCCGGAGCCGCCCGATGAGCGATGCACCGCCCGTGATCGAGGTGAGGGGCCTCAAGAAATATTTTGTCCTGCCGCGGCGCTATCCCGGCCAGGCGGCCGCGCAGGTGCACGCGGTCGACGATGTGAGCCTCACGATCGGCCGCGGCGAGACGCTCTCGCTGGTCGGCGAATCGGGCTGCGGCAAATCGACGGTGGGCCGCGCGATCCTCGGCCTCATCAGGCCCACCGCGGGCGAGGTGCGCCTCGACGGCATGCGGATCGACAATCTGCCGGCCCGCAAGCTGAGACCACTGCGGCGGCGGATGCAGGTGGTCTTCCAGGACCCTTTCAGCAGCCTCAATCCGCGCCTCAGGGTGCGCGAGAGTCTCGCCGAGCCCATCGCCAACTTCGCCCTTGCCCGCACGCGCGACGAATTTTCCGCGCGCATCGCCTCGCTCCTGGAAAAGGTGCGGCTGCCGGCGGATGCCGCCGGGCGCTTCCCTCACGAATTCTCGGGCGGGCAGCGCCAGAGAATCGGAATCGCGCGCGCGCTCGCAACCGAGCCGGAGGTGATCATCTGCGACGAAGCGGTCTCCGCGCTCGACGTCTCGGTGAAGGCGCAGATCGTCAATCTGCTGGCCGATCTGCAGGCCGATCTCGGTCTTTCGCTCCTCTTCATCACGCACGACCTCGCGATCGTCGAGCACCTGACGCACCGCGTCGCGGTGATGTATCTCGGCCGCATCGTCGAGGCGGCGGACCGGCAAAGCCTCTTCGCCCGCCCGTTTCATCCCTACACGCAGGCGCTGCTTTCGGCGGTGCCGGTGCCGGACCCGGCGGCTGCCCGCCGGCGAACGATTCTCAAGGGCGATGTCCCGAGCCCGATCAGCCTGCCGTCGGGCTGCCGCTTCCACACCCGCTGTCCGCACGCCTTCGCGCGCTGCCGGACGGAGGAGCCAAAGCTGCGCCCCATTGGCGTTGGCGGCACGCAATGGGCGGCCTGCCATCTCGAGGCGCGCCCCAGGGATCAATCGGGCGATCCAGCGGGAGCATAATCCGCCGGCCCCATTGCCCGCGAGCGCGCCCCCACGCTACCGTCTCGGCAAACCAGAACGCCATACCGTGGGGGGAAACCATGAAGCCTTGCCGCCGCCGCACCTTCCTTGGCCTCTCCGCCGGCCTGGCCGCTTGCCTCCCGGCGATCGCCGCGCGCGCCGCGGCCCCCATCCGCCTCGGCGCGATCCTCCCGCTCACCGGCCCGGCGGCGGAGATCGGCACCGAGGAACAGCGCGGCATCCAGTTCGCGGTGAAGCAGGCCAACGACAAGGGCGGCATCGCCGGCCGCCCGATCGCGGTGCTGTTCGAGGACAACCAGGCGAAGCCCGATCTCTCGGTGCTTTCGTTCAACAAGCTTGTCAATCTCGATCAGGTCCCGGTCGTCCTGACCGGCTATTCCGGGCCGACGCTGGCGATGGCGCCCTTGGCCACGCGGACCAAAACCCTGCTCATCAATGCCGGCGCACAGACCGACCGGCTCGGCACCATTTCCCCTTATCTCTTCAACGCAATCCCGCAGGAGGCCGGCGAGGTGGGGGTGCTCGTGCACTTCGTGATCGACGGCCTCAAGGCGAAGCGTGCCGCGGTCCTCTACGAGAACGACGCGGCGGGGATCGCCGGGCGCGACGATTTCGTCAAGGAGTTTCGGGCCCTGGGCGGGACGATCGCCGCCCAGGAGCCGGTGCCGTTCGGCGAGACCGACTTCCGCCCCGCACTCCTGAAGCTCGCCGCCGCCAAGCCCAACGTGATGTTCGTCACGATCACGCAGGGTGCCAAGGAGCTCGCGGACCAGAAGAAAGAGCTCGCCATCGCCGTTCCCGTCGTAGGCACGACCTTCCTCAACGATCCGGCGGCGATCGCCGACCCGGCGGCCGAGGGCTGGTATCACACCCAGATGCGCATCGACCAGCCGGCCGCGCTGACGGCCGCGTTCCGCAAGGAATTCCCCGGCGCCGACTTCGCTTTCTTCAGCCGGCAATACTACAACGCGACCAACATGGTGCTCACGGCGATCGCCAAGGTGGCGGGCGAAGGAAAGCCGGTCACGGGCGCCAACCTGCGCAGCGCGATCCTTGAGATCCGCCACTTCCCCGGCCTCCTGCCGCTCGACTTCACGAGCAACACGGCGACGATGGAGATCGACATCGATAGGTTCGAAAGCGGCAAGGACGTGCTCTTCAAGCGCGAGACATCCGGCTGATCGCCCGCCGATCCGCATGCTGATCCTCCAGCTCCTGGTCAACGGCCTCATCACCGGGGTCGGGCTCGGGATGGTGGCGATGAGCTTCGCGCTGATCTACTCCACGCTCCGGATCTTTCACGTCGCACACGCCGGCGTCTGGACGCTATCGGGATATATCGCCTATTCGGCGATGCAGGCAGGGCTGCCGCTCGCGCTCGCACTCGCGGTCGGGGTGCTTGCGGCCGCCGCGGCGGGCGCGCTGATCCAGGTCCTGATCTACGCGCCTCTGCAGCGCCGTAGTGCCAGCGGGCTCGTGGTGCTGATCGCCTCGCTCGGCGTGCTGGCGGTGATGCAGAACGTGCTGGCGGGCATCTATTCGGCCGACATTCTGCAGTTTCCCGGAAGCTGGGCCGGCCGCGTGGTACATGTCTCGGGCCTTCTGCTGACGCGCGCCCAGCTCGCGACGGTGGCGGCCGGGCTCATCGCCTATGCGGCACTGGCCCTGCTGACGCGCCGCACATTGCTCGGCGCGCAGATCCGCGCCGTGGCGGCCAATCCCTTCCTCGCCGAGATCACGCGGCTCGAGCCGCGGCGCGTCTATGTGGTGGTGATGGCGCTCGCCTCGGCGGTGGTGGCGCTGCCGGGCATGCTGGTCCCGCTCGATCTCGGCTTGCAGCCCTATGCGGGGATCACGCCGCTCCTGGAAGCGACGATCGCGATGATCGCCGGCGGCATCGGCAGCCTCACCGGCGCGCTTGCGCTCTCGATCGCGATCGCGGTGCTCCAGAATCTCTCTCTCCTCGTCATGCCGGGGGAATGGGCGATCGGCAGCACCTTCGCGGTGTTCGTGGTGTTCATGCTGTTCCGCCCGCAGGGGTTGTTCGCCGCGTCGTGACGTTCCTCGAAAGCTACCTGGTGCTGGCCGAGATCTATGTGCTGGCCGCACTTTCCACCAACCTCCTGGTCGGGATCGCCGGCATCTTCTCGGTCTCGCAGGCGGCGGTGTTCGGCGTCGGCGCGTATCTCGTGGCCGGGCTCACGATGCAGGCGGGGCTCGGCTTCATCCCGGCGCTGGTGCTCGCTTCACTCGGCTGCATCGTGCTCGATATCCTCGTCTCGCTCCCCAGCCTGCGCGTGGCTGGGGATTATTTCGTGGTGACGTCCTTCGGCATTCAGCTTTTGGCGACGGCGGTTTTCACCAACTGGACGGCGGGGACGGGCGGGGCGAACGGCCTGCCGGGCATCCCGCCGGCTTCGCTCGCCGGCGTGCCGATCGAGAGCACGCTTGGCCTCCTCGCGCTCACCAGCGTTCTGCTCGCGATCGGCATCGCCGTGTTCTGGCTCTTCATGCGGGCGCCGTTCGGCCGGCTTATCCACGCCGTGCGCGAGGACGAGCTGGCGGTCGCAGCACTCGGCAAGCCGGTGCTGCGGGCGAAGGTGGCGGCGGCGGCGCTCTCGGGCGCGTTCATCGGCGTCGCCGGCGGGCTCTATGCGGTTTTCCTGAGCTTCATCGACCCTTCCTCCTTCGATCTCGACGCCTCCGTGCTGCTGCTGACGATGGTGGTCGTGGGCGGGGCGCGCACGCTCAAGGGTGCCATTCTCGGGCCGTTCCTGCTCGTCGGGCTGCCGCAGCTCCTCGACCTCATCAATATCCCGACGACCATCGCCGCCCCCGCGCGGCAGCTTCTCTATGGCGGGCTCCTCGTTCTCTTCATGTTGTTCCGCCCGCAGGGCATCCTGGGCGAGAGACTGTGAGCGAACCCTATCTCGAAGTGCGGGACGTGGAGAAGCGCTTCGGCGGGCTCGCGGCCCTGGCGGAACTGAGCTTTGCCGCCTCTTCCGGGCGCATCACCTGCCTGGTCGGGCCGAACGGCGCAGGCAAGACGACAATCTTCAATGTGATCACCGGCTTCCTGCGCCCCGATCGCGGCAGCGTCCGGTTTCGCGGCGCGAGCCTGGACGGGATGAAGCCGCAGGCGGTCGTCAGGGCCGGCATTGCGCGGACGTTCCAGAACCTCAGGCTCTTCACCGATCTTACAGTGTGCGACAATGTGATGCTGGCGTTGCCGGGCCAGTTCGGGGAGAGGCCGGCGGCGGCAATTCTTCGTCCCTTGCGTACCGCGCGCGAGCAGGCGCGGCATCGCGAGGAAGCCGAGGCACTGCTCGAGCGCGTCGGCCTCGCCCGCCGGGCGCGCGAGCGGGTGCGCAATCTTTCCTACGGCGAGCAGAAGCTGCTCTCGATCGCGCGCGTGCTGGCGACGGGCGCCGAGTTCCTGCTGCTGGACGAACCGGCCTCGGGGCTCGCGCAGGATGCGCTGGAGGCGATGATCGCGCTGCTATTCGCGCTCAAGGAAAACGGCAAATCGCTCCTCGTCGTCGAGCACAACACGCGCGTAGTGAGCCGGATCGCCGATCACGTGCTCTTCCTGCACCAGGGGCGGCTGATCGCGGAGGGCGAGCCCAAGGCGATCGTCGCGGACCCGAAGCTCGCCGAGATCTATTTCGGCGGAGTGATCTGAAGGGATGCTGCTGGAGCTCTCAAATCTCGCGGCCGGCTACGGGACAAAGACGGTGATCCGCGACGTTTCGTTTGCTCTCGAGCCGGGCCAGATCCTGGCTCTGCTCGGGCACAATGGCGCGGGGAAGACGACGAGCCTCCGCGCGATCATGGGGCTGATCGAGGCGCGCGGCGGGAAAATCTCGTTTGCGGGCGGGCCGCTCGGCCGGATGACGGTGGCCGATCGGGTGGCGCGGGGGCTGCGGCTTTTGCCCGAGGGGCGGGGGATTTTTGCGACCCTCACGGTTGCCGAGAATCTCGAGATCGTCGGTGCACGCAACGCGGCGGAGAGCGGCCCCACGTTCGGCATCGCCGATGTGCTGCGGCTCTTCCCTGCGCTCGCCGAGCGCATGGGCTTGCGTGCGGGCAGCCTCTCCGGTGGGCAGCAGCAGATGCTGGCGATGGCGCTCGCACTTCTCGGCAGCCCGCGCTGCCTGCTGCTGGACGAACCCTCGATCGGGCTCGCCCCCAACCTCGTGGAGCGGTTGTTCGGCCAGTTGGCCGAGGTGTGCCGCGCGCGCGAGGTGGGGGCCGTCCTCGTCGAACAGAACGTCGCCGCCGCACTCGCGGTCGCCGACCGCGTGGTGATCATGAACAACGGCCAGATCGTGTTCGACGCCACACCCGAGGAGGCGCGCAAGGCGGATATCTGGAGCTATTTCTGAGCCGTGCCCAAATGTACATCCGCGGTGTTGGCGCCGCAGACGAGCACGGCGACACGCTCTTGAGGCGCGGGCGCATAGCGGCCCGACAGGAGCGCTGCGAAGGCAGCCGCCCCTCCGGGCTCGGCCGCGATGCGAAGCACCTCCCAAAGAGCAGCCTGGGCGTCGCGGATCTCATCGTCGGTGACGAGAACGACGCGCCGGTCAACAAAGGCCTCCGCGATCGGGAACATGAGGCTGCCGACTTGGCGCGGGGCGAGGCTGTCAACGGCGATGCCGCCGGCCGGCGCATCGACGGGATGGCCGGCCGCAATGGCGTGGGTAAGCGTGGGGGCCCCATCGGATTCGACGGCGACGATACGGATTCTTCCCCCGTACCACGCGGCGATTCCGCCGATCAACCCACCACCCCCGACGGCGACAAGCAGGGTTTCGATTTCGGGCGCGCCTTCCTCGAGCTCCAGCCCGATGCTGCCCTGGCCGAGAAGCGTTTCCGGAGAATCGTAGGCGTGGACGGCGAGCGCGCCGGTGGCCGCGAGGCGCGCCTCGCTCGCGGCAAGCGCGTCCGCATAGCGGTCGCCCGCGACCACAAGCTCGGCGCCGTACGAGCGGATGCGCGCGAGCTTGGCGGGTGAAGTGACGGAGGGGACGAAGATGGCGGCCGGCACGCCGAGGCGGCGGGCGGCAAAGGCCGCGGCTGCACCGTGGTTGCCGCCGGAGGCCGCGACGACGCCGGCCGCCGGGATCGGGCGGGAGAGGAGGTTGGCGAAGGCGCCGCGTGGCTTGAAGGAGCCGGTGTGCTGGAGCTGCTCGAGCTTGAAGAGGATGGGGGCACCGGCGAGGCCAAAATCGGCGGCTTCGGCTCGGAGGATCGGCGTTCGGCGGATATAGGGGCGGATCAGGCGCTCGGTGGCGGCGATGTGGCCGCGCTCGATCGCGATGTGGCCAAGCATGGCGTTTCTCCCCGACTGTGACGCCCGGCTCCGGATCCGCGCACGCATTTCCCGCACCAGGCGGATGGCGATCCGCCGGGAGGTATGACAACGAAAGGGTTCCAAGGGCTCCGCCCTTGGCGAAGTTACAAGGGGCAGAGCCCCTTGGTCTTTCTTGAAGGTCAGT
>DATJTV010000233.1:0-5535 GCA_035503055.1 Acetobacteraceae bacterium
GGCAAGCTCTCGCGCCTGCGCGGTGGCGCGCACGTTGAACGCGACGACCACCGCGTCGGACGCCTTCGCCAGCACGATGTCGCTCTCGGTGATCTGGCCGACGGCAGAGTGCAGCACGCGCACCTTCACCTCCTCGGTGCCCAGCTTGACCACCGTCGCCCCGATCGCCTCGGCGCTGCCCTGCACGTCGGCCTTCACCACCACGGTGACTTCCTTCTGCTCGCCCGCGCTGATGCGCGCCAGCATCTGCTCGAGCGTGCCGCGTGCGGCGCCGTTGCTGGCCGCCGCCTTGTCGCGCACCTTGCGCTGGCGGAATTCGGCGACTTCGCGGGCGCGCGCCTCGCCCTCCACCGCGATCAGCGGCTCGCCCGCCACCGGAACGCCGGTGAGCCCGAGTATCTCGACCGGCGCCGACGGGCCCGCGTCGGCAAGCGCGCGATTGCGGTCGTCCAGCATCGCCCGCACCCGACCCCATTCCGCTCCGGCGACGACGATGTCGCCCTGGTGCAGCGTGCCCCGCTGCACGAGCACCGTCGCCACCGGACCGCGGCCGCGATCGAGCCGGCTCTCGATGATCGTTCCTTCGGCGGCCCGGTCCGGATTGGTCTTGAGGTCCAGAACCTCCGCCTGCACCAGGATCGCATCGTTCAGCGCCTCGAGCCCGGTCCGCTTGAGCGCCGAGACCTCGACGTCCTGGGTCTCCCCGCCCATCGCCTCGACCACGACCCCGTATTGCAGCAGCTCGTTGCGCACGCGGTCCGGATTGGCGCCCGGCTTGTCCATCTTGTTGATGGCGACGATGATCGGCGCATGCGCCGCCTGCGCGTGCCGGATCGCCTCGATCGTCTGCGGCATCACGCCGTCGTCGGCGGCGACCACCAGCACCACGATGTCGGTGACGCTGGCCCCGCGTGCGCGCAGCGCCGTGAACGCCTCATGGCCCGGCGTATCGATGAAGGTGATGCGCTCGCCCCCGGGCATCGTCACCTGATAGGCGCCGATATGCTGGGTGATGCCGCCCGCTTCCCCAGCCGCGACGTCGGTCGCCCGCAGAGCATCGAGCAGCGAGGTCTTGCCGTGATCGACATGGCCCATCACGGTGACCACCGGCGGCCGGGGCTGCAGCTCGGCCTCGGCGTCGTCCTCGCCTTCCAGGCCGGCCTCGACATCCGCCTCCGAAACGCGCTTGACGCGGTGGCCGAACTCCTGAACGACCAGCTCGGCGGTGTCGGCGTCCAGCGTCTGGGTGATGGTCGCCATTACGCCGAGCTTCATCAGTGTCTTGATGACGTCACCCGCACGCGCGGCCATGCGGTTGGCGAGCTCTTGCACGGCGATGGTCTCCGGCAGCACAACCTCGCGCACCACCTTCACTTGGTCCGAGCGCAAGAGCTCGAGCTCGGCCTGGCGGCGCTCGCGCTCACGCTGGCGCCGCACCGAGGCGAGACTGCGCACGCGCTCGTCCTCGCCCTCGATCGCCGCCTGCACGTCGATCTTGGCGCTGCGCCGCCGGTCCTCGATTCCCTTCTTGGCCGCCGGCGCCTGCGGCAGGCGCCGCGCGGGCGTGGCCCCCAGCCGGCGGGCAGGGCGGCTCTCATCATCCTCGTCGGCCGTCCGCGCGGGCTTGAGGCGAAGCGTCCCGACGGGCTGCCCGGGGGACTGCGCGTGCTCAGCCCCCGTGGTGCCGCCGCTCGCCGGGCGGCGGCGCGTCTCGTCGGCCGCCTGCGCCACCACCTCGGCATTGAGCTGCGCTTCCTCGGCCGCTCGCGCCGCCTCGGCGGCCCGGCGCTCGGCCTCCTCCGCTGCCGCTCTCGCCTGTTCCTCGGCCTGGCGCTTGGCGTCCTCCTCGGCCTTCCGCCGCGCCTCCTCGGCGGCGGAGAGAACCGAGATCTTCTCCTGTTCGCGCCGCTCCGCGTCTCGCCTGGCCTGCTCGCGCTGCTGCTGCGCGAGCGCCTTCTGTCGCGCCGCGAGCTCGGTCTCGGTGAGCGCCCGGATCCCCGCCGGCGGCCGTCCGCCGGATGCTCCCGGGCGCGGCGCAGCGGGCGCGCCGGATGAAGGTGGCGCACCCGGCACGCCGGGCCCGGGGACGGGGGCGCGCTTGCGGCGCACCTCCACCTGCACGACCTTCGAGCGGCCATGGCTGAAGCTCTGCCGTACCGACCCGGCATCCACGGTCCGACCGACCTCGGGCCGCGACGTCGGCCGAAGACTGAGCCGCCCCTTGCCCGGTTCCTGATCACTGCCTTCCGTCATGCACCCTTCCGCCCGTTCCTTCGTCCGCCCGCCACCCATCCGCGTCCCACGTGCCCGTCCCCTGGGCATCCGCGGCACGCCCACCTGCGCCGCGCAAGCCTGCCAGCCGTTCGACTTCCGCCCGTACCGCATCGGCCAGCTTCGCCGTGCGCGCTGCGGTCCGTGAGTCGCGATCCGGCCCCGCCTCTCCGGCGCGGCGCGCCCGCGCCAGAAGCTGCGCGATCCGCCGTTCCAGCCCCGCTACGAGACGCTCGCGGAAATCCGCCGGAATCGCGACCGAGCCGCCGGCAGCCCGAGCGATCGCCCGCTGCAAAGTGCCGCGCACGCGCGCGGTTTCTATCACATCCCCCCTGGCGCTCAACCAGATTCCCCGCCCCGGCAGGCTCCCGGCGAGATCGGGCACCAGGGTGCGTCCCGGCCCGACCACGAACCGCACCATCCGTCTCCTCGGCAGCACCGCGCGCGTGAGAACGCAGCGGCGGAACGGCGGCCGCTCCGGATCGGCGGGGGAGGGAGCGGGGAGGGGCTCAGCCGTGGTGTGCCTCCTCCCGGGGCGCGTCGTCCGCGAACCAGTGCGCGCGTGCGGCCATGATGACGGCGTTTGCCGTCGGCTCGTCGAGCGCATCGGCCCCGACGATCTCGATCAGCTCGTCCGAGGCGAGGTCGGCGAGATCGTCGAGCGTCTTCACCTCCTTCTCCCCGAGTGCGACCAGCATCGCAGGCGTCAGCCCCTCGATCGCCGCCACTTCGTCGGCAACGCCAAGCTCGCGGCGCCGCTCGGTCAGCTCGGCTTCATGGCGCACGCGATAGGCCTCGGCGCGGCGGATCAGCTCGCCCGCGATCTGCTCGTCGAATCCCTCGATCGCCGCAAGCTCGTCGGGCGGCGTCGTCGCCAGCTCCTCGACCGAACCGAACCCTTCGGTCACGAGCAGTCCCGCAATCACGTCATCGACATCGAGCGCCTCGACGAAAAGCCCCGTGCGCCGACGGAACTCCTCCTGCCGCCGCTCGCTCTCCTCGGCCTCGGTCATGATGTCGATATCCCAGCGCGTGAGCTGGCTCGCCAGCCGCACGTTCTGTCCGCGCCTTCCAATCGCCAGCGAAAGCTGATCGTCCGGCACCACCACTTCCACCCGCCCGGCCTCCTCGTCCATCACCACCTTGGTCACCTCCGCCGGCGCCAGCGCGTTGACGACGAAGGTCGCCGCCTGCGGGCTCCAGGGGATGATGTCGATCTTCTCGCCCTGCAGCTCCGCCACCACCGCCTGCACCCGCGAGCCGCGCATGCCGACGCAGGCGCCGACCGGGTCGATCGAGGAATCGCGGCTGATCACCGCCATCTTCGCCCGCGAGCCGGGGTCCCGCGCCACGGCCTTGATCTCGATGATGCCGTCGTAGATCTCCGGCACCTCCTGCGCGAAGAGCTTGGCGAGGAAGCCCGGATGGGTGCGCGAGAGAAAGAGCTGCGGCCCGCGCGGCTCGGCGCGCACGTCGTAGATATAGGCGCGCACGCGATCCCCGTTGCGGAAGCTCTCGCGCGGGATCAGCTCGTCGCGGCGCAGCAGCGCCTCGGCCCGGCCGAGATCGACCATCAGGTTGCCGTACTCGGTGCGCTTGACGATGCCGTTGACGATCTCGCCGATGCGGTCCTTGTATTCCTCGTACTGGCGCTTGCGCTCGATGTCGCGCACGCCCTGCACGATCACCTGCTTCGCGGTCTGGGCGGCGATGCGCCCGAAATCGATCGGCGGCAGCGGATCGATGATGAACTCGCCGAGCTTGATCTCGGGGCGGAACTTCCGTGCGATGGCGAGCGGGATCTGCGTCTCCTCGTTCTCCACGGTCTCGACGACTTCTGTCCAGCGCGAGAGCCGAACGTCGCCGGTCTTGCGGTCGATCGTCGCGCGGATGTCCTTCTCGTGCCCGTACTTGGCGCGCCCGGCCTTCTGGATCGCGCTCTCGAGCGTGGCGATCACCTCCTCGCGGTCGATCGACTTCTCGCGCGCGACGGCATCGGCCACCAGCAGGATGTCGGGGCGGGCGATGGCGGTATCCATGGGATGTCCTCTCAATGGCTCGGTTTTGTGGGCCCGGCGGCTTCGGTCTTCGTCGCTTCGATCAGCGCTTCGGTGAGAACGAGCCGCGCGCGGCGGATCGCCTCCAGCGGCACCACCGCCTCCGCGCCGTCGTCGAGCTTGAGCCGCGCCGCCCGATCGTCCGCGCCGAGCACGGTGCCGCTCACGCGCTTCCTCCCCGCGACCGGCAGGGCAAGCTCGACCCGGGCGAGGTGGCCCGCGAAGCGGTTCCAATCCTTCGCCCGCGTCAGCGGACGATCGATCCCGGGCGAGCTCACCTCCAGCTCCCAGGCGCCCGGCAGCGGGTCGGCGACGTCGAGCACCGCGCCGAGCGCCCGGCTGATCGCCGCGCAATCCTCGACCCCCATCGCTTGCCCGTCGCTTCGCTCGGCCATGACCTGCACCGTGGGCCTCGCTCCTCCCGTCATTGCCACGCGCACCAGCTCGTAGCCCATCGCTTCGAGCGTGGGAGAAACGAGTTCCGCGAGCCGGCCTTCCAGCGCCGGCGCCGCCATCCTTGGCGTCAATGGTGCGCGATCGCCCAAACAAAAAAGGCGGCCCGTTAAGGCCACCCCCCGTCCGTCAGCGGAGAATGATTGTTCGCCCCGCAGATAGCCCCGTCACCCGGTGATTGCAAGACGCGAAGACGTTGATTTTCGTGGCCCTACGGCCGCTCCGAGCCGCCCCGCCGGACCAGCCGCCAGTAGAGCGGCCGCCGTCCGGCCGCCAGCGCCTTGGCCTCGTAGCGGGTCCCCGGCCACCCCTCGGGCCGTCGCGACTCCGGCGCCGGGACATCGAAGAATGCCTGGCTTCCGAGCGCCTCCGCCGTCCAGGCCTGCAGCGCCGGATCATCGGTCGCGATCCGGATTTCTCCCCGCTCTGCCACGATCCGTGCGATCTCCGGCAGGAAGAGCGGATGGAGGAAGCGGCGCTTGGCGTGCCGCGCCTTGGGCCAGGGGTCGGGAAAGAGGAGGAAGAGCCGCTCGATCGAGGCATCGGGCAGCGCCCGGATCAGCGCCCGCGCATCCGCGGTCCACAGCCGCAAATTGCCGGGCAGGGGAGGGGACCCCTCCTCCGGAACCAGCGCCGAAAGGAGCGAGGCAATGCCGTTCTCGAACACCTCGCAGGCGATCAGCCCGACCAGCGGTTCCGCCTCGATCACCGCCAGCGCATGCTCCCCCGCGCCGAAGCCGACCTCGAGCCACAC
>DATJTV010000234.1:0-7478 GCA_035503055.1 Acetobacteraceae bacterium
CCGGCAAGCGTAAGCGTGTGGTGCGTGACGGAGGCGGGGGGAAGCCCGGGCAACGCGCGATGCTCGGCCGGTGCCATGGGATGCGGTGCCGCCGGCCGGGCCGGTGCCGCCGGCTGGGCCGGTGCCGCCGGTTGGGCCAGCGCCGGCGCCGCCAGCGAAGCTGCAAGCACGAGCGAGAGGAGAAAATATCTCATCAAGCGTCCGATCATGCGCCGTGGCATACCAAGCGTGCCAGCAGGGTCTCCCATCCCGGAAGCCCAGGGGTCGCGCCCATCGAGAGCGCCATGGCGCCCATGGCGAGGAACGCGACAGCCCAGCCGAGATCGAGATTGATCCAGAACCGGGTCAGCGCCTTCAAGCCGAGGACCCGGTAGACCAACACCGCCATCGCGGACGCGGTGAGCAGCATGGCGGCCGCCATCGCACCCGGCACCGCGAAGGCGGCGGCCGCGAACCAGCAGAGGCGCGGCCCGAGCGAAGGGCCGGCGGGCTCGAGCAGGAAGAGCACGCTCGCGAGCGGCCCCAGCATCATCACCGGCGAGCCGCAATGCGCGAGCGCCATCGCGAAGGACCAGCGCATCGGCCGGCCCGGCGGGATGCGCGCGAGCAGGCGCGGGTGGGAGGGGCGATAGAGCTTGAAGAGGCCGAAAGCGATGAGCGCGGCGCCGAGCCAAGGCTGGAGCGCCATCGGGTTCGCCCGCGTCAGCGCGAGTGCCAGCGCCGCCGGCAGCAGGAGGGCCAGCATCGCCGCGTAGTGGCCGGCGGCGAGCGATGCCGTGCCGGCGAAAACGGCGCCGGCCGACCGGCGCTCGAGCGCGCGCGAGACCGCATAAAGCCACCCCATCGGCGGGTTGAGGCCCTGGTAAGCCCCCATCGCCACCGCCATGACCCAAAGGGATGCGCCGCCCATGCGTCTCAAGCAGAGGCGAAGCAGAAGCTTTCCGTCGAGCAGTCCCCCCCTTCCAGCCGGATCTGGTGGGCGCGGAATCCGGCGGGGAAGTCGATCAGGAATTTCGGATCGAGCGTGAGTCCGCCCTCGGCGCCGGCGTTCGCCATCGCAATCTGCCCGGGCAGGCCGGCGGGATAGAACTGCTCGTCCCACGAGCTGTAGAGCGAGTTCGTGAAATAGACCCGCCGCCCGTCGCGGCTGATCTCCACCATCTGCGGCGCGCCGTAAAAGGGCCGCCCGGCCGGATGCGCGGCGTGCCTGGCGACCCCGCCCAGCTGCACCGCGCCGGCGAGAAGCGGCTGCATCGGGTCGCGGACATCGTACTGCCGGAGCTCGCCGGTGCCCCAGCAGGCGACGTAGAGGAACCGGTCATCGAGCGAGAGATCGATGTCGGTCACTAGCGGCGGCACCGCATTGAACGGTTTGAGGAGTGCCGGAAGGTCATCGGCGGCGGCGGGCTCGGGCGGAATGGTGGCAGTTTTTCGCGCGTGGAAGCGGCCGCCTTCGCGCCACCCCCCTTCGCGCCACCAGGTCCAGATCGAGCCTTCGAGGTTGGTGGTATCGACCACGACGCCCAGGAACCCGTGGTCGCTGCGTGGGTCGTGCGCGGGGCGAACCTCGAGCGCCATCTGGTGATTGGCGCCGAGATCGATCGTCTGGACGTTGCGCCGCGCCCGCAGATCCCAGAAATGCAAGTGATGGCCGTAGCGGTTGGCGAGCAGGTCCTCGGCCACCAGCCCGTCCTCGAACATGGCGGGCCGGCCCCACTCCGAGGACACCATGTAGTCGTGCGGAATATTCCACCAGAAATCATAGCTCATCTCCTGCGCGCCGCGGTCCATCTCCCACTGCCCCCTGATCTCAAAAGTTTCGCAATCGAGCAGGAAGATTCCGGGAACGCCGAGCTCGCCTGCGACGCCTCGCCCGCCGAGCGTGCTGACGTAGACGCCCTCCGGCCCGCAATGGACGGTGCGCGGGCGGGAATAGCCGGTCTTGCGCAAGACCTCCTCGGGCGGGATCTCCTTGACGATCGCGGGTCGGCGCGGATCGGGCCTGGTATCGACGATGTAGATGCGCGATGAGCGTATCCCCGGCACGATCAGATAGCGCCGCTCGGTGAAGGGATGGCCGCTCATCGGGCAAAGGGCGGCGCTGCACGCATTCCAGCCGTAATGGTGCAGCTCGTCGCCGACGTGGGTGAAGGGCATGCGGCCGACCAGCCGGGCGTAGTGCGGCGAATGGCGATCGACATCGACGATGCCGAGCGCGTCGGGCTCGCGCCGGTCGGGGCGCAAGAGCGCCACATAGGCGAGCGTCTCGGCCGGCGCCTCCATCGCCAGCGCCGGCGAAGGGTAGAAGGTTGGATCCGGGCGCATCCGTGCGGCGCTCATGGCACTTCCCTCCCTTTTCTTTTCTCTCGGGCGCCGGCCTTGACGGGAACGGCGACTTCAGGCTCCAGCGGCCCGCGATGAAGAGTGTTCTCTTTTGAAAAAGAGAACCAGAAATCTTTTATTCGCTTGCTTTCATCGGGTCGTTCGGAGTCCGAAGTCGGCGCCGGGCCCGGAAAACGAATGAAAGTCTTTTTGCTTCTTTTTCTTCAGAAAAAGAAGGCTCTTCTTTTTCAGGGCTTCGTCAGGCGGCCAGGCGCTTATCGCTCTGCCGCATGCCGCTCAAGAGCGCATCGATCCCGTCGCGCAAGAGGCCAAGCCGCTGGTCGAGGTCGGTCGCGACGGCGCCGATGCGCTGGGCCGCGCCCGAGGTGTCCTCGGTGCGCTGGCGCAGCCCGGCGATGCCGCTCGAGACCGTGCCGGTGCCGTGCGCGGCCTGCTGCACGCTGCGGGCGATCTCGTCGGTCGCCGCGCGTTGCTGCTCGACCGCGCTCGAGACCGTGGTGGCGATCATCGTGAGCCCGCCGATCCGTTCGGCGACCTTGGTGATCGAGGCGACGGAATCGCGCGTCTCCGCCTGGATCGTTGCGATCTGTGCCGCGATCTTGCCGGTCGCCTGTGCCGTCTGGTTGGCGAGACTCTTCACCTCCCCGGCCACCACGGCGAAGCCCTTGCCGGCGTCGCCCGCGCGCGCCGCCTCGATCGTCGCGTTGAGCGCGAGCAGATTGGTCTGGCCGGCGATGTCCTCGATCAGCCGCACCACCTCGCCGATGCCGGACGCGGTTTGCGCCAGCACGCCGACGCGCTCGGCCGAGCCGTTGGCATCGCCGGCGGCTCCCTCCACCGCCGTCGCCGCCTCCGCCATCCGGGCCGCGATCTCGCGGATCGAGGCGGAAAGCTCCTCGGTCGCGGCGGCGAGCTGATCGACGCCGGCGCTGGCGCCGGCCGCGCTTTCGGCGATCGTGCCGGCCTCGCCGCGCGCGCCCTGCGCCAGCGCGTTGAGATCGTCCGCGGTGTGCTTCAGCGTTCCCGCCGCCTCGGCGACGCCGGCGACCGCCTCGCTCGCCCGCTGCTCGAAACCCGCGAGAAGGGCCGCGAGGCGGGCCGCCTCGGCGAGCTTCGCCTCTTGCTCGGCGGAAGCGGCGGCGGCGGCCTCGCGCGCCCGGGCGGCACCAGCGCGCAATGTCTCGACGGCCTTGGCGATGGCGCCGACCTCGTCGCCGCGCTCGCGGTCGGGCACGCTCGTCTCGAGCGCGCCCGCGGCGATCCGCCCGAGCGTTTCGGTCAGCCGCCCGAGCGGCGCGATCACCCGCGACCAGCAGAGTGCCGCGCTGCCGAGCGCCACCCCGAGTGTGGCGAGCATGGCGAAGAGGGCGAGCGCCAGCCTCACATGTGCGGCGGCGCGCTCGTTTTGCGCGGCGGTCAGCGCCGCATGCAGCACGCCCTCGCGCGGCGGTGCGAGAGTCGCGAGCCAGTGCACCGCGAACGCGTGCAGCGCGGCCGCGATGGCGGGGCTGCCGCTGCCGCTGCCCACCTGGTCGATCGCCTGGAGAAACCTCGGCTCGGCCACCGCCATGAAGCCCTGGTCGATCGTCGCCAGCGCCGCGTCGCGTTCGGGGTTCGGCGGGAGCGAGCGGGCCTTGCGCTTGGTCACCGCCCAGAGCTCGTTGACCGCGCCGGTCATCCGGTCGAGCCGCCGGACCACACCGGTGCGTCCCGGCGCGCCGCTCTTCGCGAGCTCCTCGAGGGTCATCGCGGAACGCAAACCGGTGAGCGCGCGGAGGCTCATGAGCAGGTCGGCGACGTCGGTCTCCGCCGCAACGCCCGGATCCACCCGCATCAGCCGCCGCTGCAGCGTCGCGTCAAGCGCGCCGAACGAGTTGACGAGCGCGGTGGGCGCGGCGATCGCGGCCTTTGCGAGACTTGGCACCGGCGCGCCGTTCGCGGCCCGGAACTGGTCGAGCACGCCGCCAATCGTCTCCTCCTCCTGCTCGAGCTCCGCGACCGGCAGGCCGAGTGCCGCGACCGCCGCGCGGGCGGCGGCGCGTTGCTGGGCCGCATCGGCAAAAGACGCCTCGTTGGCCACCATCGTCGTCTCCCCGCTCACCAGCAGGATCAGCGGGCCGCGCTCCACTGCGCTCGCGACGCCGGCGCGCATCGAGAGGACGAGCGCGCGCGTGAGGGCGATCGCCTCTCCGGCGCGCCCCGATTCCGACCAGGAGCGCCCGACGATCCAGCCCGAGGCGATCAGGCCCGGCACCGCAATGATGAGCAAGGCAAGAAAGAACAGGGTCCGAACCCGCATCCCGAGGCTCCTCTTTCCGGCGAGAGAGTTGCGGGAAGCGGATTGATGCCGGGTTAATCGCAATCGCTCGCCGTCCGCGCCCGGCATTTCCTGCCGATGCATTTACCGCACGGTAATTGCCATGAAGCAGCCTTCGCCCGCGGCAGAAGGCTGGAAAGCGCGTCATGCGAAGTCAAACCTGGCGCGGGGTGCCATGAATGCGCTGCTCGCCGGCTTGAAGGCGCTCGGCCCGCTGCGGCTCGCCGCGTTGGGTGCGGTCGCGGTCGGCATGCTGGCGCTCTTCTCCCTCCTCGCACTCGGGGGGGGCAGCGGCCCGATGGCGCTGCTGTATGGCGATCTCAGCCTTTCTCAGGCGGCACAAATCACCGACCAGCTCGGCGCCCAGCACATTCCCTACCGCCTCGCCGCCGGCGGCCAGGCGATCTTCGTTCCCGCCGATGCGGTGCCGCGCGCGCGGCTGATGCTCGCCGCCAAGGGCCTGCCCGCCGACGGCACGGTCGGCTTCGAGATTTTCGATCACCTGAACAGCCTCACCACCAGCCAGTTCGTCGAGACGATCGACGAGACGCGCGCGCTCGAAGGCGAGCTGGAACGCACCATCGCCGCGATCGACGGCGTCCGCGCCGTGCGCGTCAACCTCGTGCTGCCCCATCGCGCCCCCTTCGCCGAGGACGAGCAGCCCGCGCGCGCGAGCGTGCTCCTCACCATGCAGGGTGCGGCGATGCTCGACCGCGAGGGCGTGCAGGCGATCCTGAACCTCGTCGCCGCCGCCGTGCCAGGCCTCAAGCCCGAGAACATCGCGATCGTCGATAGCCGCGGCGAGCTCCTCTCGCGCGCCGGCAGCCCGGTCGGCGATATCGGCGCCGCGCATAGCGCCGAGGCGATGCAGGAAGCGCTCGCCATGCGCCTCTCCCACGCCGTCGAGACCATGCTCGATCAGAGCCTTGGCCCGGGCGAGGCGCGCGCCGACGCCAATGTGACGATGAACTTCGACCAGATCCATCAGACGACCGAGCAATACGACCCGAACAGCCAGGTCGCGCGCTCGGAGCAGACGATCCAGAGCACGAGCACGAACAGCACGCAGCCAGCGACCGTTACGGTGCAGAACAATCTGCCGCACGCCGCCGCCGCCTCCGGCCCGCCCGCGGGGTCGATGGAGAAGCGCCAGGAGGACACGACCAACTACGAGATCAGCCGCACCGTGCGCACGCTCGTTCACGACCAGCCGGATATCTCGCGCATCAGCATCGCCGTGATGGTCGATTGGAAGGAAACCGCCGGCCCGCACGGCAAGCCCCTCTGGCAGCCGCGCTCGCCCCGGGAGCTGGCGGCGATCGAGGCGCTGGTCAAAAGCGCGATCGGCTTCGACGCCAAGCGCGGCGACCAGGTCGAGGTCGAGAGCCTGCGCTTCGCCGGCAACGAGGAGGCGGCTTCTCCCGCGCGCTCGCCGTTCCTCGGCATCAGCCTCGACCGCGCGGACGTGATGCAGCTCGCGCAGACGCTGCTCGTCGGCGTCATCGCCGTGCTCGGGCTTCTTCTCGTGCTGCGCCCGATGGTCTTCCGGCTGAGCGCGCTCGGCGCCGCGACGCAAGCGCCCGCACTGCCCGCGCCCGCGGTGCCGCAACCTGCGAGCGGCGGCCCGGCCGCCTCGCTCCTCGGGCTCCTCGAGGACGAGCGCATGATCGACCTCGCCAATGTCGAAGGCCACATCCGCGTCTCCTCGACCCGCCAGGTCGCCGACCTCGTCGAGAAGCATCCCGAGGAGACGCTCTCGATCGTTCGCGGCTGGATGGCGAAGGAGACGGGCTGAATGGAGCGGCGCGCCGATTACGCCAGCCTCTCCGGGCCGGAGAAAGCCGCCATCCTGATGCTCGCACTGGGCGAGGAGCACGCGGCCGGGCTGCTCAGCCTGATGCAGGACGACGAGATCAAGGAAATCTCGGGCGCGATCGCCAATCTCGGCCCCGTCCCGAGCGAGCTGATCGAGCGGCTCTGCCGCGAGTTCGCGGAACGGCTCGGCATGACCGGCACGCTCGTCGGCTCGCACGAGACGATCGAGCGGCTGCTCGGCAAGGCGCTGGGGCGCGAGCGCGTGAGCCAGATCATGGAGGAGATCCGCGGCCCCGCCGGCCGAACGATGTGGGACAAGCTCGGCAACGTCAACGAGGCGGTGCTTTCCAACTACCTCAAGAACGAGTACCCGCAGACGGTCGCGGTCGTGCTCTCGCGCATCCGCCCCGAGCATGCGGGCCGCGTGCTGGCGCTCTTGCCGGAATCCTTCGCGATCGAGGTCGTCATGCGCATGCTGCGCATGGAGAGCGTGCAGAAGGACGTGCTCGACGGCGTCGAGCGCACGCTGCGCGCCGAGTTCATGTCCAACCTCGCGCGCAGCACGCGCCACGATCCGCACGAGATGATGGCGGAGATCTTCAACAGCCTCGATCGCCAGTCGGAGAGCCGCTTCTTGGGCGCGCTCGAGGAGCGCAACCATGAATCGGCCGAGCGGGTCAAGGCGCTGATGTTCACCTTCGACGATCTCCAGCGGCTCACCCCGCAGGCGATGCAGGCGGTGCTGCGCGCGGCCCCGAAGGACCGCCTGCCGCTCGCGCTCAAGGGTGCATCCGAGACGCTGCGCGGCGTCTTCTTCAAGAATCTCTCCGAGCGCGCGGGCAAGATCCTGCGCGAGGAGATCGAGGCGCTCGGCCCGGTGCGCCTGCGCGACGTGGACGAGGCGCAGGCGGCTGTCGTGGCGGCCGCCAAGGAGCTCGCCCAGCAGGGCGAGATCGAGATCGGCAACGCGAAGGACGAGGAGATGGTCTATTGAGCCCGCCTC
>DATJTV010000235.1:0-6954 GCA_035503055.1 Acetobacteraceae bacterium
TCGTACCAAACGGCGATCAGCAGCGCCTTGAACAAGGCAAGCGGTGGCCAGGCTGGCTCCCCCTTCGCCGCCACGTGGATCTCGCTCAGTAATGCCTCGATCGGTATCCAATCTATCAAACCCGAAAGACGATCCAGCGGCGACGCGCCACCCCCCGCACTCGAAAACCTCAATGTCTCCTGCCCAATCCGCCGACGCGCCATACTCGCCTCCAAACCGCAGTCTCAACGAATCAGATCTCCTCGCGTCGGTTCAACCCATCCGCGCACAGGTCTCATTAAAGCCTCTCAGCGATCTGGCCGCTGGCCGCGTCGCCAAGGTCGCGGATGCCGGCGGCGCGCCGCGCGCGTGGCGCCATTGGTCCCGGCCGACAGAGGCCGAAGGCGTCCGCCGTGGCTGACGACCCAAGGGCGGAGGCGGAGGGGGGCGGCATGACGGCCACGCCAGCCGGGCAGGGCAGGGGAGGGGGCGAAACACCGCCGGGCACCGGGCACTCAGCTCGGCGGCGCAAACAGGCCGCGCGGCCGGTCAGTGCTCCGGGAGATCGCGCGGCTCCGCCAGCACTCGCGACAGGTCGCGCCTGGTATGGACGAAACGGAGAATCACCACCGGATCCGTGTGCGGGTCGTAGACCAGGACGTAACCGAAGCGGATTAGGGACCAGAATCGGTAGAGCGGCGGGAGATGGGGCCGCACGCTACCGAGGAAGGGATTCTCCCCAAGCCGTTAAGCGGCGTCAGCTACGGCGCGTTGCAGCTTCTCCGCTGCCGCCGCGTGCTCCATGTCTTGCAGCGCCTGGGCGAACTCCCGCCGGGCCACTCCCGAAAGCCGGGCCGGCCGGCTCAAGTGGCGTTGCGCTTGGCGGCGATGATGCGGTCCCCCTCGGCCATCACCTCTTCGAGGCTATGCCAGCCCTCGCGCTCCGCCTCCGCTTCGGCCTCTTCGAGCGAGGCAATGAACTCGGCCCGGGCGGCTTCGGCCCGTTGCAGCAGGCTCAACCCAGCCGCGAGCACCTCCCCCATGTCGTGATATCGGCCCGAGGCGACTGCCTCTTCGGCGAAGCGCTCGAGCTCGGGGGGCAGGGTCACGGCGTTCATGGCACAATTATAGGCATAGCGGGCTCGAACTTAAAGCTGATCGAGGCGGACGGTCCGGCCTCCGTTTGTGCAGCGGGCGGCACGGATGCGGGGAAGGGCAGGGGCCATGGCTGACGATCCCGAGATTCTTCCCCCCGCAGCTCCCACCCTCCCGGACCCCTCAGCGGCCCGAGTCCTGGTCGGGCGGCTGGTCCGCAGCGGCGCGGCCCCGGAGAGCCTGCTCGTGCTGATCGCGGGGCCGCTGGCCGATGCCGTCGCCACGGCGGCGTACTATGCCGGCAAGGCGATCGCTCCGGGCACCATCGCGACCTACAAGGCCGACTGGACGGATGTTTCGCAGTGGGTGCGGCGGCACGAGGTCGATCCGGCCGCGCTGCCCGTTCATCCCGTCGTGGTCGCGGCCTGGCTGGCGACGTTCGCGCCGGCGATGGGCCGCAGCGCGCTGCGCGGGCGGGTCGCGGCGATCGCCTGGCACCATCGCAGTCTCGGCCAATCCTGGCCGTCGGGCCACGCCGCGATCCGCCAGACGCTCGCCGGCATCGCCCGTGCCCCGTGAATCAGCACCGAAGTGGGACCCCGCACCCGACCACCCTCAACATACTGACATATAAGAAGAAAGTGCGTTCGGCGTGGGCTCCCGATCGGCGCCGATCGGGACCCCACCCTCTCACGCGCTTCTCCAGCTGTTTCTGCGTGTTGCCTCAGCTCCGAAAGGGGTCCCGTTTCAGTGCTGATGCACATCCAAAGCGCTACCCGCGATCTGTCGTGCCTCCTGTTCGGTGATCGCCTGCTGCGCGGCCGCTGGTAAGCCCAGCGCGATTGACGGCAAGGCCATCATGGCTGTCCGACGAAGCATCGTTGCCTCCATTGCATACGATCAGGAAATGGTCCTGTCACCGCGCTTGAGCGTACCGCCCCCCCCGTCGAACGGTGATGAGAACGATGTGGAAGGATTGTAAAAGCGATTGGCCCTGCGTTCGGAAGAGTCACTGCACGACGCAAAGCGCATTCGGGCTTCTCGTCGTCACACAGCCGTCGACGCGAGAGCCTCCATCGTGCCTTGCCTCGGATGTCGCGCGATAGCGCGTGTGGTCCCGAGGTCACGGTGTTGGCTCCGGTCCGGGGGATGCAGGACCGCTCAGCCGGAGCGTGGCGTCTGTCCGCCGCCTGGCCGGTCGGCAGCGGGCCGTCGTCGACGGCGTGCAAGTCCGCGCCGACGATCCGTGGGCGTCGCGTCGTCCTGATGCAGGCGAACTCCTTGCGCAAGAACCCGGCGTGCCGCGCCAACTCGTCCGTCATCGCGCCGAACCCGGGCCAAGCTCATGGCAGCGCGCCGCTCGAACCAGTGTGCTGACTGGTTTCGTGCAATCGCGGCCGCGCGCCGGAAGCACGCCTCGGCCGCGTCCGGCTCGTTGCGAAGCAGCTCGCCTCTCCGGCGGTGCAGCTCGGCCTCGGCCCAAACCTCGCCCGTGCGGGCGCATAGATCCACTGCCTCATCGAGCAGCCGAAGAGCTTCCTCCTCTCGCCCCATGCGAGCACACACCTCGGCAAGCATGGCCCGGATCTGCGGACCGTAGAGGCACACACCGATTGCGGCCAACTCCGCCAACGCGTCGGCAAGCAGGGCGTATCCTTCCTCCAGCTGTCCGTCCGACGCCACCAGCCAGCCTGCGTAGCTTTTGCCGCGCGCGGCCCAATATGCGTATCCCTGCCCCCGTGCCACCACGATCAGCTCGCGCGCCCACTCCCGAACAAAGCGCGGTTCGTCCAATATCCATCCGGCGTCGCAGGCCTGGATCAGAGACGTCGCGATCGTCGGAAGATGCAAGAGCCGTCTTGCACGCTCCACGGCCGCTTCGGCCGTCCGCTTTGCCTCTTCCGAAAAGCCCCGGCAGGCCAAGAGGCGGCTGAAAACGGCCCGGGACGCGCTGCACGCATCAACCCCGAACGCGATCATCGGCGGCGCCGACTGCATGAAAGTCGCTCGATCCGCGACTTCAGGCCGGAGGATTTCGCTCCCTTCTTCCAGACGCCCGAGCTGGAAGCAGCTCGCCCCGTACGAGGTCGCCGAGAAGATACGGACCTCCGGGTCGGAATGCCCTCGGCCCAGGACCAGCAGTTCCGAAGCGATGGCATGGCATGCCGTCACGTCGCCGGCATGGAGTCGCGATATCCATTGGCCGTGCAGCGCTCGCGCCAGCAGCTTGGGCGCGCGGTCGTGCTCCGGTGAGAGCGCGCGGCAGAGCTGCGCCGCGTCCGCGAAGGCCGCGCCGTGTTCCGGAGAGCCGTAGCCACGGATCGCCATCTCGACGTTTCCCAGCGCAAGCAACAGCTCCGCCCGGCACAAAAGCCGCGCGTTTTCCGCGTCGATCTCCGCCGCAAGCGCAAGCCCGTGCGCGATTTGTGCCCGCGCCTCCACCATGGCCGAGGTGGTGGTCGCGCGTTCTCCGGCACAGAGGTAGAAGCGAACCGCATCCACGGTCATCCCGGCCCGCTCGCAATGATGTCCGAGGACCTCCGGCCGCACCTCCTCGCCGGCATCGGTCCGCGCCATCAGCACCTTCGCAAGCGCTCCGTGCAGCTCCACGCGCCTTGCCCGCAGGAGAGTCTCATAGGCGGCATCCCGCACGAGCGCATGCTTGAAGCAATAGACCGCGTCGCCCGCCTCGCCGCGACGGCAAAGCAGGGTCGAGTCCACCAGTTCCGTGAGGCCGCGCAGCAACAGCGTCTCGGGAAGGTCGGTGATGGCGGCAATCAAGCAATGCGGAAATTCGCGGCCGATCACCGCGCCCACCTGCGCGACCGCCTTGCCGTGCCGCATGCGGTCCAGGCGGGCTATCAGCGATGACTGGAGGCTCGTCGGTACGCAAATCGACGATGCCGCTCCCTCTTCCAGAACTTCCCTCGCGAGCTCCTCGATGAAGAGCGGCACGCCATCGGCGTGATCGATGATCCGATCGCTGAGCTCGTCCCCGATCGCGCCGCCGCTCACCCGCTCGATCATGCAAGCCGCGTCCGCGCGGGCGAGCCCGTTGAGCACGATCGTGCTCACATGCGGCCGCGTGGTCCATGGCGGGACGAATTCGGACCGGAAGGTCATGATCAGCAACGCCGGCAGCCGCGGCAGGCGCTCGACGAGCGTATCCAGCACCTCGCGGGAGGTCGGATCCGCCCACTGCACGTCCTCGAACACCACCAATGCCGGGCGGCGCGCGGCAGCCGTGACGACCTGGCCGAGAAGCACCTCGACGGTCTTCTCGCGCCGTTGCCTCGGCGTTAGTTCGGGCCCGCCGCTTCTCGTCGTCACCGAGAGCAGATCGCCGATCAGGCCGATCGTTGCCGCGTCCGACCCGGTGCACCGCAACAGCGCCTCGAGCTTCCCGCCACGACGGCGCGCGTCATCAGAGGGTGCGAAGCCCGCCGCGCGCTCGAGATGATCCACGAACGGATGGTACGGGCTGTCCTGCCGGTGCGGAGCGCAGGAATAGACCAATGGCGAGCAGGCCTCATTGCCGAGCCGGGTCCTGAACTCATGCACGAGGCGCGATTTGCCGATGCCCGGTTCGCCCGTGATCAGGAGTACCTTGCCTGCGCCGGCGCGCGCCTGCTCCCACCGGCGCAGCAGCAGGGAAATCTCCTCCTCCCGTCCGACCAATGGCGTCAAGCCGCCGCGGCGCAGAGCCGCGAACCGGCTTTCGATCGGGCACTCGCCGACCACCTGGAAGGCGGTAGCGGAGCCGCGCGCCGGTGCCGCCGATACCCGGGAATATGCGAACAGGCCGCCGGCCAGGCGCTGACAGCCGGGCGAAATGACCACGGTGTCCGGCAGCGCGGAGTCGAGCAACCGCGCGGCGAGGTCGACGGCCGCGCCGAGAGGAGCCGTCGCAGCTTTCTGGCCTTCGGCGAGGTCGCCGACGAGGGCAAGCCCGGTGGCGATGCCGATGCGTGGACGCAGACGATCATCGAGTCCGCGCACCTCGTCGATGAGAGCGAGGCCCGCACGGATCGCGCGCTCGGCATCGTGTTCGTCGGCGTTCGGATACCCGAAATAGAAGAGAACGCGGTCATTGAGGAACCGTGCGGCCACTCCGCCGAAACCGCCTACGATTCTGAGGCAGCAAGCATGATAGCCGCCAATGAGCGGCTGCAGGGCCTCCGGATCGAGCGCCGCCGACAACTCCGCCCAGCCGGCAAGCCCACACGCGGCAACCGTGAGCTGTCGGCGCTCCGCTAGCCGCGGCAATGCCTCCGCCGGCCCGTCCGCCTTGTCGCGAGAGGCCTCGACGGGGCCTGGCCGTTCCATGAACTTGTAACCCGCGCCGGGCACGGTCACGATCAGGCGCGGCGCCCCCGGATCGGGCTCGATCTTGCGCCGCAACCGGCTGACCAGCATGTCGATGCTGCGGTCGAACGGCGCCGAGGCTCGGCCGGCGACCGAGTCCAGCAGATGGTCCCGGCTCAGCACCCGTCGCGGCGCGCGGAGGAACGCCAGCAGCAAAGCGAGCTCCGAACGCCGGAGCGGCACCTCTCGCCCGCCGATCCCGGTGAGCGTACGCCCGGCGGGATCGAGCACGAAGTCGAGAAAGCGCACGCACTCTGAAGCCTCGGGCACATTCGTCTCCGGCGCGGCCATCGTCGCTCCCCCCGAAAGCGAGCCTATTCCTGCCCGGAGCGCCCACGGAACAACTTTTTACAACCTGGTTACTGCCTTGATATCGCGTAGTTACCGGGCTCCACCAAAGTCTCCTGCGGAAGCCTCGGAGAGGCGCGCGAGTGTTCGGCACGCGATCGGCACGGAAGATTGGTCATGCGTTTCCCGCTCGTCTTCGTCGGTTCGCCTGCGCCCTGCCCGACAGCTTCCTTGCTGTTGCACTCTCTCTATCCAAAGGAAGGCTCCGATGAAAACTCTCATTGCCATGGCTTCGGCGGTGGTCCTCGCGTGCTGCGCTTTGCTCGCCGCCTATACGGCGTCAGCCGCGGACCCGAAAGCCGCAATCGAAGGCGTCTATGTCCTGGACCAGTGGAACAGCGGCGGCAAAATCCTCCGCCCGCCGGAGGTCGAGGGCCGCGTCGTCCTGCTCGATGGCGCCATCGTCGTGATCCTGATCGACACCGCGCCAGGCTCCCAGAGCAGCTACGCAGTATCGTATGGCACATACGTTCTGGGGCCCGATTCATTCGCCTACGGGTTCGATGGTCGGGCAATGTTCACTGAGAACGCGGGGACAATCGCTCTCTCGCGCGCGATACCGTGGCAGGGAGAGCGGGAATTCACGCTGACGCACGAAGGCGGCACGATCCACCTCGACTACCAGGGAAAAGCGGACTTCGCCTTCACCCCTGCAGGATTGATCTATTCCGAAGGCGGCAAGATCCTGCGGGTCTATCACCGGCTCGCGCGCGAGTAGGGTTGCTCTCGGATGCCGCGCTGTGGCGCTGGCCGGGTCAGGCTCCCGGCATTCCGGCTTTGCCCAGTCCGACATAGAGCGCGGAGGCATTGCGCGCGAGGAACTCCGGATGCTGCAATTGCGGCTGGGCGCGAAACACGGCGAGCGTCGCGTAGTCCGCGCGCCTCGCGGGAGCGACGAGCGAGCGCGCGGCTTCGAGCTCCCCGCGCGCCTCGTTCCGTTCACCCACCTGCCCGAGCGCGGCGGCGAGCCGAAGCCGCACCCACGGGAGCGTCCAATTCTTCGCTCGCGCCTTGAGCAGCCAGGCGAGCGCTTCCTCGCGGTTGCCGAGAAACAGATAGCACGAGCCCAGCGCCCAGTACGCCGTGCTGACGGTGGAGCTGCTGCCGCCCATGCAAGCCGCCCGCTCCATATGCGGCAGAGCCTCTTCCGGGTGGCCGAGGAATATA
>DATJTV010000236.1:0-3213 GCA_035503055.1 Acetobacteraceae bacterium
ACGTCGGATCTCGGCGACGATCCCGACGCGCTCGGGACCGATATCGAGGTCGGGCCCGGCGCCGACGACACGGAGACCTAGTGTCCTGCCCCCTCCGTTCGTTGCATGTCGCGACGAACGGAGGGGATAAGCAGGCCACTGAAAACAAAGAGCGAGTGTCCCGATTCCGTCCGCATCTCAATGCGGCGGACTTCGGAATCGGGACACTAGGGCGCCGGGGCTGATGGGGGGCTGAGCGATGCCGGACGCGGCGGGAGCGGCGCGGGAGGTGGAGGCGCTGCCGGCGGGCTGGCCGGCGCACCGGCCGCTCGCGGTTTCGCTGAACGTGATGCTCGAGGGATGGACCGACGGGTCGGCGCCGGGGATCGGGCCGATGGGGAACCCGCTCAAGGCGGGGGTGCTCGATTTGCAGGCGCGCTCGTGGGCCGATTACGGGCCGCGGACGGGGGCGTGGCGGATCCTCGAGATTCTCGAGCGCGCGGGCGCGCGGGCGGTTTTCTATGTGAGCGGGATCGTGGCGGAGCGGCACGCGGGGCTGGTGCGCGCGATCGCGGCGGCGGGGCATAGCGTTGCGGCGCATTCCTGGGCGCAGAACATCATCCCGGCGATGCAGAGCGAGGAGGAGGAAGCGCAGGACCTGGCGCGGTGCGTTGCGGCTCTCGGCGAGGCGGCGGGGAGCGCGCCGCGGGGCTGGCTTTCGCCGCGCTGCACGCCGAGCGCGCGGACGACCGGGCTGCTCGCGGGGGCGGGGTTTGCGTGGCACGCGGATTTCTTCGACGCGGATCTGCCGCGGCTCGAGCTCACGCCAGCCGGGCCGATCGTTGCGATGCCGTTCACCGTGGAGGTGAACGACATGCCGCTTTATGTTCGTTACGGGAGCGATCCGGAATCGTTCAGCGCGATCCTCGCGCGGATCGTGGACGGGTGGCCGCTTCTCGGGCATCGGCCGGGATGCCTCGACATCACGGTGCATGCGCACGTGTTCGGCCGGCCGGCGGGGGCGATCGAGCTGATCGCGGCCCTGGAGGTCGTGCGCGGGGCGGAATGGGCGTGGCTGACGGAGCACCGGGCGCTGGCGGGGCTCTATGCGGCGCCGGTGGTCGAGCAGGGCGTGGCGTAGGGCCGGAGCCGGGAGCTGCGCGGCGAGGCGCACGGTACCGCGGCACCCGTTCGATCTCGACGGCGGAGCCGGCGATGAAGTCGCTGAACGGACCGGGCACGGCCGGCATTCGATCGGAAGATTACTCGTTACGGCAGCGAGCGGGTCGCGGCAGGAACGAAGGCCGGAGCCGGAGCGGCGGCGGCATTGCCAGAAGAGCAAGCGAAGCCTAGGGTCCGCGCCGGTGCGGTGGCGTCGGCCGCCGGGCGGGAAGTGTCACGAACGGAATGACGATCGAGGAGGGCACGATGTCACTCAGGATCAACTCGGAAGCTCCGGATTTCACTGCCGAAACGACCCAGGGTACTATCCATTTCCATGACTGGATCGGAAATAGCTGGGTTATTCTCTTCAGCCATCCCAAGGACTTCACTCCGGTCTGCACCACCGAGCTCGGCTACATGGCCGGTCTGATGCCGGAATTTGCGCGCCGGAACACCAAGATCGTCGGCCTCAGCGTCGATCCGATCGCCAGGCATGCGAGCTGGGCCAAGGACATCGAAGAGACGCAGGGGCACGCAGTCACCTACCCGATGATCGGCGACCCCGAGCTGAAGGTGGCGAAGCTCTACGACATGCTGCCGGAAGGCGCGGGCGGCACGGCAGAGGGCCGAACCGCCGCGGACAATGCGACGGTCCGTTCGGTGTTCGTGATCGGCCCCGACAAGAAGGTCAAGGCGATGCTCACCTATCCGATGAGCACCGGCCGCAATTTCGACGAGGTGCTGCGGTTGCTCGATTCCTGCCAGCTCACCGCGAAACATTCGGTCGCGACTCCCGTGAACTGGAAGATGGGAGAGGACGTCATCATTCCGCCCGCCGTGTCGGACGAGCAGGCGAAGCAGAAATTCCCCGACGGCTGGAAAACCATCAAGCCCTATCTGCGCGTGGTCGCCCAGCCGCCCGCCTGAGCGCTCCGGGCGCCGAACCCATCGCGCAGGTTTCGCCAGGCGGCAACTGCGGAGATGACGATGATCTTCCGGCAATTGTTCGACAGCACCTCGAGCACCTACAGCTATCTGCTGGCCAGCCGTCACGGCGGCGAAGCGCTGGTTATCGATCCGGTGCTGGAAAAGGTCGATCGCTACCTGAAGCTGATGGAGGAACTCGACCTCAGGCTGGTCAAGGCGGTCGATACGCACTTGCACGCCGACCACATCACCGGCCTCGGTGCGCTGCGTGACCGCACGCGCTGCATTACGGTGATGGGCGAGCAGAGCGGGGTCGATGTCGTCTCCATGCGGATCGCCGACGGCGATAGGCTCCATGTGGAGGGGCTGAGCCTCGACGTGCTGTACACCCCCGGCCATACCGACGATTCATACAGCTTCGTGCTCGGCGACCGCGTGTTCACCGGCGATACGCTGCTGATCCGCGGTACCGGGCGCACCGACTTCCAGAACGGCGATGCGCGCGCGCAGTACGAAAGCCTCCAGCGGCTGCTGCGCCTGCCCGAGGAGACGCTGGTGTTCCCCGCGCACGACTATAAGGGTGACACGGTGAGCACGATCGGCGAGGAGAAGCGGTTCAACCCGCGCCTCCATGTGCGGGACGCCGACGAATACGCCGCCTTGATGGAAGGCCTGCACCTGCCCAATCCGAAGATGATGGACGTGGCGGTGCCGGCGAACATGCGCCAGGGCCTGTTGCAGGCCGAGATTGCCCGGCGCGGCTGGTCGGTGACCGCTGCCGAGGCCGCGGTCCTGATCGGCCGGCGCGACGTGGCGCTGGTGGACCTGCGCGAGCGGAGCGAGCGCGAGAAGCACGGCGTGATCCCCGGCTCGCTGCACGCGCCCTATCCGGACTTGCAGGAGAATATCGGCCCGGGCGGTATGTTGCACGAGCTGGCGAGCGCGACCGGCAAGCAGCTGCTGTTCTACTGCGCCTTCGGCGAGCGCAGCGCCATGGCGGTACAGGCGGCGCAGGACGCAGGCCTCTCCTCGGTGCGCCATATCGAGGGCGGAATGGGCGCGTGGAAAAGAGCGGGCGGTGCAACGAGCGGCTAGCGCGTGATCGCCGGAGGCGTCCGATCGCGCGAGAGCACAAAGGCGCGA
>DATJTV010000237.1:0-3690 GCA_035503055.1 Acetobacteraceae bacterium
GCGCTTCGTCTTCGTCAATCATGTGACGACCAACCCGTTCTTCGTGCCGACGCAGTACGGCATCCAGGACGCCTGCGGGCTGCTCGGCTGCGACTACCAGTGGACGGGCTCGGAGATCAGCGACGTCGCGCAGATGGTGAATGCGATGGACGCGGCGATCGCGGGCAAGGCGGACGCGATCGCGGTTGCGATCGTCGATCCCAAAGGGTTCGATGCGCCGACCGCGCGCGCGCTCGACGCCGGCATCCCGGTCTTCAGCTACAACGCCGACTCTCCGCCGGGCAGCCCGAACCGCCGGCTCGCCTATATCGGCCAGGATCTTTTCCTTTCCGGCTATCAGATGGGCGAGCGGATCGTCAGGCTGGTGGGCTCGGGCGACGTCGCGCTTTTCATCGCGACGCCGGGGCAGCTCAACCTCCAGCCGCGCGTCGACGGGGCGATGGCCTCGATCAAGAAGTCCGGCGCGCCGATCAACGCCGTGATGATCGCGACCGACCCGACTTCCAACATCTCGCTCTCCAAGATCCGCGCCTATTACCTCGGCCATCAGAACATCAAGGGCATGTTCGGTACCGGCGCCACCGATTCCATGAATATCGGCACGGTGATGCAGCAATACGACCTGGTGAAGAAGGGCGTGCACGGCGGCGGCTACGACCTCTTGCCGAAATCGCTGCAATACGTGCATGACGGCATCCTCGACTTCGTCATCGACCAGCAGGCCTATCTGCAGGGCTTCTACACGGTGATGGAGATGTTCGCCTTCAAGGTCTCGGGCGGCCTCTCGGGCCCGGCGGACATCAACACCGGACTCAAGTTCGTGACCAAGGAAGGCGTGATGCCGTACCTCACCACCAAGACGCGCTACGAGGGCAGTTCAGCCGTCGCCCAGATCGTGACGCGCTCGGGCCCGATCGGCTGAGCCGCTTGGACACCACTCCCCGCGGGGCGGGCGGCGCCGAGGCGGTGCCGCCCGCTCCCGCCCGCCGGTTCGGGCTCGGGCGGGTGGTCGGCGGCTTCCTGGTCTGGCGCGAGGCGAGCGTCATCCTCGTCGCCGTGCTGCTCGTCCTCTATTTCGAGCTGACCAACGGCAACTTCCTGAGCAGCGACAATATCGTGACGGTGTCGCAGTTCGTCGCGGCGCCGGCCATCATCGCCTGCGGCGAGATCATGCTGCTGATCTGCAAGGAGATCGACCTCTCCGCCGGCCAGACCTTCGCGTTGGCACCCTTCCTCGTCTATTTCGGCGCCAAGTTCGGCCTGCCGGTGATCCCGGCGATCGTCGTCGCGCTGCTGATCTGCGCGGCGATCGGGCTATCGATCGGGCTGATCACCGTCCTGCTCGGCGTGCCCTCCTTCGTCACCACGCTCGGCACCTACTTCCTGATCACCGGCATCACGCTCACCATCTCGCGCGGGTTTCCGGCGACGCCGCCGGGCGGGGGCATCCTCACCGGCATCATGGGCGCCTACGGCTATTCCGAGATCATCTGGGCACTTTTGATCGTCGCCTTGATGCATATCGTGCTGCGCCATACGCGCTGGGGCCTGCATACCTCCGCGGTCGGCGGCAACGAGGTCGCGGCGGCGGAGGCCGGCATCGATGTCCGGCGGATCAAGGTCGGCAACTTCATCCTCACCGCCATGCTCGCCGGGTTCACCGGCATCATCGAGGCCTACCGGGTGGGCTCGAACGATCCGCTCGCCGGCGGCAGCACCATCATGTTCCTGGGCGTCGCCTCCGGCGTGATCGGCGGCACCGCACTCACCGGCGGCTCCGGCACCATCATCGGCGGGTTCATCGGCGCCGTGGTGCTCGGCGTGCTGCAGGACGGGTTCACGCTGCAGGGGATCAACGCCTTCCTCTTCGACGGCATCATCGGAGCGGCGATCCTGATCGCGATGATCGCCAATATCCGCCTGGCGCGCTGGCAGCGCGGGGTGGCACGATGAGCGCGCCGGCGGAAAGCGCCGGCGGGATCGAGGCGATCCGCGCCGAGAATATCGTCAAGCGCTTCGGCAGCATCCTCGCGCTGAACGGCGTCTCGATCCATGTCAACCGGGGCGAGATCCTCGGCATCCTCGGCGACAACGGCGCCGGCAAGTCGACGCTCATCAAGATCCTCACCGGATTCCACCAGCCCGACGGCGGGCGGCTCTTCGTCGATGGCGAGGAAGTGGCGCTCGCCTCGGTCGATCACGCGCGCAGCCTCGGCATCGAATGCGTCTATCAGGACCTCGCGCTGATCAATACGCTCTCGGTCTATCACAACATGTTCCTCAACCGCGAGCTGAGCCGGCCGCCCTTCGGCCTGCTCGACCACCGCGAGATGCGCAAGCGGGCCGCCGCGGCGCTCGACGATATCGGCGTCGGCGTCCCCTCGGTGGAGGCGGAAGTGGCGCGGCTCTCGGGCGGCCAACGCCAGGCGATCGCGGTCGCGCGCGCGGTCTATTCCAACGCACGCATCCTGCTGCTCGACGAGCCGCTCGCCGCGATGGGCGCGCGCGAGGCCGGCCTCATCATCGACCTCGTCGAGCGGCTGCGCAGCCGCGGCGATATCGCGATCATCATGATCGCGCATAACTACGCCCAGACGCTCGATATCTGCGACCGCGTGGTGCTGGTGCAGCACGGGGAGATCACCTTCGAGAGCCACTCGGCCGAGACCACGGTCGAGGAGCTGCTCGAGATCGTCCGCCGCGAATACCGCGCCGCACGGCGCGCCTGAGACGCAAGGATCCGCCATGGACGAAGAAGACAAGCGGGCGATCTACCCGAGCCTCGGCGGCCGCGTCGTGCTCGTCACCGGCGGGGCAAGCGGGATCGGCGCCGCCCACGTCGAGGGATTCTGCCGCCAGCACGCCAAGGTCGCCTTCTTCGATATCGAGGAGGGGGCGGCGGAGGCGCTGATACGCAAGATGGGCGCCGACGGCCACGCCAAGCCAACGTTCCGCCGCGTCGACCTCACCGATATCGCCGCGCTGCAGGCAGCGATCGACGAAGTGCGCGAACAACTCGGGCCGATCACCGTGCTTGTCAACAACGCCGCCAACGACCAGCGCCACCGCATCGAGGACGTCACGGTGGAGTTCTGGGACGAACGAATGACGGTGAACCTCCGGCACCAGTTCTTCGCCGCCCAGGCCGTGTGGCCAATGATGCGCGAAGCGGGCGGCGGCGCCATCATCAACTTCGGCTCGGTGAGCTGGCACCGCAAGACGGGAGGAATGCCGGCATACACCGCGGCGAAAGCCGCGGTGGAGGGACTGACGCGCAGCCTCGCGCGCGACCTCGGGCCGGACCGCATCCGTGTCAATTGTGTGATCCCGGGCTGGATCATGACCGAGCGGCAAATGCGCCTCTGGCTCACGCACGAGGCCGAGGCCGACCTGCTCAAGGCACAATGCCTCAAGGAAAAAGTGTATCCCGACGACGTGGCGAACCTCGTGCTGTGGCTCGCCGCCGACGATTCGCGGATGTGCAGCGCGCAGAATTTCATTGTAGATGCGGGGCTGATGTAAGGGCGGGGGGCTCTGCCCCCCGCACCCCCCCGCCAAGGGCGGAGCCCTTGGAACCCATTCGTTTGGATGTTGGCCGCCCCACCGGCCGTGGACAGTCTCGGGATGGTGGGGGCGGGCCTGTTCGGCGCTGCATCCGCTCAGCCCTTGGCGCGTACGCGCCAAGGGCAG
>DATJTV010000238.1:0-2255 GCA_035503055.1 Acetobacteraceae bacterium
TTTCGAGTTCTGGATCATGCGGGGCGATCGCATTGCGCGTTGAGATGCCGCCTTCAATGTGTGGAATGACGATTGACGAGCCCTCGTGGCGGGCCGCGTTGGCTGCGACGCTGACGCGGCGCCCCGCCACTTCTGCTTATGTTGTCCGGTCCGCAGGTGTAAGCAGACGCGATGGCCCGGTGGGGCACTCCGAGGTGAGCCCGCTGACGCGGGTCGGCTCTTGGGTGTCGCGGAAGTCGGGTTCGCGGCCGAAGCGGGGAAGATCGGCGCTTAAGTCCTGACGATGCGCTTCACCTCGTTGAGAGTGACCCCATACAATTTGGTAATTTGCGGAAGCGTCATTCCATACTCTGCCAAAACCCGGACGCGCTTATGTTCGGATGCCGGGATTTCGGTCGCCGGCCGTTCTTTCACCGCTTCTTGTCCGGCAGCTTCTGTTTCGGGCTTCGGGCGCTCCGTCGCTGCTTGTGATGCCGCCAAAATACGCGGCCTCCGCTGAGACGGTTGCTCGGTCGGTGCCGGTCCGTCGGTCGTCGGCAATTGGCCGTTGATGGGCGCAGGTTGCACTGGCGCCTTAAAGAGAGCCTCAGCAGCACGGTGGGCGTCGAGCACTCGTCGGCTTTGACCGTCGGCGGTTAGCGCTTTGGTGAATACGCTCGAGGTGCGTTCGTCAGACACGTTCGTCCTCTCAAGCAAGGTTCTATGGCAACCAGAGGGGAAGTATATTCAGTTAGATAAGTACCCATTTGATGAGAGGCAATGGATTGAATTCGTGATCCGTCGTGTCGGATTGTGAGGAGGTCGCCATCGCCAATGCTGGCGCCGTGCGTTTGAGGTTTGCCCTCCGGGGTATGCGCCGGCCGCCCAGGGCAAACAGCGATCGTCGCCTAGCGTCTCGCAGGACGGGCGACGGCCGGCGGTGATAGTGATCTGCTGACGCGGGCCGTTGCCGCCACCTACTTCACGTACCGCGTGGCGATGATTGGGCAGCCGCAGAGCGGGCAGAAGGCGGTTTCGGTTAGCGTTGTTCCGGGAGCGGCCGAGCGCAGCAGCAGATCATGCTCGAGGCCGGAGCGGATGTCGTCATGGGTCGCGTCGGCGCTGCAACGGTTCTGGATATCGAGCGCAAGCGGCGCGCCAGGGCCGAGGTTCTGGACCTCAAACGCCGCGGCACGATTGCTTCCGGTGACGAGCACCAGAACGCCGCCGAGACTGGCCGTCGTGCTCAGGAGGAAGCCCCTTCGGCTGATGACTCTGTCCCGCACGACCGTACCCCCTTCGGATGCTATCGCGCCTGCGAGGGAACGGTGCGGCTTGCCGGGCTCTCCAGGAATGGACTGTTGCCATCGGAACTGCCGCTATTGGTGCTCGACGTACCGAAGTGGAGCGAATTGCCGAAAGGCGTCACCACGCTGCCGCTGCCCGAAGCCTGATTGTCCATATTTTCCATTATGTCATCAGGGTCCGCGACCCGTGCCGCGTTGACGGCCGGAACGCTGCTGCTCTCTACCTGCTGAAAGGCTTGAGCGAGCGGAGCGCCGACCAGAATGGTCGAGGCGACAACGGCTAGAATAATGGGCATCTTCATCGGCTTCTCCCCAGCACGGATGCGCGACGACTAAGCATAATAGGCTGCCGGGCGCGTTGTCATCCCTGCCGGCTCTCTTCGGCGCACCGCCGGACGCGAGGACAACCTTGCGCCGGCTCGATCTTGCCCGTCGAGGACGCGTCTGCGATCTGCGATGGCCTTGAGGTGGTCCCGCTCAGTTGAGGCTATGCGGTCCGGCCGGCTTCGCCGCGAAGATCGTCAACATCGCATGCGCGGTGTGGCGCCAGAACTTGAGCAGCGCCGCGTCCTCCGCATCCCGTTTCAGCTCAACGAGGCGCTGGAGCGTCGCGAGCTGGATGCTCACAGCGTCCAGGGCTCCTTCGCCGTGGAACGCGAGGAGCTTTGCGGCCAAAATCCAGGCGTCGCGGTCTCGGTCCATCGGCCGAGTGTGGAGGACCAGCATTGCCGCCAAGTGAACGGCAGCCCCTGGCTGAGCTGCTAGGTCGTTCCACTCCCGAAACGATGGGCATCGAGGCGGCGGCACGTGGCCTTCACGGCGCGTAGAATGAAGTAGTCCGATAAGGTGCTCGCGATGGTGGACAAAGAGTCGAACCTGTTGCGGGTCATGATCCGCTGCCCGATGACGGGCCGCGCCATCCCGACAGGCCTCACCGCCGATCCAGCGACTTGGCATAGCCGCCCGATC
>DATJTV010000239.1:0-8842 GCA_035503055.1 Acetobacteraceae bacterium
GGCAGCACGATCACCGCGACACCCTTCCGGTGGATCGCGGCCAGCATCGCCGTGCGCAGCACGTTCGGCATCTGCTCCGGGTTCGAAACCAGCTCCACGTAGTGGCTGCATTCGCGAAAGAGCCCGGTCGGATGGGTTTCCTGGAAATAGGAAAGCCCGATTTCCGAGGAGGGGATGTGCGCCGCGATCGCCAGCACCGGCACGTGGTTCCGATGGCAATCGAAGAGCCCGTTGATGAGATGGAGATTGCCCGGCCCGCAGCTTCCGGCGCACACCGCGAGGCGGCCGGTCACCGCAGCCTCGGCGCCGGCGGCGAAGGCGGCCGCCTCCTCGTGGCGCATGTGCATCCAGGCGATCGAGCCCAACCGGCGCAGACTGTCGTTGAGCCCGTTCAAGCTGTCGCCGGTCACGCCCCAGATGCGCCGTACCCCGGCGGCTGCGAGCGTCGCCGCGATGAGATCGGCGATCGTCGTCGTGGCCATGGCGCGCTCCCCCGCAAGATGGTGCCGGGCAGTTTGCCGGAGAATCGCCCCCCCACCAAGCAACCGTCCGGTCCATTGCCGTTCCGCCCTGCCACCGGTAGGCTCCGAGAGACAGCGGGCGGGCAATCCCGGTGCGGGAAAGGGTCGAAAATGTCCGGAAGCCTCAATCCCAACCAGAGCGAAACCGGCACCGAACCGCTCGCCGTCGACATCGCCGGCTTCGACCTCTTGAGCCGGCCGCTCCTCAACAAGGGAACCGCCTTCTCGGACGCCGAGCGGAACGCGTTCGACCTGCACGGCCTCCTTCCCCCGAATGTCCTGACGCTCGAGGAACAGCTCGCCCGCCGGCTCGCGGCGCTGCGCGCCTACGAGACCCCGCTCGAGAAATACACTTTCCTCCGCGACCTGCAGGACAACAACGAAACCCTCTTCTACGCCCTTATCGTGCGCCACATCGAGGAGGTCCTGCCGCTGATCTACACGCCCACGGTGGGCGAGGCGTGCCAGCGCTTCAGCGAGATATTCCGCAAGCCGCGCGGGCTTTTCCTGAGCTACCCCAACCGGAGCCGCATCGCCGAGATGCTCGCCCATCCCCGCTACGACGATGTGCGCGTGATCGTCGTGAGCGACGGCGAGCGCATCCTGGGCCTCGGCGATCAGGGTGCCGGCGGCATGGGCATCCCGATCGGGAAGCTCTCCCTCTATACCGGCTGCGCCGGCATCCATCCCGGCCATACGCTGCCCATCCTGCTCGATACCGGCACCAACAATCCCGAGCGGCTCGCGGACCCGCTCTATATCGGCTGGCGCCACGAGCGGGTGCGCGGCGCCGAGTACGACGATTTCGTGGAAAGCTTCGTTTCGGCGGTGGAGAAGCGCTGGCCGCACGTTCTGCTGCAATGGGAGGACTTCGCCGGCGCCAATGCCGGGCGCCTGCTCGCGCGCTATCGCGACCGGCTCTGCACCTTCAACGACGATATCCAGGGGACGGCCGCAGTCGCCGCCGGCACGCTGCTCTCCGCCATCAACGTCACCGGCATTCCGCTCAAGGAGCAGCGCGTTGCCCTGCTCGGCGCGGGCTCGGCCGGCATCGGCATCTGCAGCTTGATCGTGAGCGCCATGGTGGAGGCGGGGCTTAGCCGCGAAGAGGCCTTTTCCCGCTTCTATGCCGTCGATCGCGACGGGCTTCTCGTCGAAGGGATGAGCGGCATCCTCCCCGCCCAGGAGCCCTTCGTTACCAAAAGATCCGCGGTTGCCGGCTGGACACTCGAGCATCCGAGCAAGATCGGCCTCTTCGACGTCGTCGCCAATGCCAAGCCCACGGTGCTGATCGGCGTCTCGGGCCAGCCCGGAACCTTCACCGAGGCTGCGATCCGCACCATGGCGAAGAGCTGCGCGCGCCCCGTCATCTTCCCGCTCTCCAATCCCACCGCGCGGAGCGAGGCGACGGCGGCCGATATCATGCGCTGGACGGACGGGCGCGCGCTCATCGGCACCGGCAGCCCCTTCCCTCCCGTCGAGCGCGAGGGCCGCCTCGTTCCCGTGGACCAGACCAACAATTCCTACATCTTTCCGGGCGCGGGCCTCGGCATTCTCGCCGTGCGCGCCCGCCGCGTGACGGATGCGATGTTCATGGCCGCGGCGAAGGCGCTCGCCGCACTTTCGCCGGCACGGACGGACAAGAACGGGCGGCTCCTGCCCGAGCTCAATGGCATCCGTGCCGTCTCCGAAGCGGTGGCGCTCGCCGTCGCGCGCCAGGCCCAGGCGGACGGCGTCGCTCAGGCGACAAGCGAGGACGCGCTCGAGAGCGCGATCCGCGCCACGATCTGGGAGCCGGCGTACCGGCCCTATATCCGCAAGAAGGCTTGAGAGGTCAGCTCGGCACGCCCCAGCGCCGCGCGAGCCCCGCGAGCGTGCCGTCCGCGCGCATCGACGCGATGGCTTCGTCCACCGACGTCAGCAGTGCCGACTCGCTCTTCGCGAACCCGATGCCGAGCGGCTGCGGATCGTCCGGCACCTGCGCCACGATGCGGAGCCCTTTCATCTCGCGGGCGAGATAGGAAGCGACGGGTGCGACCTTCATCACCGCGGTGATGCGCCCGGCGTCGAGATCCGTCATCGCATCGCCGATCCGGTCGAAGGGATAGACGATGACTTTTCCGATCTCGCCCTTCTTCTGCATAACGATCGCGACGTCGTAATCGGTGGTCGCCGCCTGCACGCCCACGGTCGCGGCCTTCATGTCGGCAAGGTTCCTGATCTGCGGCGTCCGCGCTTCGTTCACCACCAGCGAGAGCGTCGTCGTCATGTAGGGAACCGACCAGGCGAGCGTCCGCTCGCGCGCTTTCGTGATCGTGATGCCGCCGACGATGCAGTCATAGCGGTGCGCCTCCATTTCCTGCAGGATCGTCTCCCAGCGCGTGTTGACATAGAGCGGCCTGAGGCCGAGCCGGCGGGCGATCTCGTCCATCAGGTCGACCTCGAAGCCGACCTGCTTGCCCTCCTCGAGGTACTCGAAGGGCGGGTTGACGAAATAGGTGCCGATGCGCAGCACGCCCGGCGCAAGCGTGGGCGGCGGCCCGGCCACGCCGGCCGCGCGCGAGGCAAGCACGGCAAGCCCCGCCATGATCACCGTCCTTCGGCCTTGCATCACAATCCTCCTTTTTCATGTTCGAGCCTCGCGAGCGCGGTCCGCAGCAGCCTCGCCTGCGCAACCATCCGGCCAAGCTCGTCGCCGAGGAAGCCCGGCGCCGCGGCGGCTTCGTCGAGGCCGGGCGGAAGATCGCCGCCCAAAGCAAGCGCGGCGAGCGCGGGGACGAATGAGGCGCGGAAGCGTTCCATGGCCGGGCGCTGTTCGTGCGATGCCGCAACGGCGACCGCATTGAGGCTGATCATGAGCCGCTGCAGCGCGGTTGCCGCCAGCACCGTGGCGGCGAGGCTCTCCGCGTCGCCGCCAAGCTCGCTCGCCGAGCGCTGGATCGTGGCCTGGAGGTTGGTCGTGTCGCGCCCGGCCACGCGGTGCGCTGCCTCGAAGGAGGCCGCATCCGTTTCGCTCAACACACGGTCGGCATAGGCCGCGATCGAGCGGATGCTGGCGCCGAGCAGCGCGGGCAAATTCTTGCGCTCGAAGCTCGGCCAGAGGAGATGGCCACCGACGATCGCGAGCACCGCGCCGATGGCGGTTCCCGCCAGCCGCAGCAACGCGACGTTGCGATCGAGCCCGGGTGTCAGGAAATGCTCGAAGGGAATGAGCCCCGCGGAGAGGAAGAAGATCGCAAGGCTGTAGTTGAACGGCAGGACCGCCATCATCCAGAAGAAGGCGATTCCGACCGCGACGAACTCGGCTTGCGGGCCGGCGAGGAACGGCATGATCGCCGAGCCCACGAGGATGCCCGCCGAGGTGCCGACGAGGCGCTGCACCGTGCGCGCGAGCGTCGCCCCGGCATAGGGCTTGAGCGCCACCGTCACCGTGAGCGGGATCCAGTAGCCGAAGGGCCCCGGAAAGAACCAGAAGATCACGACGGCGACGGCGGCCACGACGCCGAAACGAAGCGCGTGCCGCGCCACGACCGAGCCGGGATCGAGGCACGCGGCCAGCGGGGCGAGCAGGTCCCTGAGCCTGGGGCCGCCGGCCGGCGTGAGCGCGGGCGCGCCCTCCGCCGGCGCCTCGCCGAGGAGGATGCGGATCGCGCGGGCGAGTGCGGCCGCCATTCGCCGCTCGGTCTCCGGCCCGAGGCCCGAAGAGGCATCAAAAGAGACCATCCGGTCGAGCCCGGCCAGCGCCTCGCGCAGAGGCGCCTGCCGCGCGGGCGCGGCGAGCCCGGCCGCCACCTCGCGGGCAGCATCGGCGAGCGGGCCGAGGGGCGTGGCTTGCTGCTCGCGCAGCAGCGCGGCGAGCGAGAAGAGCCGGTCGGCGATCTCGATCAGCACGAGGTTGCGCTGCGCCGCCCCGCTCCAGCCGTGCTGGCCGCTTCGGAGCTCGACCCCGACGCGGCGCGCCTCGGCGATCGCCCCCCGCACGCGCGTCTCCGAGGAGACCGGGTCGCGCGGATCGTCCTCGCGCCCGGCCGCGACGATGTCGATGTAGGAAGCGACGGCGCGGAAGCACTCGGCCGCCTGGCTCCGGAGCGGCGCATAGGGCCCGGCGATCCGCACCAGCCAGGTCGCGGCCATGGTGAGCGCGCCGCCCGCCGCGAAGAGGGCGCCGAGCCCGGCGGCGGCGGCGAGGGAATGGTCGCGGGCGGGCAGGCCAAGCTCGACATAGGCCCAGGCGATCGGCAGGCCCATGGTTGCGAAAGCGTTTCCGTAGACGCCGATCACGCCGGCGAGCACGCCCCAGAACAGCATGAAGAGCACGGAGGTGAGGAGCGCGCCGCCGGCCAGGACACCGCTTGCCAGCGCGAGCCCGCCGAGCCCGGCGCCGAGGGCGAGGCGAAAGGGCTGGAGCCGATCGCCGTCGTCGGTGGAATCGCCGATCGCCAGGAGATAGGCGCCGACGCCGACCCAGATCAGCGCCGGCATCGCCAGGAGGCGGGCAAGCTCGAGCGGGACGAGGAGCGCGATCATGGTGCGGATCGCGAGCCGCCAAGCGAGCCGCCGCGGGTCGAAGACGATGAGGTCGGCGAGCAGGCGGCTCGCCGTTCGCGAACCGGAACATGGCATCGATGGCACCATGGGAAGCATCATGGGGCGGGCGGCGCGGCGCCTGTCCAGCGGCCCCGGCGCGAGCGACATGGAGGTTTTTTCATGCCTCGCGCCAGCCCCGCGCCTGGCACAGATGAGCGTTGACCGGGACGCGCGGAACTCTATAGGGTCCCCCGCCAATACCGGCTCAAGCATGTCCCGTCGCGCAGGAGGGCATGCGAACCCGTTGCCGCAGGAGGCTTGCATGGACGAAAAAAATCTTCGGGGCATGATCGAGCGGGTGAAGGAGGGGCGCCTTTCGCGGCGGGGCTTCATCCAACGCATGGCCGTGCTGGGGTTGACGGCCCCGATGGCGACCCAGCTGCTGGCGTTCGGCGGTGTCGCGATGGCGGAGACGCCGTTCACCTACAAGCCGACCAAGGCCGGCGCCGGCGGCACGCTCAAGCTGCTCTGGTGGGAGGCGCCGACCCTCCTCAATCCGCATTTCGCCACCGGCACCAAGGACCAGGACGCATCGCGCCTCTTCTATGAGCCGCTGGCGGCGTGGGATCCCGAGGCCAATCTGAAGCTGATCCTCGCGGCCGAGGTCCCGAGCGTCCAGAACGGCGGCATTGCCGAGGACGGCACCTTCGTCATCTGGAAGCTCAAGAAGGGGGTGAAATGGCACGACGGGCAGCCCTTCACCGCCGATGACGTCGTCTTCAACTGGGAGTACGCCAGCAACCCGCAGACGGCGGCGGTGACGGCCGGCAGCTACAATTACATCAAGGTCCAGAAGATCGACGACTACACCGTCAAAGTTCTGTTTTCGCGCCCGACGCCGTTCTGGGCGGACCCCTTCGTGGCCGCCAATGGCTGCCTCATCCCGAAGCACCTCTTCGAGCCCTATATCGGCGCGAAATCCCGCCAGGCGCCGTGGAACCTGAAGCCGGTCGGGACCGGACCTTACAAGTTCAAGAGCTTCACGCCCGGCGATCTGGTCGAGGGCGTGATCAATACCGACTACCACCAGCCCTACCGGCCCTACTTCGCCGCGGTCGAGATGAAGGGCGGCGGCGACGCCACCTCGGCGGCCCGCGCCGTGATGGAGACGGCCGAATACGACTATGCCTGGGACCTCCAGGTTTCCTGGGACCTCCTGAAGAAGATCCAGGCCGGGGGCAAGGGGCGTCTCAAGTTCGCCGCGGGCACGGACATCGAGCATATCCAGATCAATTTCACCGATCCCAACAAGGTGGTGGACGGCCAGCGCTCCAGCATCGAGACCAAGAACCCGACGCTCAGCGATCCCGTGGTGCGCAAGGCGCTCTCGCTGCTCGTCAACCGCGGTGCGGTGGAGAAATACATCTACGGCGAGACCGGCTGGGCCACGTCGAACTTCCTCAACGGTCCGGCGCAGTACGTGTCCAAGAAGACCTCCTGGGAATTCAACATCCAGAAGGCCGTCGACCTTCTGGAGGCGAACGGCTGGAAGCCGGGCCCGGACGGCATCCGCCAGAAGGACGGCAAGAAGCTCTCCTGGCTCTATCAGACCTCGATCAACCAGCCGCGGCAGGAGACGCAGGAGATCGTCAAGCAGGCCTGCCACAAGGCGGGGATCGATCTCCAGCTGAAGGCGATTCTCGCTTCCGTGTACTTCTCCTCGGACGTCGGCAACGACGATACGTACCCCAAGTTCTATGCCGACCTGCAGATGTACACGACGAACCCGACGGATCCGGACCCCGGTTTCTGGATGCAGCAGTTCCTCTCGACGCAGGTCGCCCAGAAATCGAATAAATGGCAGGGCCGCAACATCACGCGCTGGCAGAACGCCGAATACGACAAGATCTACGCCGAGACGACGACGGAACTCGACCCCATGAAGCGGGCGGCGATGTTCATCCAGCTCAACGATCTCGTCGTCGACAACGTCGTCGTCATCCCGCTGATCTTCCGCAAGACGGTGGGTGCCGCGGTCAACGAGCTGCAGATGGAGCTCAGCGGCTGGGACGACGACACCTGGGACCTGGCGGACTGGTACAAGGAGACCAAAGCCTGACCTCGCGAGCGGCGCGCCGGGGCGAAGCCCCGGCGGCCGGCTCACGGAGCCCTTGATGTCGCGCGCCTATATCCTGCGGCGACTGATGATGACGATCCCGAGCCTGCTCGGGATCAGCGCCATCATCTACGCGATCCTGGCACTCGCGCCGGGCGACCCGTTCGGGCAGCTGCTGACCAACCCCAACGTGCCGCCCGCCGTGGTCGCCCAGCTGCGGAAGAGCTTCGGCCTCGACGATCCGGTCTGGCTTCGCTACCTGCACTGGCTGTTCGCCATGCTGCACGGGAACTGGGGTTTTTCGTTCTCAAGCCGGATCAATGTCTCGACCTTGATCTTCGAAAGGCTGCCGGTGTCGCTGGTTATTCTCGGCGCTGCCGAGATCCTGGCCATCCTGGTCGCCGTTCCGGTCGGCGTGCTGGCGGGCACCCGCCCCTATTCCCTGTTCGACAAGATCGCCAACACGCTCGCCTTCATCGGCTTCTCGCTGCCCACTTTCTTCACCGGCCTCGTCCTGATCCTCGTCTTCAGCATCCGGCTGCGGTGGCTGCCCTTCGTGTTCCGAACGGATCTTTCCGTCACGGGCATCGCCTGGCTGTGGCAGAACATCCTCCAGTCGGTCATGCCGGTGACCGTGCTCGGCCTCTTCCAGGGCGCGGCGCTGGTGCGCTACGTGCGCGCCTCGGTCCTCGACGTGGTCAAGCTCGATTACGTGACGACGGCGCGCTCGAAGGGCATCGGCGAGCGCAAGGTGATCACGCGGCACATCGTGCGCAACGCGCTCATCCCGGTGGTGACGCTGGTCGCCGTGCAACTGCCGGTCGTCTTCGGCGGCGCGATCATCACCGAGCAGATCTTCCGCATCCCCGGCATGGGATCCCTGCTGATCTCCTCGATCCTTTCGGACGACACGCCGGTCGTGATGGCGATCACGTTCGTCTATGCGGTGCTCGTCATTCTCTTCAACCTCTTCGCCGATCTCCTCTATGCCTGGCTCGATCCCCGCATCGCTTATCGCTGACGAAGCGCCGCCGCTCCGCGTGGAGCCGGTTGCGGAGCAGCGCGTCTCGCTGCGCCGGCAGGCCTGGCGCCGGTTCCGCAGGCACAGGCTCGCGCTGATCAGCCTCTTCATCCTGGGGCTGATCGTGTTCGGCGTCATCTTCGGGCCGCTGCTCTGGCCGGTCTCGATCAGCGACATCGACTTCACCGCGATCCTGCAAGGCCCGAGCTGGGCGCATCCGTTCGGCACGGACGATCTCGGCCAGGACCTCCTGGCACGGATGATCTATGGCGGGCGCATCTCGATCGCGGTGGGCATCGCCGCGATGGCCGTGGCCGGCGGACTGGGTGTGATGGTCGGCGCGATCTCGGGCATGGCGAGCGGGCGCGTCGACGCCGCGCTGATGTGGCTGACCGATCTCTTCCTGGCACTGCCGCAGGTTCCGCTGCTGCTGCTGCTGATCTTCCTCTTTCGGGACACGCTCCGCGCGGCACTCGGAGAGGAGGGCGGGATCTTCCTGCTGATCGTGGTCGTGATCGGGGGCCTGCGCTGGATGCCGCTCGCCCGGCTGGTGCGCGCGCAGTTTCTCTCGCTCCGGGAAAAGGAATTCGTCGAGGCGGCGCGCGCGCTCGGCGCTTCGCGTTTCCGGCTGATGGTGAAGCACATCCTGCCCAACGC